>JBFIJV010000050.1:0-11323 GCA_041600575.1 Gammaproteobacteria bacterium | reverse complement strand
ACCATTACAAACTGCAGAACCCGGGGTGCATTGTGAACTGCTAATAAGAATGGTAGACGAACAGGGAAGTATTATTACACCGATGTCTTTTATCCCCGCAGCAGAACGCTATGGTTTAATGACAGCTATTGATAAATGGGTAATTTCAACAGCATTCAGCTTTTTTGATAACTTTTCCAAGCAACAACAATCAACAGGATTGAATCTCTGCACCATTAATATTTCAGCCAGATCATTTAACGACGCAAGTTTTCTTGATTTCATACGAGAGCAATTTAGTACATACAATATCGAACCAGAAAAAATCTGTTTTGAAGTTACTGAAACGGCGGCTATTTTAAACATCATGCAGGCGAGTGAATTCATAAAAGAATTGAAAAAGTTGAATTGTAAATTTGCGCTGGATGATTTTGGCAGTGGTATGAGTTCATTTACCTATTTAAAGAATCTGGATGTTGATTTCATCAAGATTGATGGTGCGTTTGTCAGAGACATGATGACTGACCCGATGGATAAAGCGATGGTCGAGTCAATTAACTCGATAGGGCACGTTATGGAGTTAAAGACAATTGCCGAATTTGTAGAAAGTATTGAGATATACAATCAATTAAAGTCAATGGGTATTGATTATGCACAGGGCTACGCGATAGACCAACCAAAACCATTAGAAGAACTATTGTTGCAAAAGACAGCCTTGCGTGTGGTAAGTTAGTTTATGATTAATCGCCCGCATATAAATATGGCTTTAACGGATTAGGTGGCATTTGTAAGTGGTAGCCTTTCTCCTCAAGATTTTTCATAACCAGTAATACATCTTCTCTGGCAAGTTTTTTTTTCGGCGTTAATTCCAGTTCCATAACATGAGTCAGATCTTTTACCAACACTATTAATTCCCCGGGCAAATCATCTATAGTTTTTTCTTCAGCTAGATAAAGATACATTTCATCGCGTTTAGAGCAGCGATAAATACTACATTTCATTTTTGTCATGAGTTAAGAATTCTTGAATAACCGATTAAATTGGGCACAGCGCATGCAGTAAGTAATTTTTACTGCATGCGCTGGCAATGATTAGCTTTATGCGCTAGTTAGAACAGACCGACAATTTTACCTTCATCATCGACGTCAATTCGTTCCGCAGCAGGAGACTTGGGCAAGCCTGGCATTGTCATCATATTACCGGCAATAGCCACTATAAAACCCGCCCCATTAGCGAGACGTACCTCTGTGATATGCACATTATGTCCACTTGGTGCGCCTTTAACATTTGGATCAGTTGAAAAAGACATTTGCGTCTTGGCCATACAAACCGGATAAGAACCGTATTCTTCATTCCAGTCCGACAGTTGTTTCTTCACTTTAGGATCGGCCGATATACTTGCCGCACCATAGACTTTAGTCGCAATAGCCTCAATTTTATCCCATAAAGATGCATCAGATTCATAGACGTAGGTATGTTTGCCAGGATTGTTCTCCACAACATCAACGACTACATTTGCAAGTTCTTCTGCACCTGCACCACCGTCTGCCCAATGTTTTGAAACAACTGCTTTTACACCCAAGGCTTCACATTTTTTCATTAGCAATGCGATTTCAGCATCGCTATCAAACGTAAAATGATTAACACAAACAACGCACGGTAGACCATAAACGTTGCGGATATTATTAACATGACGTTCGAGGTTCGTCATACCTTCCTCGAGGGCTGTAAGGTTCTCATTATTTAAATCATCTTTTGCAACGCCACCGTGGAATTTCAATGCACGTATTGTTGCGACCAGAACAACGGCCTTCGGATGTAAATCAGCCATCCGCGATTTAATATCGATAAATTTTTCTGCACCCAGATCAGCACCAAAGCCTGCCTCGGTAATGACATAATCGGCCAACTTCAGCCCGGTTTTGGTCGCGGTCACAGTATTACACCCATGAGCAATATTTGCGAAAGGTCCGCCGTGAATAATCGCCAGATTATTTTCCAATGTTTGTACCAGGTTTGGATTGATAGCATTATTTAAAAGTGCGGCCATAGCACCATGTGCTTTCAAGTCGCTGGCATAGACAGGTGTTTTATTATCAGTTTTATAACCAATGACAATACGGCCTAAACGTTCTTTTAAATCCTTACGATTAGTTGCAAGACATAAAATGGCCATAATCTCGGAGGCAACAACGATGTCGAAACCATCTTCGCGTAAATAACCATTAGCAGGACCACCCATGCCAACAGTAATATGACGCAAGGCACGATCATTCATATCAACAACACGTTTCCATTGGATGCGTCGTGGGTCTATACCCAAAGCATTGCCGTGGTTGATGTGATTATCAATCATGGCGGAAAGCAGGGCATGAGCAACACCAATAGCATGGAAGTCGCCAGTAAAATGCAGATTGATATCTTCCATCGGTACAACCTGGGCATAACCACCGCCTGCTGCACCACCTTTCATACCAAAGCAAGGTCCTAAAGAGGGTTCGCGAAGACACATAATTGTCTTCTTGCCGATACGGTTGAGTGCATCACCCAATCCCACAGTCGTTGTGGTTTTACCTTCGCCCGCAGGCGTAGGACTGATAGCTGTTACCAGAACCAGGTTCCCATCATCGTTTTTATCAAGGCTCTGAACGTAGTCCAGTGACAATTTGGCTTTATAATGACCATAAGGTTCGAGGTGTTCGCTCGCTATTCCATATTGATCGTGAGCAAGATCAACAACCCGTTTCATTTTTGCCTTTTGAGCAATTTCAATATCAGACATGACGCCCTCCCAAAATATGTAATAAAATACAAAAAGTTATAAAAATTAAATGATTAAAAAATCGATGAGTTTCCAGATTATTATTTTTTTATGACTGAAAACGACGTTGTGTATTTATTTAGTCCTTGAGTTAAGGTATTCGCTTACCTTACTAAATGACTGAGTATTTAAATAAACCTCCCATCAATATACAGGGGTTGAATATCAATATCCTACTGGAATATCTAGTCCGCACCAGAAGTCTGTTGGCAGGGACACGAGCGCTATTTGCGCTATCCTTACTTGGTTTAGTAACCGGCATGGTTGCTGGCACTGTAATTATTCTATTTCGTTTTAGTACGGAATATTCACAAATATCATTTTTACCCGGAGCAGATCCTGAAAACTATGAAGCTTTGAATTGGCAGTTCCGGCTGCTCATGGCTTCTGCAGGTGGATTATTTCTGGGTTTGTTGTTTTATTTTGTTTCACGCGTCCCACTCAGGGTTGGCGTTATTCACGTGCTTGAACGACTATCCTATCACGAAGGTAATTTACCATTAAAGAATCTATTACTGCAATTTATCGGCGCTGCGGTTGCGATTGTGTCAGGTCAATCTGTCGGTCGTGAGGGCCCCAGTGTTCATTTAGGTGCGGCGAGCGCGAGCTTGATGGGCCAATATCTACACCTGCCTAATAACAGTATTCGAACTCTGGTCGGTTGTGGCGCGGCTGCCGCTATCGCTGCCTCATTTAATACTCCACTTGCCGGCGTGATCTTCGCTATGGAAGTTATCTTAATGGAATACACCATAACCGGATTTACCCCGGTGATTCTGTCCGCGGTCAGCGCCACAGTAATGTGTCGCCTGGTATTTGATGCAGATCAGGTATTTAGTGTTCAAGCGGTTGATCTGAAATCATTTTTGGAATTACCGATTATTGTCTTAATGGGACTTTTTATTGGTGCCATTGCTGCCGGTTTTATACGTTTGACCGGAATACTGACAAAATTTGGACAAAGGTTTGATATCTGGTTACGTATGACGCTTGCCGGCGTTGGTGTTGGTCTGATTGCCATAATCAGTCCAGAGATCATGGGTATAGGCTATGACACGGTTGATGCTGCGTTGTTGGGCCAGTTAGGCATTGCCACATTGGTTTTGATATTACTCGCCAAGACAGCGGCAACCGCGCTTTGTGTTGGTTTTAGTATCCCGGCCGGTTTGATTGGCCCGGCTATTTTTATTGGTGCGTTGGCGGGTGGCATTGTAGGTCAGTGTGTTGAGCTATTTAATAGTGACTTTTCTGATGTGGGTTTATATGTGATGTTGGGTATGGGCGCTATGATGAGTGCCACATTACAGGCCCCGTTGGCAGCGTTGCTGTGCTTACTTGAATTAACCGGTAATCAGAATATTATCTTTCCTGCCATGCTTGCCGTAGTCAGCGCAAATCTGGCTGCACGAGAATTGTTTAAGAGTGATTCTGTCTTTTTATCACAATTCAGGAGCTTTGGACTTGATTACCGTAATGACCCTATTGCACAGTCTTTAAGACGAATTGGTGTTGAATCGGTGATGAATAAATCTTACGTCATGACCGAACCTTTGATTAGCCGTAGTTTGGCTAATAATCATTTAAAACAAGCCCCTGACTGGCTTTTGATAAGGCGTGCCGAAGGCAATCTACTTATGCCCGCAACTGATTTGGCCCGTTATCTTGAAAAAGAAGGTGATGAAGAAATTAACTTATTGGAGATTCCAGCCAAGCGGCGAGAATTGGGGCAAATCAGTCTGGCCTCTACCCTGCAACATGCACAACAGCTTATTAATGAATCGGAAGCAGAAGCATTATATGTGACTCGAAAGTTAGGCCCATCCGCTGATCGCATCTATGGCATCATTACCCGGGAAGATATCGAAAAACATTATCGTTTTGTCAGTCATTGAGCTGATACTCGGTGTACTCTATTTTTGCGGATTTTAAATCCTGTTTCGGTGATGAAAATTGTATTTCTATGATGGTGTCTTAGAGATGATTCTGTTAGCATAATTTCCCCTGAATATGACATTATTTAGGCTACTTTTTACCCCACAAATCGGTTTATTTAAACCGGGCAATATTTCTCCCTCTAAAATTTCTATTCTTATCGGTATGTTTTTATGACGCGTTATATATTTATTACTGGCGGCGTAGTGTCGTCACTTGGCAAGGGCATCGCTTCTGCTTCCCTCGGCGCTATTCTTGAAGCACGAGGGTTAAACATTACGCTCATAAAACTTGACCCATATATTAATGTTGATCCGGGGACAATGAGTCCTTTTCAACATGGTGAGGTTTATGTGACTGACGATGGTGCCGAAACCGATCTTGATTTAGGTCATTACGAACGTTTTGTTCGCACGACCATGGGCAAACGAAACAACTATACAACAGGTCGAATCTACCAGAATGTTATTCAACGGGAACGACGTGGTGATTATCTCGGTGGTACTGTGCAAGTTATTCCTCATATCACGGATGAAATTAAACGTTGTATTAAACAAGGTGCGGGTGATGCGGATATAGCTATGGTGGAAATTGGAGGAACAGTGGGTGACATTGAATCACAACCTTTTCTCGAAGCGATACGACAATTGCGTATTGAACTTGGTTCAGCAAATACCTTATTTATACATTTAACTCTGGTGCCCTACATTGCAGCCGTTGGCGAAATCAAGACGAAACCAACACAGCACTCGGTTAAAGAACTACGTTCTATTGGTATACAGCCGGATTGTCTGGTGTGTCGTACCGATCATCCGATCCCGGATAATGAAAAGAAGAAGATGGCCTTGTTTACCAATGTTGAAGAGGCAGCGATTTTTTCTGCGGTTGATGTCGATAATATTTACAAGGTACCCAATGAATTACATAAACAGGGACTCGATGACGTTGTCATTAAAAAATTTGGTCTGGATTTACCCAGGGCGGATCTTGTTGAATGGGATAATGTCATTGATGCACTTGAACACCCCGAGGGTGAAGTCAATATCGCGATGGTAGGTAAATATACCGATCTGGCTGATTCTTATAAATCCTTATCAGAAGCGCTGGCACATGCCGGTGTACAAACACGTACCCAGGTTAATATTACGTATATCGATTCAGAAGAAATCGAGGACAAAGGGATAGATTGTTTACAGGATATGGACGCGATATTGGTCCCCGGCGGTTTTGGTAATCGTGGTATCGATGGCAAGATTACCGCTGTCAAGTATGCACGGGAGAATGACGTCCCCTATCTTGGGATTTGTCTTGGAATGCAAGTAGCAGTGATTGAAGTCGCTCGCCATCTTGCCGGACTTGAAGGTGCGAATAGCACTGAGTTTGATAAAACTACCGAGCACCCGGTTATTGCCTTGATTACTGAATGGCAAGATACCAGTGGTAAGCGTGAGAAACGTAGTGAAGATTCTGATTTAGGCGGAACCATGCGTTTAGGTGGGCAGGAATGTAAGTTGCTTGAAGGCTCATTGGCAAAGCGTTTATATCAGTCAGATACAATCAGGGAACGACATCGTCATCGTTATGAATTTAATAATACCTATCTGGAAAGACTGGAAGCAACCGGCTTGTCCATTGCTGGTCGTTCGCTTGATGATGAACTGGTCGAGATCGTTGAGATACCTGATCATCCCTGGTTTGTGGGTTGTCAGTTTCATCCCGAATTCACCTCTACACCCAGAGATGGCCATCCCTTGTTTACCGGGTTTATAAAAGCCGCGTTGACGCATAAAGAATCTAAATCAGGAACTATTAAGAATGCAGTTATGTGATTTTGAAGTTGGCCCAGATCAGCCTTTCTTTTTAATAGCCGGGCCATGTGTCATTGAAAGCGAACAACTCGCTATGGATACTGCGGGTCAATTAAAAGAATTAACCGCTGAATTACAGATACCGTTTATATATAAATCATCATTTGATAAGGCGAACCGTAGTTCACATGATAGTTTTCGTGGCCCCGGTATTGATGCCGGATTGAAAGTATTAGCGGATGTGAAAGAAAAAATCGGTGTGCCGGTGTTAACCGATATCCATGAAGATACTCCATTAGCTGAAGTTGCCAGTGTGGTTGATGTATTGCAAACGCCGGCATTTTTATGTCGACAGACAAATTTCATTCAGGCCGTAGCCCGAACCGGATTGCCGGTTAATATAAAGAAGGGACAATTTCTTGCGCCCTGGGATATGACACATGTTGTTGAAAAAGCACGCGCGGTAGGGAACGACAAGATTATGGTGTGTGAACGCGGTGCTTCATTTGGTTATAATTATCTTGTGTCAGATATGCGATCATTGGTCGTTATGCAGGAAACAGGTGCACCGGTTGTCTTCGATGCGACGCATTCTGTACAAATGCCTGGTGGTAGTGGCAAGGTTTCAGGTGGACAGCGTGAGTTTGTTCCGGCACTGGCACGTGCGGCTATGGCGGTTGGGATATCAGGGTTATTTATGGAAACACATCCCGACCCGGAAAAAGCATTGAGTGACGGGCCTAATTCATGGCCGCTTAATAAGATGCGTGAATTATTAGAAACCTTAAAAAAGATTGATCAAATTACTAAAGATATAAATTAACTTAACCTGTATTGGAGATTTAAGAGTGACAGTTATAAGTAAAATCATTGCCCGCGAAGTTCTCGATTCCAGAGGCAATCCTACTATTGAAGCCGAGGTGGCTACTGCTAGCGGTGCTGTTGGTAGTGCAATGGTTCCTTCGGGTGCATCAACCGGTGTGCGTGAAGCATTGGAATTACGTGACATGGATGATACGCGTTACATGGGCAAGGGTGTGCTGACTGCCATCGATAATATACATCAACTCATCGCACCTGCCTTGTCCGGGATAGAAGTATCTGAGCAAGCAGAAATCGATCAAGTTATGATTGATCTGGACGCTACCGCGAATAAAGAAAATCTCGGAGCAAATGCTATTTTAGCTGTCTCGATGGCAACGGCGCATGCGGCGGCCAATGAAAACAGCGTTCCCTTATATGAATACCTCGGTGGTGAAGGTCCTTTTCAGATGCCGGTACCGATGATGAATATCATCAATGGCGGTGCGCATGCAGACAACAGTGTTGATATGCAGGAATTCATGATCCTGCCAGTAGGCGCAGCAAGTCTCAGAGAAGCAGTGCGTTATGGCACAGAGATATTTCATTCGTTGAAATCAGTTTTATCCAAACGAGGCCTTGGTACAACAGTCGGTGATGAAGGTGGCTTTGCCCCTAATCTATCCTCTAATGAAGAGGCCATTGAAGTAATACTCGAAGCCATAAAGATCGCAGGTTATAAAGCCGGTGAAGATATATTGCTGGGTCTTGATGTGGCGAGTTCTGAATTTTATCAGGATGGTATTTACACGCTTGAATCAGAGAATAAACAACTTAATGCACAACAATTTCTGGACTATCTAACACCGTGGTTTGATAAGTATCCGATCATTACCATGGAAGATGGTATGGCGGAAGATGATTGGGATGGCTGGAAGTTATTAACTGATGCTTTGGGGAAAGACGTTCAATTAGTGGGTGATGATTTGTTTGTTACAAATACATCAATACTGCAGGAAGGCATTGATAAAGGCATCGGTAATTCTATCTTGATTAAAGTTAATCAAATTGGAACGCTAACTGAAACGCTTGCGGCTATCAACATGGCTAAAAAAGCCGGATATACAGCAGTCATCTCGCATCGTTCCGGTGAAACGGAAGATACTACAATTGCTGATCTTGCAGTTGCCACCTCTGCCGGACAAATTAAAACAGGCTCGCTTTCGCGTTCTGATCGAGTGGCTAAATATAATCGTTTGATGAAAATTGAAGAGCAGTTGGGTAGTAATGCCAGCTATCCCGGCAGAAATGCTTTTTATAATTTATCTTGAACATGCCTGTTTTATTAGACGATTATTTATAAATATGATGTTACTCAACACGCATGGATTTATATCTTTATAAAGATCAAATTTGATTATAGACAAATGAAATTCATCACCACACTCTTTATCATACTGTTAATACTGCTGCAGTATCGTTTATGGGTCGGTAATGGTAGTTTGACCGAGGTGCATCATCTGCAAGAACAAATTAGTCAGATGGAACAGGAAAATGATTCTCTTAAAGAACGCAATCTCTCTTTAGCCGCTGAGGTTTATGATTTAAAACAGGGGAAGGATGCAATTGAAGAACGAGCGCGAAGTGAGATGGGCATGGTTAAACACGACGAAACGTTTTATCAAATTGTTGATTACTCAGACGTCAAAAATAAACCGAATTAACGGCTATGTCAGATAATGCGAAATACTGGGTAGTCATTCCAGCCGCTGGAGTTGGTGCACGCATGGGCGTGGATAAACCCAAACAATATATTACGTTTAAAAATAAAACGATTATTGAATATACGATTGATTGTTTTCTTCACCGCGAAGAAATTGAAAAAATCATCGTTGCAATTTCCAGAAAAGATGAATACTGGCCAGGCCTGGCCATATCAAAAAATGAAAAAATAATAACTGCTGCTGGTGGTGATGAACGTTACCAATCTGTTTTAAATAGTTTGCATGCACTTGCAGGCAAGGCAGAAGAAGATGATTGGGTATTAGTACATGATGCAGCCAGACCTTGCTTGAATCAGTCTGCAATCGATAGGCTTATAAAAACATTAAAGATGCATGATGTTGGGGGCATACTTGCCTTGCCTTGTAGAGATACGATGAAGCGTGTAAATGGACACGGTGAAGTAGTTAATACAATCGAAAGGCAGTCGCTTTGGCATGCACAAACGCCACAAATGTTTAAATATGGAAAACTGGTTAATGCTATTGAACGGGCACTGGATGAGAAAATCGTTGTTACAGACGAATCAATGGCCATAGAAAGGACGGGTTTTCAACCATTAATTATCAAAGGACATCACGAAAACATAAAAATAACCCATAAAGATGATCTTCAATATCTTGAATTGTACCTAGATAGGATGAGATAAAAATAATGCGAATTGGACATGGATATGATGCACACCGTCTGGTTATAGAGCGTCCTTTAATCCTCGGCGGCGTGACTATTCCCTATGAAAAGGGTTTGGAAGGACATTCGGATGCAGATGCGGTTATACATGCACTCTGCGATGCTATTCTCGGTGCGTTGTGTTTGGGAGATATTGGTGCACATTTTCCAGACACTGATCCGACATTAAAAAATATTGATAGCAGAATTTTGCTAAAGCAAGTTAATGATTTAATGAAACAAAATAATTATGTGTTGGGTAATGCCGACATAACTATTTTGGCACAAGCACCCAAAATGGCAGCATATATCCCCGCGATGAAGCATAATATTTCTGCTGATCTCAATGCAAATACCGCTGATATAAATATCAAAGCTAGCACCACAGAAAAAATGGGATTTGTTGGTCGTGGTGAGGGGATTTCAGTTTATGCTGTCGTTTTAATCACACCAAAGTAATTTTTCAAAAAAATATTTCTCTTTTAATCTTCCCGATCTTATTTTAGTTTTTAACGCATAGTCATTAAGACTTATGTTGATTTACATTTTCACTGGTTTAGTGAAATGTATACACTGAAACCTGATTAACTAAATACGGTAGATAAAGGAGAAATATTATGAGCACAATCAGATATAGTAGTGAAGTTTCATTTCAGAATTTTAAACATCTAGAAGTCCAGATTGATCCAGAGCAAAAATCAGTCTGGCTATATCTTAATTCACAGCCGCGTGCCTGTTTTACTGTGGCATTACTGAAAGAACTAAAAAAATTCCAATCCATATTAAAACATAATGAAGGTAAATTATCCTATCAAGGTCAGTTAGTGGATATTGAATTCAGTGTTTTTACATCGCGTCATCCGGTTTTTAGTTTTGGTGGTGATTTAGAGTTGTTCATCAGTTGCATCGAAAATAATGATCGTGAAGCATTAAGGGATTATGCAAGATTATGTATTGATGGTTTATATGCAAATCATATTGGACGTGATCTTGGTTTAACTACCATATCTTTAATTCATGGTAATGCTCTGGGTGGTGGTTTTGAATGCGCGCTTTCAGGTCATGTGCTGATTGCGGAGCGTAATGCCGAAATGGGTTTCCCTGAAGTGCTATTCAATTTATTTCCGGGTATGGGTGCGTTTAATCTTCTTACAAAAAGAGTAAGCCCGGCAACAGCTGAAAAGATGATGACTTGTGGTCGTTTGTATAGCGCCGATGAGCTTCACAGTATGGGGGTTGTCGATCATCTTGTTGAAGACGGTGAGGGCGAAGCTGCCGTACATTCATATATTAGAGCTAATCAGAAAAGAAGAGCAACAATGTCTGCGCTAAAGAAAGTGCATAACCTGGTGTTTCCAGTTGATTATCGGCAGCTATTGGATATTGCAGATATCTGGGTTGAATCGGCGTTTAATATTCACGAAAAAGATTTACGTACGATGTCACGTTTAGTTCGTGGACAGCACAAGTTTGCTGAGCATGAAACACATGTTCCATTACCAAAATTAAATGCGCGTTAATAATTCTATTT
>JBFIJV010000049.1:0-11418 GCA_041600575.1 Gammaproteobacteria bacterium | reverse complement strand
GGTCAACATGATGATCAATTCCCGCTGGTCGTATGGCAAACGGGTTCAGGCACACAAAGTAATATGAATATGAATGAAGTTATCGCTAACCGGGCGCATGTTCTTGCCGGTGGAACTTTGGGCGAAAACAATACAACTATTCACCCTAATGATGATGTCAATAAATCTCAATCCAGCAATGACACCTTTCCCACAGCAATGCATATTGCTGCTTACAAGATCATTTGCGAGATTACGATTCCCGGGATCAGTAAGCTTAGAGATACATTAAATGATAAAGCCGAGGCTTTTTCATCTACAGTAAAAATTGGACGAACTCACTTCATGGATGCGACTCCGCTGACATTGGGTCAGGAATTTTCCGGTTATGTTTCGCAATTGGATCATGGTTTGAAGGCGCTGAAGAATACACTCGACCATCTTGCTGAACTCGCACTGGGAGGAACTGCAGTCGGTACCGGAATAAATACACCTATCGGCTATTCCGATATGGTGGCTGAAAAAATTTCTGATTTTACCGGACTTCCTTTCATATCTGCTGACAATAAATTTGAAGCACTTGCAGCACATGATGCAATCGTTGAAGCACACGGTGCACTTAAACAACTTGCAGTATCTTTGATGAAGATTGGTAATGACATCAGGATGCTATCTTCGGGACCACGCTGTGGTATCGGGGAAATCCTTATTCCCGAGAATGAACCGGGTTCATCAATAATGCCGGGCAAGGTTAATCCAACTCAGGCCGAGGCGTTGACCATGGTTTGTGCACAGGTTATCGGTAATGACGTTGCTGTTTCAGTGGGTGGTATGAACGGGCATTTCGAGCTCAATGTTTTCAAGCCGATGATGATCGACAATTTACTTAATTCTGCACGTCTATTGGCTGACGCTTGTGTTTCATTTAACGATAACTGTGCTGTAGGGATAGAACCAAACAAAGATCGAATCAAACAGAATTTAAATAATTCATTAATGCTGGTAACTGCTTTAAACACCAGGATTGGATATGAAAAAGCGGCCAAGATTGCAAAAACAGCTTACAAGAACGGAACAACGCTGAAAGAAGAGGCGGCTAATCTTGGCTATGTCTCTGCTGATGAATTTGATGAATGGGTTGTGCCCGAAAACATGATAGGGTCAATAAAAACCTGAGCAGATATAATATTCATGTATAAGAAAGTATGCATAAACATAATTTTCATTTGTTTTTAAATATTGATTAGGAGGGTTTTATCTCTGAAGATTGGAAAAATATAATAGCCCTGGCGCAAACATTGCGTCATGAATTACATGCTCATCCTGAACTTAGCTGGCAGGAAAGAAACACTGCTGAGCGGGTTCGTACAAATCTCAACTCATTAAATATCCCCTGGCAAGCCTGTGCCGATACAGGCACCGTGGCTTTAATTAATCATAATGCCAAACAAAACTCTGCGCCCCATATCGCTTTACGTGGAGACATGGATGCTTTACCTATTGAAGAACATACCAATAAAGACTGGTCATCGAAACAGGCTGGCTGCATGCATGCCTGTGGTCATGATGGACATACTGCGACGCTACTGGCTACCGCTGCGTGGCTAAAGCTTCATGAAGATCAGCTTCCCGGAAAAGTAAGCTTGTTGTTTCAACCAGCGGAAGAAGGTGGCCATGGCGCAAAAAAAATGATCGAGGAAGGCGCGTTAAGCGATGTGGATGAAATTTATGGATGGCATAACTGGCCAGCCATACCGTTTGGGCAAATATTTTGTCCAGATAATATTGTGATGTGTGGTAACGGCACCTTTACATTACTGATTAAGGGTAAAGGTGGCCATGCAAGCCAACCCGAACTGTGCCGTGATCCGGTCTTGGCCGCCAGCGCAATGACACTTAATCTGCAACAAATCGTAAGTCGCCATTTGGCACCACAAAAATCGGCCGTAGTCAGTGTGACATCTATTGAAGCACCCAGTATTCCAACAGTAATACCTGAACAGGCAATTGTTAGCGGTAGTATTCGTTTTTCTGATCGAGAAACACGCGATCAAATAAACCATTTAATAAAAGATATTTGTGAACAAACAGCCAAAACTTACGGTGTTGAGTGCAAAGTCACTATTTCACCACGTTATGATGCCACGATTAATCATCCACAGCAGGCTGCTCAGGTACGCCGGATCTGGCAACAGGATAATGATCAGCAAGAACTCGATGAAAATATACGAGTCCCAATCATGGCATCTGAAGATTTTCATTATTATTTACAAAAAATACCCGGCGCCTTTGTACTAGTCGGTGCTGATGACGGTAACGGAAATGACATTCCCTGTCACAGTCAATATTATGATTTTAATGATCGTCTAATACCGTTAGTAACAAAATTATTCTCGCGAATTGTTGGCGCACCATCACCTGCTGTTTAATTAATTTTTACCACCCGTATTTGAAATAAACGTAAAGGAGAAACTATGAGTATTTTTGAACAACGTGAATCTGATATCCGTGCTTATTGTCGGATATACCCCGTTGTATTTGATAAAGCTGAGAACGCACGACAAACCGATGAAGATGGTAACGAATACATTGATTTTTTTGCTGGTGCCGGAGTACTAAATTTCGGGCATAACAATGAACGTATGAAAAATGCAATGATCGATTATTTACAATCAAATGGTGTATTACATAGTCTCGATATGCATACCACTGCAAAACGTCGTTTTATGGAGCGTTTTGTTAAAACTATCCTTGAACCACGCAACATGCCACACAAAATGCAATTTATGGGTCCGACCGGTACCAATGCTGTTGAAGCGGCATTAAAACTGGCTCGACGTGTCACCGGACGTCGTCAGATCGTTGCGTTCACACATGGTTTTCACGGCATGACTCTGGGAGCGCTGGCCTGTACCGCTAACCAGGTATTTCGTAATGCGGCAGGAGTACCGCTGGAACATGTCCGACACCAGGCCTTTGGTTGTGAAAAACCTTGTCAGGGATGTGAACTCGGTTGTGGTCTGGACAGTCTGGAAAAACTACGTGCAATGTATCTTGATTCATCCAGTGGTGTATTGCCACCAGCTGCCTTTTTGGTTGAAGCAATTCAGGCTGAAGGCGGTGTTAATGTTGCCAGCAAGGCATGGTTACAGGCACTCGGCAAACTGGCAAAAGAACTTGATGCGTTTCTGATTATTGACGATATTCAGGTCGGCATGGGACGAACCGGTTCTTTCTTCAGCTTTGATGATATGGATCTCGATCCCGATATCATATGTCTCGCCAAAGGTATTGGTGGTATCGGAACGCCAATGGCGATGAATCTGGTAAAACCGGAACATGATAAACACTGGTCTCCTGGTGAACATACCGGCACATTTCGCGGACAGTCCCTGTCTTTTGTCGCGGGTGCAGAAGCACTGGCCTATTTTGAAGATGATAAGCTGATGAATGATGTCAAACAAAAATCACAAATCATGCAAAAAGCACTTACGCCGCTTGTAGATAAGCATGATCATATACAACTGCGCGGCAAGGGGATGATCATGGGACTTGATGTCGGTAATGGCGATACATCAAAGGCGATTGTTAATACGTGTTTTAAAAATGGTTTGTTGATAGCGGCTTGTGGAACGGGTGGCCGTGTAATCAAATTAATCCCGCCATTGACTATACCTGAGAGTGATCTTGAACAGGGACTTAATATTCTTACTAAAGCCATTAACGATGTATTGGAGTCAGCATGAAACAAAGAGATGACATGACTTTTCCGTTTCAGGAATACGAAAGAAGGATTAGTGAATTACGAACTAGAATAGCAAAACGTCATCTGGATGCCGTTGTCATTACGGATCCGGAAAACATGATGTACCTTACAGATTTCCAGACGACCGGTTATTCCTTTTTTCAGGCACTTGTTGTGCCACTGGAAGCAGAGCCGTTTATGATTACCCGTAAACTGGAAGAATCGAATATCTGGGCACGCACCTGGGTTGAATGTTCCCGCCCCTACCCGGACACAGGTGATGCAATCCAGATGCTGGTAGATGCATTAAGAGAGTTCGGCCTAGCCAATAAACGTATCGGCTATGAACGTAACAGTTATTTTTTTAATGCCTATCATCAGGACTGTATTCACACCACCTTGATGGACGGAAAACTGCTTGATTGTTTTGGTATCGTTGAAGAAGGTCGTATCTGTAAATCAGCAGTTGAAATTGAACTGATGCACAAAGCTGCTTCCGCGACAGAAGCAGGCATGCAGGCCGGTATTGATGCCTGTGAAGCCGGTGTAACAGAAAACGAAGTTGCTGCTGAAATCAGTGCTGCCATGTTTCGTGCCGGTGGAGAATTTCCCGCTGTTATGCCATACGTCACCTCCGGCCCACGAACCATGATTGGTCATGCGACATGGGAAGGACGAGAAATACAACAGGGTGAACACATCTTTCTTGAAGTTGGCGGTTGTTATCGTCGTTACCACACTGCAATGATGCGCACGGTTGTATTGGGTGAATTATCTGACTCTATGTATAAAGCACAGGAACGAATGAAACTGGCGCTGACTGCTGTGCACGAACATTTTCAACCCGGCATGACCGTTTCCGATGCGGATAACCTGATCCGAAATATAATTTCGGATAATGAAGTCGGCGCAAGATTAATTACTCGTTCTGGGTATTCCATTGGCATCGCTTTCCCTCCCAGTTGGGATGAAGGCTATATCGTTAGTCTCAAGCAAGGCGACTCAACAACACTGAAAGAAGGCATGACATTCCACATTATCCCCTGGATGTGGGGCATCGATGGTAATAAGACTTGTGGGATATCTGACACCATTTACCTGACTGAGGAAGGATGCAAATCGTTCTTTAGTATGGACAAGAATTTCAGTGTCAAAGCGGACTCAACCAGAGATATTTCAGTAAACAATAATAATAGTTCTTCTAAAATTACCGCTATTAAGTCTGAAAAAAACAAATCATAAATAAATACGAGGAAAGTATGCTTATAGCAACCAACCCATATACCGGTAACATAATAGAAAAGTACACGGTGCATAATAACGATGAAATAAATAAACGCATTGATGCTGCCAATCAAGCATTTAAAACGTGGCAAGCAACATCTTTTGCTCAACGTGCAGATGTATTGCAAGCTGTTGCCGCTGAACTGCGTAAACAAAAAAGTTATCTGGCAAAATTAATGGCTGAAGAGATGGGGAAACCTGTCAAGGAAGGCGAAGCGGAAGTAGAAAAAGCGGCATGGTGTTCAGAACACTTTGCTATGCATGCAGAGAGCTATCTTGCCAAAGAAGTACTTCCATCTGATGCATCCAGCAGTTATGTACGCTATCAACCACTCGGGACACTGATTGGTATATTGCCGTGGAATGCGCCCTTATGGCTTGCATTTCGCTATCTGGCACCAGCCTTAATGGCGGGCAATACTTGCGTCATGAAGCACGATCCTAATGTACCTGCCTGTGCTGCAGCCATTGCTGAGGTTTTTTCCAATGCCAAAACACCAGAAAACATCATGGTGAATTTAGCCATTGGAACAGCAACAGTGGAATCTGTAATTCGTGATCCCCGTATTGTCGGTGTCTCTTTCACTGGTTCAAGTGAAGCCGGCAAAAAGGTAGCTGCTATCGCCGGTTCTGAAATTAAACCTTCGGTGCTTGAGCTGGGCGGTTCGGATCCAATAATTGTTATGCCAGATGCTGATTTAGAACAGGCAGCAGATGTGATTACCTTGTCCCGGATAATCAATGCAGGTCAGTCATGTATTGCTGCGAAACGTATCATCGTTGAAGAATCCATCTATGAAGATTTTATTAAACGTTTACAAACTCGACTTGAAAAACTCAAATTGGGTGATCCGATTTCTTCTGAAACTGACATAGGTCCGATTGCACGTGATGATTTGCGACAAAATCTCCATCGTCAGGTGAAAGAAACTATTGCCGCGGGCGCACGTTGTTTACTTGGTGGCAAGATCCCCGATGGGAATGGCTTTTTTTATCCGGTCACATTACTAGCCGATGTCACCAGCGACATGTGTGCATTTCGTGAAGAAACCTTTGGCCCGGTAATGGTAGTGAGCTGCGCAGCGGATATTGAAGCAGCTATAGAAATGGCCAATAACACTGACTATGGACTTGGTGCCGGTGTCTGGACCAATGACACTTCACTTGCAGAACAGGTCGCAGGACGATTGAATGCCGGTCAAGTCGCTATCAATGGAATTGTTAAAACTGATCCACGTTTACCCAGTGGCGGTATTAAACTCTCGGGCTATGGTCGTGAGTTGGGCCCGCACGGGATAAAAGAATTCGTTAATGCCAAACAAGTCTGGATTAAATAAGCGAATAACCGGTTCAATTAGCAAAACATTGTCGATTAGTCCTTGAATTGAGAGAGATATAACAACAATATTGTTGCTGTTAAACCTCTGTTTTTCCATAATTTATTCGAAATCAGGCCGAATAAGGTAAATAATCCGGCCTATCCGATAGAAATTTAAAAAAAAGCCAAATGATTCGCCTATAATATCGCGCATTTTTAGCTTGGGAGCCGATTTAGTGAAATTCAGCGCAAAGCAATTCAGAGAATGGGATCGCAAGGCGATTACCCTGCTCGGCATGTCCGGAGTTGGGAAAACTCGCCTCGCCTGCCTTTTGCGTAAATCACACTGGTTTCATTATTCAGGTGATTACCGGATTGGAACACGCTATCTTAATGAATCAATCCTCGATAACATCAAGCAAAAAGCAATGCAGATCCCATTACTGAAGCATTTGTTATTGTCAGATTCGATCAATATTGATAATAATATTTCAATCGACAACCTGAAAGCTGTCTCAAGCTTTCTCGGAGAATTAGGTGATCCTGAACAAGGCGGTTTGGGGCTGAGAGAATTTAAACGTCGGCAGGCATTACATTACGAGGCAGAAGTAGAGGCAATGCTGGATGTGCCTGAGTTTATAAAACGTTCGCACGATGTGTATGGTTATGATCATTTTATCAATGATGCTGGCGGTAGCCTATGCGAACTGGACAATCAATCTGTCTACGATGCGTTAGCTAAACACACTCTGATTATATACATCAAGGCAACCGAACATGACGAACTTGAATTAATCAAACGCGCTGAACATGATCCAAAACCACTTTATTATCGTGAAGATTTTCTTGATGAACAGATTGCTAAATATCTCGAAGAAAAAAAATTAAGTTATGCTGCCCTGATCGAACCGGATGATTTTGTGCGTTGGGTTTTTTCGAAACTGTTCTACAATCGTATACCACGTTATCAGGCTATTGCGGATAAATATGGATATACCATTAGTACGAATGAAGTATCAAAGGTTAAGTCTGAAACAGATTTTCTTAATCTGATTGAAAATACACTTGAACAGAATAATTAAGAGATAGAATTATGCCACTGGTTGCCAATAGCGCTTTACCCAGTTTTGAAAGACTGAAAGAGGATGGTGAAACGATTATCACCGCTGATCAGGCTTTGCATCAGGATATCCGTGAATTGCATATTGGTTTACTAAACATGATGCCAGATGCTGCATTGGAAGCAACAGAGCGGCAATTTTTTAGACTTGTTGGCGAAAGTAACCAGATCGCGCAATTCTATTTACATCCTTTCACATTGGATAAGTTGGAAAGATGTAAAGAAGCTAAAACGCATATTGAAAAATATTATCAGACCTTTGATCAAATCAAACAGCAAGGCCTCGATGCATTAATAATTACCGGCGCCAACATGGTTGGCAGTGAACTGGCGGATCAACCTTTCTGGGAACCGTTAAGTGAAGTACTCGCCTGGGCTTATGATAATGTAACTTCAACACTTTGCTCATGTCTAACGACACATGCCGTCCTGCAATTTCGCTACAATCAAAAACGCAAGCGACTTCCCGGTGGCAAACGTTGGGGGGTTTTCCCACATCGTGTTGTTGATAGAAAACACCCTCTGGTTGCCGGCGTCAATACACGCTTTGATGTGCCGCACTCACGATTTAATGAAATCTATCCCGAACAGTTTGAACAGGCCGCACTCAAGGTACTTGTTGTCAGTGAAGACAATGATGTCCATCTTGCTGTAAGTGAAGACGGTTTTCGTCTTGTCTTCTTTCAGGGTCATCCAGAATACGATTTAATCAGTCTAATGAAAGAATATAAACGTGAGATTGGTCGGTATATTGACGGTAAACTTGACCAGTATCCGGCCTTCCCCGAGAATTATTTCTCATTAAAATGTCAGGCCATACTTGAGGAATATCAGGATCATGTAGATTTTTCCTTGAAATCAAAAACCAAACCACCTGAATTTCCGGAAGATTTGATTATCCCTTACCTCGATAATACCTGGCATGATACTGCGGAAGCCGTAATCAATAACTGGATTGGCAAGGTTTATCAGATCACTAACACCGATCGGCACATACCGTTTAATGAGTCGATAAACCCTGATGATCCGTTGAGTCTCAAAACTTAAGAATCATGTTTTTATACGGCTGACATGACTTATAATCATACCAGCTGTTTATTCCGGTACCCGGACTTTGTTTTTCACTTGCTATTCTGTATTTTGACTTATAATTATTATTAAAATATAAGAAAATATTGAACATGGATAAACAAAAATACCTTAAATATATAGCCCCAGTACTATTAAGCTTATTTTTAATTGGTGCTTGCGATAATGGTGTTGATAACTCGACAGATACTGCACCTGTCAGCGTAGCAGTATCAAGTCAGGAACCTGAAATTGAAAATAAGAGTTATTTATTCGATGTTTCGAATCATTCTATTGAAGAACTCGAAGCCTTATTAATCAGGGCAGAAGAGGTTTCTCAAACTCACCCCGCCGACTTCGATAATCTTGAAATAGTGATGATTCTGCATGGGCCTGATATAGACTGGTTTACTCAACAAAATTATAGACAAAATCAAAAGCTGATCGATCTGGCCGCAAAACTCGATGCCTATGATGTAATTGATATGAAAGTCTGTGAAACTACTATGCAAAGTCGAGGCGTAATACCGTCAGATCTACCGAGCTTTATCGAACCAGTTCCCTATGCACCGACTGAGATCAGGGATCGGTTACAAAATGGTTATATCAATCTTTAATCTTTCAATTTATCTTTTCTGGAATCATTAATGGTAAAGCAGGAAAAAAGTTTACACATGACTGTCCTGATGACGCCTGATCTGGCCAACTTCTCGGGTAATGTTCATGGTGGATCAATTTTAAAGTTACTTGACCAGGTCGCATATGCCTGTGCCGCACGTTACTGTAAATCTTACGTAGTCACTATCTCTCTGGATCAAGTAACTTTTAAAGAACCTATTAAAGTCGGTGAACTTGTGACCTTCCGAGCACATGTAAATTATGTTGGTAATTCTTCATTGGAAGTCGGTGTTAAGGTTTTTGCTGAAGACTTGCATACTAAAAAAGTGCGTCACACCAACTCTTGTTATGTAAACATGATCGCCATGGGTGAAGATGGCAAACGAATATCGGCACCGCCACTGGAACTAGAGGATGAATTTGAGAAAAAACTTTACGAAGCAGCGGTTATGCGTAAAGAATTGAGAGAAGAAGCGGTAAGACGTAATAAAGAGATCACTGACGGGATTCCGGATTACAATTCAGATTTGGATGTTAGTTAAAAATGACTATACGCTTTTGCCTTAATTTCACATCGTTCATCATTTTCATCCATAAACTCAAGTTCTGATGCTTGATTGGTAATATCACCAATACAATAAATCGGACAAATAGATTCCAAATCTTTTATTACAGATTCTGGCACTCCATTCGGAAGCGTAAAACACAATTCATAATCATCCCCACCGGTTAAAGCCAGTTCCATTGCCAGTTCTTTATCAATATTTTTGAGGCTATCAGAAAAAGGAATGGCCGGTAATTTCACTTCCGCACCAACCTTGCTCGCATTAAGAATATGCCCAAGATCGGCCAACAGTCCATCTGAGATATCAATACAACTAGTCGCTACGTCACGCAAGGCGATACCTGTTTTTATTCTGGGCACGGGGCGATGTAAGCGTTGAATTTCTGTTTCAGTCGGTGCCGGGAATGTGACGCTATCTTGTCTATTTTTTAATGCATACGCTGCGGCACCGAGTCTGCCAGTGACATAAATCAAGTCGCCCGCATTAGCACCACTTCGTCTCAAGGACTTGCCTTTAGGATTAATTCCGTGTGCTTGTATAGTAATAGATAGCGGTCCTTTACTTAGGTCGCCACCGATTAAAAGCAACGAATATTCTGCTGCCACTTCATTGAGACTGGAGGAAAATTTTTCTATCCAGTTGATATTTTTATCAGGAACAGTTAATGAAAGTGTAAACCAACGCGGTGAAGCGCCCATTGCTGCTATATCACTTAAATTAACCGCGAGAGATTTAAAGGCAATATCCTCGGGAGTGGCGTCTTCAAAAAAGTGTACCCCGGCAACCAGCGTATCCATTGACATGACGAGTTCTGAATCATGCGGGACATTGATGATAGCGGCATCATCACCAATCCCTAAAGCCAGATCACCCTTACTGACAGGATAAGCTTGCTTGAAGAAGTCTTCTATTATCTCAAATTCATTCAAGAGATATCACGATCTAATATTGTTGATTTCTGTGGAACGTAAATCTTTTGCAAGCTTATCGAGAATACTATTAATATATTTATGTGATTGTTCTGCGCCAAACATCTTGGCTAATTCAATAGATTCATTTACAACTACACGCCAGGGTATTTCAAGATGATGTTCAAGTTCATAACAACCAATATGTAGAATAGCCCGTTCAATTGCATCCAGCTCTTTTACTGGCCTATCAATTAAATCTACCAGCTTTAAATCGAGTTGATCACTATTTTTTATTGTTCCTCTTAATAGCAATTTAAAATATTCCACGTCGGTCTTTGCCAGGGTCTGTTCATCGCTCTCAAATTCAGCGATAACGTCTGCGACATCTTTACCTGTCATAAACCATTCATACAATGCCTGAACTGTATTACGCCTGGCCTTGATACGTGCCCGTTTACTGATTGCAGGGGCACTAGCACTCATGATTTTATTTTTTCCAGAATACCAATCATCTCTAATGCTGCTGCTGCAGCTTCAGAACCTTTATTACTCTCTTCATCACCGGCCCGATCCAATGCCTGTTCAGCATTGTCAACGGTTAATACTCCAAAGATTACCGGCACACCTGAATTAATTGCCAATTGAGAAATACCATGTGTACATTCATCGGAGATGAAATCAAAATGCGGTGTCTCTCCCCGGATTATTGCACCGAGTGTTATCACTGCATTGAATTCATTTTTATCAAGCAATGCTTGTACAGCTACCGGAATTTCAAATGCCCCTGGCACTTTAACAACAGTAATAGC
>JBFIJV010000048.1:0-11437 GCA_041600575.1 Gammaproteobacteria bacterium | reverse complement strand
TTCGGAACGATTTCATATTTAAATCCTACAATTAATTAATTTTGTTAAAATAATGTATGGCAAAAATCTTTTAACCATTTCTACTTATTCCCCATAGTTTAATAACGTGAGTCAGGCGTATTTCAATGAAATAACCTTGATAGCATTCTCGTGTGTTTGCATGACAAGCTAGCGTCAGAAATATTACATTTTTATGACTGTCTGCTTAGAGCGGCATGATCTCCATAGCCCTGTGAAAGAGCAGACTTAATCAAATCTATGATTGGCCTGGCAGAATCCATAGATTCGGCTCTTTATAATGAATAATGACGCGCAAGGATCCGCTAATATTGATGACAGGGTGTCATTAAAGATGGGAGAGCTGAGGGACGTTAGGTTCGCTAAAGACCTCTTGAAGACCATAAGGTCGATAGACTGGATCTGAAAGTATTGTTAGATAACAGCACACACCAACAATTTGCCTGGCGGCAACAGCGAATGTAATTGGGATTCTGGCACAGCCGGTAGTGGTGAATCAGGCATGTTCCCGTTTAGAGCACAAACCTCTGATTCTAGACCGATTTCAGAAATATAATAAAACTCACTAGAGCAGGGTTTTAATTGGGTGAAAATAGATCATAGAACCCAAGCCTAATGGCACCAGGGGCTCTGATAAATAATAATCTATGTTTAATCAATGAAAGAAAAGCTTGATTGCATACCAATAAAGGCAATGTGATTGACTACATCATCTGCACCACCTTGGCCTGCTACATACTGATTTTGATAGCCTGTCTCAAAGGCAAAACTTTTCGATACTTTATAATTCAATCCAATAAAAAGACGGTTTTGATTGAACCCTGATTGAGGTCCACCATCAGTATCATTTAAATGTATAAACACCTCTTCATTAATGGCTAATGATAGATTGTCATGTATTCCATTCAAAGGGTAAGTAAAACGAGCAAAATACCTAAAACGCAGGGATACGTCATCAACACCCTCGATAAAGCGTTGCTCCAGGCGTATACGATGCATCAGTTCATGAGTACCCGTTAAAGATTGCTTTGCAAGCAACTCCTGAAATGAACGATGCTCGACTTTATCCGGATCATATGTAGGAATAATCGCATAACCTTGATAGATACCAATATGTGGATTGAGTTGATAGCCCAACGCACCTCTGATTAATATCGTATCGATACTTCCGTTATCGCCCCCGGGAACATCATCAACAGTAAATCGTGGCTGAATGTCCAGGAACCCTCGATATTGTTCAGTTAACTCAAACCGATTGAGCGACATAGTCCACAAGCTTGATCTGGTTTCTGTATCCGCAAAAACTATCGCGGGTAACAACAAAATAAAGCCAAAGGCACACAAATAATGTGCCTCATTATGTGATCCGAAATTTATCAACCTCCTGGCTATAAATCTCAGAAGGAGCTTAAAGATTTCAAACATCTTTGTAGCGTTTGGCTAAAATAGATTTGTCTTCTATTTTGATAGCTCTGCATATGCTGCTTCTAACGCCTGCTCTCGAGTAGCGTAGTGATCCGACTCGGGAACATGCTTGTCAGCCTCGAGCGATTTCAAAACACCTAAAACCGCGTCATTCATACCGCATTTATAAACTTTACGGTTTTGGTGCTTAGCGTCACCAGTAATGGTTTCGATTGCTAATGCGGCAGAAACATCCAGAGTAGGCATTCGCGTAAAATCGAGAATAATTACCTGTGCGCCCCCTTCTAATTGGCTTCGAGCATGGTGACCTAAATCAGCTGCGGCACCGAAACTTAGAGGCCCGTCAAAATCGAAAATAGTAATAAGATCTTCGGCCTTTTCGAGTATTTCTTTTTCTCGATCGGTCGCTGTATGCAGTATTAGATCTGTCTGCTTTAAGCGTTCCATTTGCGTTCTTGCAATCTGTCTAACAAATGCAATAGAAGCGAGTATTACACCAACGGCTACTGCGGTAATAAGGTCAACAAAAATTGTTAGTCCCAAGACAATGACCATCAAGGCTAAATCCCAGGCAGGCCCTTTGTGAGAATTTTTTATATAGTTCCAATCTATAATATCTAAGCCAACCTTAACTAAAATACCGGCAAGAACAGCATTAGGTATGTAAGCAGCTTGTGCCCCAAGGCCAAGTACAATTGCCAGTAGAAAAAGCGCATGTATCATGCCTGAAATTCTTGTTCGACCACCGGTTCTGATATTAACAACGGTCCGCATCGTTGCACCGGCGCCTGCCGCGCCACCGAACAGTCCTGCAAAAGTATTCCCAATACCTTGTCCAATAAGTTCTTTATTGGAGTCATGTCTGGTTCGAGTCATGTTATCGGCGACCAATGACGTGAGAAGGCTATCGATAGCGCCAAGAAGCGCGAGTACAAAAGCCGCTTCAATTATGATAAATAATGATACTGTCGTGATTTGCGGAAGATGAATTTGTGGTAATCCGCTAGGGATATCCCCGAGAATAGGAATCGCACCCGCGCCGATGAACAAACTCAGCGTCGTGCCTATTATCAGTGCAGCTAATGGACCAGGAAGGTATTTGCCCAGCTTTGCAGGCCATTTCAATGCGATAAGCAAAGTCAGAGCGCCAAGAAAAAGCGTCATGATATTCATATCACCGGCTGCTGTTGGTGCATGAAGCAGGGCATCGACTGTTCCTGCTGGTGTATCATGCCCGAGTAAAGGGCTTATCTGCAGGATTATGATAATACCGCCTATGCCACTCATAAAACCGCTAATAACCGGGTAAGGCACTAATCTTATGTAGTCTCCAAGTTTGAAGACACCCATAAAAATCTGGAAAACACCAGCCAACATAATCGCAGTGAAGATCAGGGCTATATTGCCGTCGAGATCCGGGTGCGCTGCAATACTGGCCGCGAGTCCAGCGACAACGACTGTCATCGGTCCAGTCGGACCTGATATCTGTGATTCTGTTCCACCAAATAGTGCGGCAAAAAAACCGACAAAAATTGCACCGTATAAACCGGCGATAGGGCCAAGCCCTGAAGCTACTCCGAGAGCTAATGCGAGTGGGAGTGCTACTACGCCGGCTGTAAGACCGCCATAAAGATCGCCACGCAGATGGGAAGTGTTTAATTTAATCATGGATAGTATGTCCGTTACTTAAGTTATAAATGCAATAATTTTGTTTATGCGCTATGTTTTTTTAGAGCTGTAAAATCTATCGTAGTACTTTTGAATTGAGATAAATTCCTGCTGTATTGGATCGTAACAGCTAACTTCACCATTAGGGATGTCGTAAACCCAACCATGGATATCCAATTCACCGGACGCCATTTTGGCAGCGACAGATGGATGCGTTGCCAGATGTTTTATTTGCATTAATACATTTTCTTGAGTCATTTCAGGTAAATGTGCATGACTTAGCTCGCCGTTCTTGGCCTTAACAATCTCCAATGCCGCTGAGCAATTGGATAGCCAATTTGACACATGCGGTAGTGAGGCAACGCTTTCAGGATTCATTGCACCTTTCATAGCACCACAGTCGGTATGCCCACAGATAATAATATGTTTAACACCTAAAACCATCACCGCAAATTCGATAGATGCTGTTATTCCTCCAGTGACTAATGAATGTGGCGGGACAATATTGCCTGCGTTACGGCATATAAACAGTTCCCCGGGATCTGTTTGAGTGATCAAATTAGGATCTATTCGAGAGTCAGAGCAAGTGATAAACAGAGTTTCAGGTTCTTGTTTATTAGCCAGCTTTTTGAATAGAGATTTATTTTTTTGAAACTCAGTTTTTTGAAATTTTGCTAGTCCTGATATTAATTTTTCCATTCTTAGTCCTTTTATCTTGGTTAACTATTTTTCGAACAAGCCCGATCATTATCCAGGCTGGATTAAGACGCGACTATAAAGATAAAGTTTTATTAAAAGTATGCGATTTATGATAGGATAATCCTTTCACATAAATAAACTGGCGAGATGCTATATATAACATGAAGGAATTAAATATCTCTCTCAAGCAGCTCAGGTATTATCTGGTTGCGGCTAAGCACAAAAGTTTGCGGCAAGCGGCAAGAGAGCTGAAAATTTCTCAACCCTCTCTGAGTGCGCAACTAAAAAGCCTGGAAGATGCGCTTGGTATAGCGTTGTTCGAACGAAACAGGGGCGGTGTTTTACTAACACCCGTAGGCAGACAATTAATTGGTGAAGCGAATCAGGCTATAAATGCAGCTGAATCGATAATTGATGCAGCAAACTATGTAAAAAATGGCCCATCAGGTACTTTTCGACTCGGCGCAAGCCCTTCATTGGGGCCTTATAGTTTGCCGAGGGTCTTGCCTTCAATTCATAAAAAATTTAGCGGTGTAAAATTTTTTGTTCGTGAACAAGTGCCCACATTACTTCATGAAGGTCTTATGGCCGGTGATTATGATTTGATTTTAACGACGCTGCCCGTCGATGATTTATCTATAACAGTAAAAGCCTTGTTTAGAGAACCCATTTATCTAGTGCTGAATAAAGACCATAGTTTGGCGAAAGGTGAAACGATAAAGGCACACCAGCTTGAAGGTTTAGAAGTTCTTACTATCGAAGCACATCATCTTTTTTATGCCCAAGTAGAGGAACTGTGTAAAAAATTTAATGCCAGATTAATGAGAGATTACGAAGGCACAAGCCTTGATGCTATCAGGCAAATGGTACAGATGGGGATGGGTGTTGCTTTTTTACCAGCCTTATATGTACGATCAGAAATAAAAAGCAAAGATAAGCTGCATGTGCTTAAGCTAGAGGACGAGACCATTTACCGTGATAATGCATTATGTTGGCGTAATACATCTCCGTTAAGATCATTCTACAGAAGCTTAAGTGTATTTTTTCAGGATGCTCTTGAGAAAGAATTCAAAAAGGAAATCGACATTCTTTAGTAATAAAGTTGCACTATTGCATTGTTGATTTTCAACATACTCACCTCACGTTAAAGTTTTTATCTAATAGCGTTAAAAATAATCCAAAACTATGAGTCAATAACTCATATAAATTACCCAAAACAGGGAATGTTGCCATAACCTGGTCAATGCTAGTATCAAGGCGTGTTAATTGAATAACACATAAATAATATAAGGAGATTTACTATGAAACTGTTTAGCTCGATATTACTCAGCCTATTACTCGCATTACCCGTAGTTAGTTTCAGTGCGGAATCCATCAATATTAATACCGCTGACAAGGAAGCCCTGATGTCTGTCATTAAGGGCGTTGGAGAAAAAAAAGCAGAAGCCATTATTCTTTACCGTGAAGAAAACGGCCCCTTCAAATCGATAGATGAGCTGACTAATGTAAAAGGCGTTGGGCAAAGCATGGTTGATAAACACCGAGAAAAGCTAAGCACCTCAGAATAACCCGCACACACTTTAGATAGTTCTAATGATCAAGGCCTCTTCGGGGGCCTTTTTATCTCCATGGATGGAGTGTCATGATTTATGTTCCAGACTAATCATAAGCGCCTACATCCGTGTAGGCGATGTCGCGAGAGGGCAGGACGCCCAGAGCGACCATCTACAATAAACACAGGTCTGAACTATTTAACTATCACTAGTCATCAATCACATACGCTCATGAACTTCATGGTATATAATAATGTCCATTGAATTAACTATATTAAGAGTGCATTAAATAGACGCCACCCTGGAAGAAGATAAATAAATTAAGACTTTTCTCTAAAGAACTTTAACGCTACTTGCTAAAGTACTTTGCTATTAATATGTTAGAGAAAGTCGGATATTATTGGAATATCAAAATACAATATAGTTAAATGCGAGACGACACTTGCACATACCCCTATATAACAATATTTTGTTGAGCTTGAAATAACTTGATTGAGTCAAATCTAAACCGTCACATTCCTGCAGAAGCAAAGACAAAACTGACCTTTGGCGATGTTCTTGGAATGATGTATTCCATACTGTCTGATGAAAGACAGTATTATTTTCTGGCTGTCATCTATGGGATAGGCATTAGTGTGCTGTCTCTAGCAACGCCCATAACCGTTCAAATGCTGGTAAATACCGTAGCAAATACCGGGCTAAGAACACCTCTCATTGTTTTATCAGTTACACTTTTCGCATTGCTTATATTTGCTTCCCTGGTAATCGCTCTTCGACTTCATCTTATGGATATGTTCAGTCGAAGATTTTATGCGCGCATGGTCTCCAAAATTGCATTAAGAACAATTTATGCTATTGATCCCTTTTTTGATAATGCAGGAAAGAGAGCCTTATTTAATCGGTATTTCGATATCATCATAGTGCAGAAGATGATGCCTAGTTTGCTTGTTGGCGGATTCACGGTTGTCTTACAAGCCATCGTCGGGTTTGTAGTCGTCTCTCTCTATCACCCCTACTTTTTGATCTTTAATCTTTCAATCATCTTATTGCTGTGGTTAGTTTGGGTCATATGGGGTCAACGTGCTGTATTAAGCGCCGTCCAGCTCTCGCACTATAAACATGAAACAGCCGAATGGCTGGAAGAAATTGGTAGTTCAGACGGATTTTATAAATCTGAACTACAAATAGCTACCGCCTTAAAGAAAACGGATGACTTTACATCGAAATACATCCATGAACACATTCATCATTTCCGGCAATATTTTAGTCAGACATTATGCTTTCTATTTATTTATGCTGCGGGTAGCGCGATACTTTTAGGATTAGGTGGTTGGCTGGTGATGCAAGGACAACTCAACCTGGGACAGTTAGTCGCCGCAGAACTGGTTCTCTCGGTGGTTTTTTATGGTATCTCTCAGTTTGGCGTCTACCTGGTGCACTTTTATGACCTATGTGGTGCAATCGATGAACTTAATAACTTCCAATTAGTTGATCAGGAGGATTCGGTTGCTGAATCGTCGCGTATTAAAGGAGATGCGTCATTAAAGTTTGTTAATGCAAGCGGTACTTTTGCTACACATAAATTGAATCTGAATTTCGAAATCCCAAGTGGATCTAGAGTTTTGATCAAAGACAAGCAGTACAATGTAAAACAATTATTAACTACCTTCCTTAAAGGGCAAAAAAATCCTCAAGCCGGTTTTTTCATGATCGGTGACGTAGATGCACACTCCATTGCCGCTATCGTGCTACGTAGAGAAATAATGATGCTAGATCAGCCCAGAGTAGTTGAAATGACAATTCGTGAATACCTGGAAGTTCAAGGCGACGATTTACAAAAAGATAACCTGTTTGATGTCATTGATATTACCGGATTGGAATCGATCATTGCCCAATTGGAAGACGGTATCGATACACGGATCACAGAAAGTGGCTGGCCACTTTCTGTCAGCGAGATAGCGCAACTCAAACTGGCAGCAGCAATACTAGCGCAGCCAAAAGTACTTATATTGGGAGAAATGTTTGATATCGTACCGGAAATAGTTTTAGAGCGATCATTTGAAAAAATACAACAATCATCAGTGACGTCAATAATTCATTTTTCCAATCATAATTGGGATCTTGGATATACACATGAATTAGAACTCCAGGCTAATAGGCAAACCTTACGCCACCTGGATTCAGTAAATAACATCGGCCCGTCAACTTAAGAACATGTTTCACGAACGTCATCAACACCACTTTAAGACACTTGCGAGTATTCAATTACCGCATCCGATGAGGATAATCGCATTACTGATTATTCTTATTATCACTGCAACCACTGCATTTCTAACAACGACGCCCTGGGTTCAAACTTCGCCGGGAGTAGGCTCGATCACTGCCTTGAATCCAGATGATCTTGCGCAAGAAATTAATGCCTTTGTTCCAGGACGGATACAAAAATGGTATATCCGTGATGGCAGCCATGTAAAAGTAAACGATCCTATTGCTAAAATTGTAGATAACGACCCGCAGCTCATTGAACGTCTACAGGCTGAACGCAAACAGGTTTTAGCTCAGCTTGCTGCAGCCGAAGCTGTTGCTGAGACGGCCAAGATAGATGCGAAACGCACGGAAGAGTTATTTAATGAAGGGCTTGCTGCTAAAAGAGATTATGAAAAGGCAAAAATAAAACTTCAGGAACGTCTCGCTACTGTCGCTGCAACGGCTGCCAAATTAACCCGCGCTGATGTCAATTTATCACGCCAATCTACTCAGATAGTACGTGCACCTCGTGACGGCATTATTTTACGTGTCAATGCCGGTGATACGTCGACCTTTGTCTCTGTTGGTGACAGCATAGCGACCTTTGTTCCTGATAATGTTGTACGCGTTGCTGAACTCTATATTGATGGACGTGACGTTTCTTTAGTGAGAGTAGGCGATAAAGCACGCCTCCAATTTGAAGGCTGGCCAGTAGTACAATTCAGTGGATGGCCTTCTGTAGCCGTTGGCACCTTTGGCGCAATCGTTATTGCTGTTGACCCGTCAGCACAAACTAATGGGCGTTTTAGAATATTGTTAAAAGAGGATCCAGACGATCCCAATCGTTGGCCTAGCAATAACTATGTTCGATTTGGCTCAAAAGTCCGTGGCTGGATACAGCTTGAAACCGTTATCGTCGGGTATGAATTATGGCGTCTGTTCAATAATTTCCCCCCTGATTTTCGTGACAGTAATATTAGAACTAAAAAGTAAATTTATGAGAATAGCGATAGCGTACCTTTTTTACTGCCTCTCTTTTTTTGCATACGCAGAAGGCAATGAATCCATCCATACGAGCAGTCCGCTTTCTGCAGAGAAAGTATTGCAGTCAGCGGCAATGCATTACCCGAAGATACTTGAGAATATTGCCAAATATCGTGCAGCAGAGGCAAGAACCTTAAGTGCAGAAGGCGCATTTGACTTAATCTTCGAAGTTGACAGCTACAACTGGGCAGAAGGCTTCTATGATGGACGAAGCCTTGAAGGTACTGCTTCACGTTATCTAAATTCAAAAGGCGGTGCTCAAGTTTATGGTGGTTATAAACTTTCCAACGGAACGTTTCCTGTCTACGAGGATAAAAGATTCACCAATACAGGTGGACAACTTAATCTAGGTGTACTTTTTTCACTGCTAAGAGACCGAGACATAGATCCCAGACGATTCAATGTAAGCGATGCTCAATTGGCGGCTCGTGAAGCAGAGTTTGATGTATTACTGACAAAGTTGGGTATTGCACAAAAAGCCATGATTGCTTATTGGCGTTGGGTTGCACTAGGACAAAAAACCGGAGTTTACAGCAATCTATTGTCTATCGCACTGGAACGGGAAATAGGTCTGAAAAAAGAAGTTGAACAGGGCGCTCGCGCAGCAATTGTTTTAACAGAAAGTTTACAGAACATTACCCAAAGGAAGTCTTTATTAGCAAATGCTGAGCGCGATTTTGCAATCGCTGCAAATGAACTGAGCCTATTTTATCGTGATGACTCAGGCAACCCTGTTATTGTCTCAAAGAAGGATTTACCTGATTACGAGCCAGTCATAAACCCTATAGACAAATTCTATGAACTACAGGATTTGAATGCGTTATATGCATCAAGACCGGAATTAAAACAACTCAGAAACAGCATTACCCGGGCAATGCGTCGTATTGAGCTCAATCAAAACTCTTTGCTGCCGAGACTGGATTTGGACTTTGGCATTTATCAACCGCTAGGGACAACCGGAGAAGGCGGCTCTTCTCGGGATGAAACGGATGTAATTATCGGGCTTAAATTTACAATTCCACTTGAACAGCGTGCTGCACGAGGGGCATTGGCTGAGAATGAGGCGATACTTGATGCGCTAAAACAAGAACAAAGATTGATGCAAGATCAAATACAACTCGAGGTACGAAACATTCTTCTCGATCTTAGAACAGCCGAACAACTTCTTTTGCTTGCGAAAGAGGAGGTAAATCAATCAGAAGCATTACGCATAGCAGAAATGCGACGCTTTAAGAAAGGGGCTAGTGATTTTTTTCTGGTAAACATTAGAGAAAATACTGCTGCTGAGGCTAAAGTACGCTTTTTCCTTGCAGGGCTTCAGCGTGAAGTAGCACAGACTAACTTTGATGCCGCAACGGCTAACCTGGAAAAGCTCGGCATTAGTGAAAACATAATTAATAATTAACCGTTAAAAGCTAAAAAATTTCCGAGTGTCGGCCCTCGCGGCTGGAAGGAAGTTTCTTGTCCGTTTGATTTGCGCTATGTATGCTTGCACAAATTTTCATAATGAATAACAAATAATGGATAACGATTACCAACCCGGACGAATAGAGTCCGCACTTCAAACAAAATGGGATGAGAGCAAAGCCTTTAAGGTCATTGAAGACCCTGATAAAGAAAAATTCTATTGCCTTTCGATGTTTCCCTATCCCAGTGGCAAATTACACATGGGACATGTACGCAATTACACCATTGGTGATGTCATCAGTCGTTATCAGCGTATGCAAGGTAAGAACGTAATGCAGCCTATGGGCTGGGACGCGTTTGGTCTGCCTGCCGAAGGTGCCGCGATAAAAAATAATGTGCCACCGGCAAAGTGGACCTACGAAAATATCGACTACATGCGCGGTCAGCTGAAACGCCTGGGATTTGCTTATGACTGGGACCGGGAACTGGCAACTTGTAGCCCGGAATACTACCGCTGGGAACAATGGTTTTTCACACAATTATATGAAAAAGGACTGGTCTATAAAAAAACCTCTGTCGTTAACTGGGATCCGGTAGACCAGACAGTACTCGCTAATGAACAGGTCATTGATGGTAAAGGCTGGCGCTCAGGCGCAACCGTGGAACGACGCGAGATTCCACAATGGTTTTTAAAAATCACGGATTATGCAGACGAATTATTAGCCGATCTGGAAAAACTGCCGGGTTGGCCAGACGCAGTCAAAACCATGCAGGCGAACTGGATAGGGCGTTCGGAAGGTCTCGAAGTTGATTTCAAAGTAAATGGCACTGATGAAACCTTACGCATATACACCACCCGCCCCGACACCATTATGGGTGTAAGTTATATGGCGGTGGCAGCGGAACACCCGTTGGCGAAGATCGCGGCGGATACGGATGTGGGCCTACGTGCGTTTATTGAAGAATGTAAAAGCGGTGGCACCTCCGAGGTTGAGATGGAGACTATGGAAAAAAAAGGGATGCCGCTTAATATCAATCTACAGCATCCCGTCAGCGGCGAATTGATTCCACTCTGGGTTTCAAACTTTGTCTTGATGGGTTATGGCACCGGTGCCGTGATGGCGGTACCTGGACACGACCAACGTGACTGGGAATTTGCCCATAAATATTCATTGGCGATTAAACAAGTCATCTTTCCGGCTGACGGTAGTGAACATGATCTGGATGAATCCGCTTTTACTGAAAAAGGGATATTAAAAAATTCAGCCCAATTTGATGGCTTGAGTTCGGAAGACGCGTTTAATGCAATTGCAGATTTTGTTGAGAAAAATAATTGCGGCAATCGCAAGGTCAATTACCGACTAAGAGACTGGGGC
>JBFIJV010000047.1:0-11440 GCA_041600575.1 Gammaproteobacteria bacterium | reverse complement strand
TCTCAAGTGTATTTTGAAGATTGTTTTTCACGTAAAAGTTTTCGATATTCATAATGAATTTTTTTACAACGGTCGCCAAGTTCAGATTTTTCGTCGATGTTATCAACATAAAATCGGATCAGAGATCGTATTGGTCCCTCCACTTCGCCGTATGCTTTATTGCCTTCGGTAACCTTGGTGATCTTTTTTAAATACCGAACCAAAAACCATTCTATGGTGTAGGCCTCTATATCGGCTTTCTGGATTTCTTTGATATGTCCTATAACATAGAGACGAAAATCGCCGAAATAGATTTTTTTCATTTAGTTTTAAGGCTGAGTTCTAACATATGTTTATTTTAGCCTAAACTGAAAGATGAGAATAACGATCGCGAACCTAGTCCAGGTTTTTTTCCAGGGCAGTAATTCGTTCTTCCAGCGGTGGATGACTCATAAATAATCTTTTGAATCCATCAGCGATTCCACCGGATATACCAAATGCTGCCATCTCATCAGGTAGAGGTTGTGGATTGCTCACATGTTGCAATCGACGTAAAGCCGCAATCATATTTTGTCTTCCCGCCAGGTAGGCGCCGCCGGAATCTGCTTTAAATTCACGATGACGCGAGAACCACATCACGATCATACTGGCCAAAACAGACAGGATCATTTGTACAAAAATTATACCTATCCAATAACCTGGCCCATGCCCCCGTTCAACCTTGAAGACGACGCGGTCGAGTAGGTGGCCGATAACGCGCGAGAAAAATATAACAAAGGTATTTACAACGCCCTGAATCAAACTGAGTGTAACCATGTCACCATTTGCGACATGACTTATCTCATGCCCCAGCACTGCTTCCACTTCCGCTTGCGTCATGTTGTCCAACAAGCCGGAACTTACGGCGACCAGTGCTGAATTTTTATTCATGCCAGTAGCAAAGGCGTTTGGTTGCGGAGAATCAAAGATACCTAATTCAGGCATATCAATCCCCGCCTCCCTGGCCTGCATTTCAACCGTTGAAACCAACCATTGTTCCTGTTGTGTGGCTGGTGTTTTTATCAAGCGAACACCCATAGACTTTTTCGCCATCCATTTGGAAATAGCCAGTGAAATGAGTGAGCCGCCCATGCCAAAAACAGCGGAGAATATCAGCAAACCATTCAGGTCAAGCCCACCACCTTGTTGTTCAAGCATGCTGTCAATTCCAAGCAGGCGCATACTGATGCTGAGCACGATAACAATCGCCAGGTTAGTACCAAAAAAAAGCAACATTCTTAACATGTTTGTTCAGACTCCATCGAAAATATTTATCCTATAGATTGTGGCAGATGAGAGAAATTCAATAGTTTATGTCCTTCTTAACACAAGCATAGGCGAACTTGATAAAACCTTCCTGGTACCTAACAAACCGGTGGAAGTAATTATCAAGCAGCAAATCAAAGGCGCGATTAGCCAGATGAGTGGATTGATAACAATATCCATTTTGAATACAAATTCGGCCAGCGCGAGCTCAATGATTGATGCCGCTATGGCTGATAATAGTCCGGTAATAATGCCAAGGAACATGAACTCGGCTATCAGCCCGGAAATGATTTGTTTACGATTTGCACCTAATGCACTCATTAGTGCCGATTCGTGTGTGCGTTCATCATGTGTGCTTTGTAGCGCTGCAAATAATACAGCCAAGCCGGTCAATAAGGTAAATATAAAAACAAATTCTACAGTACGTACCACTTGACTCATGATAGCCCTGACTTGTTTTAATAATGCATCAACATCAAACACGGTGATGCTCGGATATTGTTTTACCAGATCAATCAAAATTGAACGTTCGGATTCCGGAATATAAAAACTGCTGATGAAGGTACTCGGATAGGTTTTCAATGCTGCCGGATTGGAGACCACAAAAAAGTTAACATTAAAGGAATCCCATTCAACCCAGCGCAAATTATCAACTTGTCCTTTTATCTCTTGACCCGCAACTGAATAAGTTAAAGTGTCCTTCACTTTTATACCCAGTGTTTCGGCAATGCCTTCTTCGACTGAAAAAGAGTTTTTTTCCTTGTTATCCTCATTCCACCACTGACCGGCAACCAGGCGATTGTCACTCTGCATTATTTCAGCATAAGATAAATTAAATTCTCTGGCGGCGAGACGGTTTGCACGTGGATTTTTATAATCATCAGGATTGACTGGTGAGCCATTTATTTGTGTTAGGCGTCCACGTATCATCGGGTGCAGTTCTATTTCATTGTGTAACGATTTTGATAGAAAAGCCTTAACGCCATCGACCTGTTCCGGTTGTATGTTTATCAAAAAATAATTTGGCGCATTAGCAGGCAATCGATTTTGCCAGTTTTCCAGAAGATCCGAACGTACCAACGTGAGTAAAAGCATGACGGTGACACCAATGCCAATGCCTATGATCTGCATGATGCTTTGGTTTGAACGGCGGGTGACATTAGCCAGACCATAACGCGCCGCCATTTTAAGTCTGGGTTGCAGCCGTCGCAGCAGACTAATCATCAACTTTGCTGATAAGGCCAGCATGAGTGCCGTTATAAATAAACCTGACACCGTATATACGGTTAACTTAAGGTTACCGGATTGCCACGGGCTAAGTAATATCAAGGCAATGATGGCAATGCCATAAATAACATAATTATTTAAAGGTAAAGGATCCAGATTTCTGCGTAAAACACGTAATGGAGAAATTTTTCGCAAGCGCATCAATTGAGGTAAGGCAAATGCCAGTACCGTAATCAAACCGGCAAATAAACCCGATAACACCGGAAATAAAGATGGCGCTGGTAATGTTTGTTGCGTCATATTTTTCAGCAGTTGATTCAAGCCTTCCTGCGCGAAATAACCAATGACACACGCTATCAGGCTACATATCAAACCAAGTACGAGTAACTGGAATAAATAGATTTGTGTAATTTGTTTTTGTTGTAAACCAAGACAACGCATGATGGCGCAATTATCGTAATGGCGGATGGCGTAACGTTGTGCCGACATGGCAATCGCAAGACCGGCCAGTGCAATACTGACCAACGCGGCCAGACCTAAAAATTGTTCAGCGCGTTCAAGTGCCGATTTAATCTCCGGGCGCGCATCCTTAATCCCCTGAACACGTAGCTTATCATTGCTTTTAATTTGCTTGCGATATTGATCTATCGTTTCTGCTTTACCACCGAGTAATAATTTATAGCGGATACGACTGCCGGGTAAAATTAAACCTGTTGCATCCAGATCAGCGCGGTTCATTAACAAGCGTGGTGCGATATTGAACAGATCGCCGCCGCGATCAGGTTCATAAGTTAATACCTTCGCTACAACAAGTTCGGAGCCCCCCAGGTTTATTGAATCCCCCGTTTGAGCTTGCAAGGCCTGCATTAAGCGACTGTCTATCCAGACAGAACCTGGTTTCGGAATTGAATTATCAACATGTTCTTCGCCGAATAAAGTATCGCTGGTTCTTAAGTCCCCACGAATCGGGTAGTTTGAGTCTACTGACTTCACTTCAGCCAGTTCAAACTTATCGTCTTTGACGATGACACTACGAAAGCTTTCATTGAGTGAAATGATTAAATCAGAATCTTTTGCCTGATCAATGTATGTTTTATCAATTTTAGTTGATGAAATTAATACCAGATCTGCGGCGAGTAATTCAGTTGCCTGTTGTTCTGTTGCACGTTTCACTCTATCCGTAAAAAAACTAACCGAGGTTAAACAGGCAATCGCAATTAAAACCGAGATGCCTATTAAGCGAAGCTCCCCTGAATGCCAATCGCGTTTTAATGCCAGCAATGCGAACTTAAAGGTATTCATATTTAACCTTCAGTAAGTTGTCCGCCGGCAATGACGACTTGTCGATCACAATGATCAGCAATAGCATTATCATGCGTTACCATGATCAGTGTAGTGCCATTGTCTTTGTTCATTTTAAACAACAGATCAATAATGCGTTGAGCCGTTTTCTGGTCGAGGTTACCTGTGGGTTCATCGGCAAACAGAATTTGTGGATCGCCTGCAAAAGCACGCGCTATAGCAACGCGTTGCTGTTCTCCACCTGATAATTGATTAGGATAATGATGAATTCGTTCCGCCAAACCGACTTCATCCAGTTTTTGTTTAGCCAGATTTTCTGCTTGTTCTGCACCGGCCAACTCAAGCGGTAGTGCTGTATTTTCTAATGCAGTTAATCCGGGTAATAAGTGAAATGACTGGAAGACAAAACCAACCGATTGATTACGAATTTGCGCGCGGCCGTCTTCATTTAATTCATTTAGATCAATGCCACTTAGAATCACCCGGCCTGTAGTTGGCATATCGAGTCCAGCAAGCAAACCGAGCAAAGTCGATTTTCCTGAACCGGAGACACCGATAACGGCTAAACTTTCTCCCTGTTTAATAGACAAATTAATATCGTCAAGGATAGTGAGTATACCTTCGGGGCTGGAAACTTGCTTTCCTAGTGCCTCAGCTTGCACAATGTTGTTATTGTTTGAAGTCATAAATTATGTATTACCGAAACTTATTATTTGTTATTTATTTTATTATTTTCCCTGTGAGTGCGCAGGGAAAGAATATTCTTGTCCTGGGCGATAGCCTTAGTGCAGCTTATGGTATACCAGTCGAACAGGGGTGGGTATCTTTACTGGAACAACGCATTGTAAGACAAGATTTAGATTATAAGGTTCTCAATGCAAGTATCAGCGGTGAGACAACACTGGGTGCCAGAACACGTCTTGATAAATTATTGAAAGAGCACCAGCCAGAATTAGTGGTTATTGAATTGGGTGCCAATGATGGTTTACGTGGCTTTGCGCTTGCCGAGATAGAAAAAAACTTATCGGATATAGTCAAAAGAATTAAACAGTCGGGCAGTGATGTCTTATTAGTGCCAATGCAATTACCGCCTAATTATGGTGCAGCTTACAATCAGCGTTTTATGTCAATATATAAATCAGTGTCAAAAAATATGAACGTCAGTTTATCAAAGTTTATTCTTGATGAAATTGCACAGTACCCTGAATTAATGCAAGCCGACGGTTTGCATCCAGTGCAGGCAGCCCAGTCTGTTATGCTGGAGAATATCTGGCCTGATTTGAAAGCGTTGATACACAAATGAAATACTGTTGTTACTGTAGTGCCGAATTGATTTATGACATTCCTGATAATGATAATCGTCATCGTTATATCTGTCAGCGTTGTGACATCATCCATTATCAAAATCCAAAAATAGTGGCTGGTTGTATTCCTGTTTGGAAAGACAGGATATTACTTTGCAAACGCGCGATAGAGCCACGTTCAGGATACTGGACATTACCCGCAGGGTTTATGGAGTTGGGTGAGTCAAGTCTTGAAGCTGGTATACGAGAAACGCTGGAAGAGGCAAATGCACGAGTAGAGGTTGAAAATTTATTTGCCGTATTCAATTTACCGCATGTTGATCAGGTTTATATGATGTTTCGATCCAGATTACTCGATCTGGAATTTTCACCGGGAGCTGAAAGCCTGGAAGTTAAATTATTTACGGAAGATAAAATACCCTGGGATGAACTTGCATTCAGGACAATAACAGAGACATTAAACTGTTATTTTGCTGACAGGAGGTCGGGTGATTTCCTTTTGCATACGGGCGACGTCATAAAAAATGAGGGTACTTATGAGTTTATCGCTACCCTTATTTAAGTTTAAGGAATGAAACTAAAGTGGGCGCCTAAACTTCAACCCATTTCCCGTTACTGCATTCATAACATTTTCCCTCTGAGGTAACGCGGTCACCAGATTCAAACTCTTCATTGTTCCAGTAGCATTTTATGTTTGTGTTGGTCAACACAGTCGCATCGTCATCAACAGGCCCGGTAATTTCGGAAGTTTTTTTAGTCGGATCTGCTGCTTCTACTGTTTTTGCATCTGACATGGTTTTCCTCCATTAATCTTGTGTCATTACTCGATCTTAATTTCTGGATCTGGATAATTCCATAAAGCATCATCATAAACAGTGTACTAACGTAGCTGCGCCTTGTCACTGATCTGACTCAAGATGTCTGTAACAGAGTCACTATCACAATTGAATGTAGCACTATTGATCTGACTGTTCTCAGTCGCATCAGTTACGCAGCAGAGACAGATTAGGCCGGCCTGATTAAATAATCGAACGATATCTTCTATATTACCGGTGATCTCATCCTGATTAAGCACAATACAGGCATGGCCACTATCAAATAGCCGGCGTTCCAATTCCTGTGCAGTATCTATCTGTTTTGTTCCGGTCAGCCAGGCAGTAAAGGCGTGTTGACCATAACGGGCGATGCGTTCATCCATACTTACCGGGTGCGTTGAGGCAGCATCTGTTGTGCCGGTGATCATGCCGGCACCGACCGTCACATTGCTGAGACGATCAATGATGATGAATGCGCCAGTACCTTTACATAGACGATAGGCATCAAAAGCAACCGGTGTGTTCAGAGTAACGTCGCAGTGACCTATTTCATTTAAATGCAGTTCATCTGCTGTCGATTTTTCCAAAGAATTCACATCAATGCGATGATGTATATTTGAAATTGAGCCGGTGATGGTTTTAGTTGCTAACTTGAGATAATACTGTTTCCCGACGGTCAATGCCTGTTCGGTCATCCAGACGATATTAGCTTCAAATTTATTGCTTATCGAAGCCTGATTATCTGAATGGGTGATCATGTCGCCACGGCTCGCATCGATTTCATCATTTAATGTGAGTGTGATCGCCATCGGCGGGAATGCTTGTTCCAGTTCGCCTTCATAGCTAACGATAGATTTGATGCTGCTGGTTTTGCCGGAAGGCAGCACGGTTATTTCATCTCCTGGGCGCACTACTCCGCCCGCCATCGTGCCGCAATAACCACGAAAGTTCAGATTGGGGCGATTAACATACTGCACGGGAAAGCGCATGTCCTCGAAATTTCTATCATTAACTATTTCGACATTTTCCAGTATTTGCATCAAGGGTTGGCCCTGATACCAAGGCATTTCAGTGCTCTGGTTAACAACATTTTCACCTTTTAACGCAGAGATCGGGATGAACTTGATATCAATCCGATCCATTTTAGAGATGAAGTTGAGATAATCATTTTTAATCTTGTTATAAACGGACTCATCGTAATCAACCAGATCCATTTTGTTGATGGCCACGATGATATGTTTCAGCCCAAGCAAAGAAGAAATAATACTGTGGCGACGGGTTTGAACCTGCACCCCGTATCGAGCATCGATCAGGATCACTGCCAGGTCGCAGGTAGAGGCGCCGGTTGCCATGTTACGCGTGTATTGCTCATGTCCTGGTGTATCGGCAATGATAAATTTGCGTTTGGCGGTCGAGAAATAGCGGTAGGCGACATCAATAGTAATGCCTTGCTCGCGTTCTGCCTGCAAGCCATCGACTAACAAAGCCAGGTCGACTTCTTTACCGGTTGTGCCGGACTTAACGCTATCGGCGGTAACTGCAGCTAACTGATCTTCATAGATCATTTTTGAATCATGCAGCAACCTGCCAATCAGCGTGCTTTTGCCATCATCAACACTGCCGCAGGTGAGTAGACGTAACAGCTCTTTCTTCTCATGCTGTTCCAAATAAGTATCAATGTCAGTACTAATGAGTTCAGATTGATGTGACATCAGAAATATCCTTCCCGCTTCTTTTCTTCCATAGAACCCGCTTGGTCGTAGTCAATAACACGCCCTTGTCGTTCAGAGGTTGTTGCTAATAACATCTCCTGAATAATTTCAGGTAAGGTAGTTGCGGTTGATTCAACAGCGCCAGTTAATGGATAGCAACCTAATGTGCGAAAACGCACCATTTTGTGTTCAATTTCTTCACCGGGCTCCAATTGCATACGATCATCATCAACCATGATATAGGTACCATCACGTTTCACTACAGGCCGTTCTTTAGCTAAGTACAAGGGCACAATAGGTATATTTTCCATGTGGATATATTGCCAAATGTCGAGCTCTGTCCAGTTAGATAAGGGAAATACACGGATACTTTCACCTTTATCTACCTTGCCGTTGTAGATATTCCATAATTCAGGTCGTTGATTCTTCGGGTCCCAGCGATGATTCTTATCACGGAAAGAGTAAACGCGTTCCTTGGCTCGAGATTTTTCTTCATCACGTCGCGCACCACCAAAAGCCGCATCAAATTTGTATTTGCTCAAAGCTTGCTTTAGTGCATCAGTCTTCATAATGTCGGTATGTTTTTTACTGCCGTGAGTAAATGGTCCAACTCCTGCCTTCACGCCGTCCTGATTAGTGTAAACGATCAAATCCAACCCCAGGTTTTTTGCCAATTCGTCCCGGAAGCTAATCATTTCACGGAATTTCCAGGTGGTATCCACATGTAACAATGGGAAAGGTAGTTTGCCAGGAGCAAACGCCTTCAAGGCTAATTGCAGCATGACAGCTGAATCTTTGCCTATGGAATAAAGCATCACTGGTTTTTCGAATTCAGCCGCCACTTCTCGGATGATATGGATGCTTTCCGCTTCGAGCTGTTTCAGGTGTGTAAGGTTGTAATCGATCATGTCATTCAATTTATAAAGGCAGACAAATTCAAATAGTTGCCCACCGTTGAGTAAAAGCGCGGCATTATAACAGAACGCACCATATGGGCTAGCGCGTGATGACGCAGCACCTCGTTTATTTGGTCTTCAATCAATAGTAAAAATTTATATCTGCTGTTGACAGAATGTAAATTTCGACTATATTAGCACTCACCAAATAAGAGTGCTAACAATTCTGTTGGCTCTCTAGAAAAATCAACAGGTTAGGAATTAAGGAGGTTAGCTTCAATGAATATCCGACCATTACATGATCGTGTGATTGTGAAACGTGTGGAAGAGGAATAATCATCCCCAGGCGGGATTGTTATTCCTGATTCAGCAACAGAAAAGCCAGTAGAAGGTGAAGTTATTGCTGTAGGCAATGGCAAATTACTGGATAACGGTGAACTCCGTGCCCTGGATCTTAAAAAGGGTGACAAAGTGCTGTTTGGCAAGTACTCCGGTACTGAAGTTAAAGTCAGTGGTGAGGATTACCTCGTTCTGCGCGAAGACGACATCATGGGTGTAATTGAGTAACACACAAATTTTTAATAGTCAGATCCCTTTTAGGAGGCAATTATCATGGCTGCAAAAGAAGTAAAATTTTCGGACGATGCACGTTCGCGTATGGCGAAGGGTGTAAATGTCCTTGCGAATGCTGTTAAGCAAACGCTCGGCCCTAAAGGCCGTAATGTAATTCTGGACAAGAGCTTTGGTGCTCCAACCGTAACTAAAGATGGTGTTTCAGTAGCAAAAGAAATTGAACTTGAAGACAAGTTCGAAAACATGGGCGCACAGATGGTGAAGGAAGTTGCTTCCAAGACCTCTGATATCGCTGGTGACGGTACAACTACCGCTACCGTATTGGCTCAAGCCATCGTACGTGAAGGTTTGAAAGCTGTTACCGCTGGTACCAATCCTATGGATATCAAACGTGGTATCGATAAGGCAGTATTAGTTGCAGTTGAAGAGTTAAAGGAACTGTCAAAACCTTGCGAAGACAGCAAAGCCATCGCACAGGTTGGTACAATCTCTGCCAACTCTGATGAGAACATCGGTACTATCATTGCAGAAGCAATGGAAAAAGTAGGTAAAGAAGGTGTTATCACTGTAGAAGAAGGTTCCGGTCTCGAAAATGAACTGGATGTTGTTGAAGGTATGCAATTTGATCGTGGTTACCTTTCTCCTTACTTCATCAATGACCAGCAGACCATGAGTGTCGAGCTGGAAAGTCCTTACATTCTGCTTTTTGACAAGAAGATCTCTAACGTTCGTGACTTGTTACCGATTCTTGAAGGTGTTGCCAAAGCCGGTAAGCCTTTATTAATTGTTGCAGAAGACATTGAAGGTGAAGCTTTAGCAACGCTGGTTGTTAACAACATGCGCGGTATCGTTAAGGTTGCTGCTGTTAAAGCCCCGGGTTTTGGTGATCGTCGTAAAGCAATGCTTGAAGATCTCGCTATCCTGAGTGGTGGTACAGTAATCTCTGAAGAAGTTGGTTTGAGTCTTGAAAAAGCAACTCTGGAAGATCTGGGCGGTGCAAAACGTGTTCAGATTACCAAAGAGAACACCACAATTATTGATGGTGAAGGTAAGACCGTAGACATTGAAGGTCGTGTTAAGCAGATTCGTCAACAGGTTGAAGATTCAACTTCCGATTACGATCGTGAAAAATTACAAGAGCGTGTTGCTAAACTCGCTGGCGGTGTTGCAGTTATCAAAGTTGGTGCTGCTACCGAGATCGAAATGAAGGAAAAGAAAGCTCGTGTTGAAGACGCATTACATTCAACCCGTGCCGCTGTTGAAGAAGGTGTGGTACCTGGTGGTGGTGTTGCGTTACTTCGTACTTTGGCTGCTGTTTCCAAAGTGAAAGGTGACAATCACGATCAACAGATCGGGGTCGATATCCTGAAACGTGCCCTCGAAGAACCATTACGTCAAATCGTTACCAATGCCGGTGATGAAGCCTCTGTCATCCTGAATAAGGTTGCAGAAGGTAAAGGTAACTATGGTTACAACGCGGCAAGCGGCGAGTTCGGTGACATGATCGAAATGGGTATTCTGGATCCAACCAAGGTATCTCGTTCAGCGTTACAAAACGCAGCATCAGTAGCTAGTCTGTTGTTAACAACAGAAGTTATGATTGCTGAAATACCACAGGAAGACCATGGCCACGGTGGTGGTGGTATGCCTGATATGGGTGGTATGGGCGGAATGGGTGGAATGATGTAATTTTTTTCGCACCATAGTAGTTCTTAAGAAGACCCGCTTTATGCGGGTTTTCTTTTTTATATTGATCACACGCTGCTGACATGTATGTAGTGGTTCAATTATCAGCACCGCATCGAGAGTGCTAACTTCCCTTACACTTAATATATTTGCTATGTTCCTAACTAGATTCAATTCATAGCCGATAAATAGTTTCAGTTATCGGTTTAAAGCTGATTGGTATCGAGAAAGGAGGTAGTAATGACACGCTCGATTGATAATGCTGATTTAATTACTAATCTAAATGTGAATGAATACTTTCATGATGCAATTCATGATGCGATATCACACCAGAGTATTTATCCAAAAGAAGAAACCCTTGTTTATATTGTAAATTTGCTTACCTCTTTCACACTTTCCGAAAATATATATGAAGAAAGTTTATCAGGTCGTTCTTCAAAACCACTTGCCTTTATTTATAAAGATGCAGTTGATGCATTATCTCCCGAAGAAAAAAATGCGCACCTGAGGAAACTCGGTGATATTGCTTTATTCACCTCGGGTTTTTTTGCAGCAAGCATAGAAACCAGTGCTGTTGGAAAAGATTATTTTATCTCTATGGGTGGTAACGCCTACAGTTCATTAGCAGATAATTATCCACG
>JBFIJV010000046.1:0-11741 GCA_041600575.1 Gammaproteobacteria bacterium | reverse complement strand
TGTTGTCTGTAATTTCTTTCACATCACGATTGTTAACTATTGGCTCAATAAACAAGCAAGCCTGGTTAGGGTGATAACGACGCCGATGATAATGACTGTGTTGATAGCAATGACGTTAAGTTTATTAAAAGTTGAGATATCCACTACATTGCTTGAGCCGATCAGGATGTTGGGTAATGTTTGTGTGCCGTTAATGTTATTCGCCCTCGGTGTACGACTGGTCGATATGAAATTATCGCAGTGGAAACTGGGAATGTTAGGCGCTTTATTAGCACCGGTTTGTGGTATTGCAATCGTGTTATTGATCAGCCCATGGTTAGAATTATCACGAATGGAACAAGGCGCGTTATTTTTGTTTGGCGCACTACCTCCTGCAGTAATGAATTTTATGTTTGCTGAACATTATGACCAGGAACCCGCCAAGGTTGCTGCAATGGTTTTATTTGGGAATGCATTTAGCATTGTTTCAATACCAATGGCATTGGTTTATGTCTTGCCCAGGTTTGGGTAACTTTCGTCATTCCCGCTTGCGCGGGAATCTAGTATATTCAATTTAATTATTTCTTTTTAAATTATGATTTCGCCTTTGGCAACGTATCACGGTATTAACCGCCTAACTCCTTCGCTCTAATGAGTGCGTTGTTAAAGACCATTTGTTGCTGCCTCAATGATACTCGGCATATTGGGTGGGGATTTTTTGCTTGTGAAAAGTGTCCACGTGGATAGATGTGGTAGATATAACAAGCGAATTTCACCATTTGGTGTGTTATAAATTTCCAGTTCCGCTCGTATTTACCCCTCCAGTTTTGAAATATCATCGAAGTTAATGGCTGACTCTTATATATGGCCAAATTTTTTAAATCAGTCATTTTATCTTTATTAAGCTGATTTCCATGATGTGTCAATTTTTCGATGTTTGGCCATGCAATCACGTAAGTAAAGGTTTATTAGACTTTGATAGGGAATACCTGTTTCTTCAGACATGTCTTTAAAATAATCAACCACATCTGTTCCCATCCGTATTGTGACTTGCTTTTTTAATTTGGAAGCAAATGGATTTTTACGGGATTTTAATTTTGATAGGTCGTATTCTTTTTTTCATGATTTCTGCTCAGTGTAGAATTTAAGTTCAGATTTTGTTGCTTTCCGTGCATCCCACTCGAATTTAATCATACATATAATGTATTTACATGATTGCGATTAGTCAAGTTGGAGTACGATTAAACTGAGATCCAAAAAACTCAACGATTCTCTTTTGACTCCAATATTTAAGATTAATTGGTGAACTACCATAAATAAAGCCGACATGGCCGCCGTGTTCTGTAAGTTCCAGGGTGACACTCGGGGATAATTCTTTTTCGGTTGGAAGTGCTGCTTCGTTCATGAAGGGGTCATCTTTGCTATGCAAGATCAATGTCGGTGTGGTGATGTATTTGAGAAATTGTTTACAACTTGATTTGGTGTAGTAGTCATCGACATTTTTGAATCCGTGCAATGGTGCGGTGACGTTGTCATCGAATAAAAAGAAATCGGTCCATTCATCCAGTTTACTTAAGTCAATTGGTGCGGGCCTGTCTTTAAATTTGTCACGTACTTTTTCACCGAGGCTGTTTATTAAATAGCGTTGGTAAATTCTGGAGAAACCGGTTTTCAATACTGTCGCGCAGTTGCTGAGATCAAACGGAATTGAAATCGCCATAGCCGCCTTAAAAGGTGAACTGTTACCTTGTTCGCCGAGATATTTAATAAGTACATTTCCACCCAGCGAAACGCCTATCGCTGCCAGCATGCGACCTGGGTAACGTGATTTTAATTCGGTGGCGAGTGTGTTGATATCGCTGGTATCTCCGGAATGATAGCTACGATCCAGTCGGTTATGGCGACCGCTGCAACCGCGAAATTGCATAAGCACACCTTGCCAGCCACAGGCGTTGATGGTTTTTAAAATACCATTGACGTAAGGTGAATCTATAGAACCCTCAAGTCCATGCAATAAGATGATCAATGGTCCGCTGTCTTTTTCTTCAGTCCAGACCAGATCAATGAAATCACCATCGGGTAATTCAAATTGTTCGTTATTTGTTTTTAGCTGGGCAGGTTTATAAAACAGATTGGAAAACATCGATTGCAGATGGCGATTATGGCACCACCATGCAGGTTTAAACTCGCTGTTAATAATTTTTTGTGTGCTGATGAATGAACTTCCTTAATGATGATTATTTTTTATCATCAATATGTCGTTGCAAGATGCCTTGATAGTGTTCGATACGTCGGTCACGAAAATAGGGCCAGATACGTCTTGTCTGTTCTGTTTTATCCAGATCTATTTCAGCAATAATAACGCAGTCGTCTTCGGGTGTAGCCTTGGCGAGTGTTTCACCCTGTTGTCCAGCGATGAAGCTTGAGCCCCAGAACTGCGTGGCATTGTCATCGCCACCTTCCAGATCTTCCAGACCAATTCGGTTACTGACAATAACGGGCAGGTTATTGGCAATCGCATGTGATTTTTGAATCGTTATCCAGGCATTACGTTGCCGTATTTTTTCCTGTTCTGTTTCAGCCGGTTCCCAACCAATGGCACTGGGGAACAAGAGTAATTCGGCACCGGATAGCGCCATGATTCTTGCTGCTTCGGGATACCATTGATCCCAACAAATCAAAACACCTAAACGACCAATGGAGGTATCAATTGGTATGAAACCTTGATCACCGGGAGTGAAATAATATTTTTCATAAAAACCCGGGTCGTCCGGGATATGCATCTTTCTATAGATACCTGCGAGACCACCATCTTTTTCAATGACTATTGCTGTATTGTGATAGAGACCTTTAGCGCGTTTTTCGAAAACAGTAGCAACGATAATAATATGATTCTGTTTCGCAGCAGCTTGTAATGCTTCAGTCGTTTTACCAGGAATAGGTTCGGCCAAATCGTAATTGTTTGGATCTTCGGTAATACAAAAATAAGTCGACATGCTCAGTTCAGGTAGCAATACGAGGTCTGCACCTTGTGCGGCTGCCTTTTCGATACCATTGATACCGGCTTTCAGGTTTGCTTCATAGTTGTCACTACAAGCATGTTGAACAATAGCGGCTTTTATCTTGCTCATTAATGTAACACCCCGGCTGGCAGTTGCATGGTGGCGCAATGCAGACTGCCAAATTGTTTAATCATTGCCATTGAGTTAATCCCAATAATACGTCGTTCCGGGAAACACTGCTGCAAAATTTCCAGAGCATATTTATCCTGTGGCACATTATAAACTGGAACCAATACGGCCTGATTGATGATTAGAAAATTTGCATAAGATGCCGGCAGTTTTTGTCCGGCATGTTCAACATTCGTTGGCATGAGGATTGGTTGCAACTTATAAGCTTGACCATCAGCTCGTTTTAACGCCTTTAATTCTGCTTCCATCTGCTTAAGTGAATCATAATCAGGATTGCTTTTATCATCACAAGCACAATAGACAATAGTGTCTCGATCAACAAAACGGGCGAGATTATCAATATGACTGTCAGTATCATCACCACTTAGACCACCGTGGTCCAACCAATGAACTGTGTTGGCACCGAGAAATTTTTTCAGTAACGCTTCAACCGCAGCCTTGCTTTTATCGGGATGACGTTTCAATAAACAATGTGAGGTCGTCAGGATAGTGCCATGACCATCTGTCTCAACACTGCCACCTTCGAGGATAAAATCACAATCTATAAATTCATTGTCACCAAACCAACCTTCTTTATAAAGTTGTGTAGAGATCATATTATCCAGATTGGAATTATATTTATTGCCCCAGCTATTAAAGATGAAGTTTTGTAATTGCAGTTTCCCATTGCAGCGAACGGTGATCGGACCGTAATCCCTGCACCAGGTGTCGTTGGTCTTGCATACGCATAGATGATAAGCATCTTTTGCTATTGCACTGTCATTAAATAAGTTTTCTATCAATTTTTTATGCTGCTCGTCGTAACAGACGATTAATAATTTTTCGTATTGGCTAATGGCCTTGCACATATCAAGATAAACTGCGCCTATTTCGTCGAGGGTATCTTTCCAGTCACTTTCAGAGTGTGGCCAGGTCAGGAGAATACCTGATTGTGTTTGCCATTCGGCAGGTAATTCTATTTTCCCTTCACGCGTCGATAGCATAGGGGAGTTCCCTGATTGAAACTTGATGATCGCTTTGCGTATCAGTAAATAGTGGTTCATTGATTTTATCTAATTCTATAACCGCCAAGGCATAATTTAAGCCATCAGTGTCGTACTCTGAATTGATAACAGTTCCAACTTTACTTTCTGAATCCTTTAAATAGAGATTGCTGCCTGGAGTTAATGATTGATCTGTTGAGATCAGTCGCAATCGTTTTTTTACTTGCCCACGAAAATGTAAACGTGCAATGACTTCCTGTCCCGGGTAACAACCTTTTTTGTAACTTAAGCCTTTGAGTGCATCGAGGTTCAGCAGCTGTGGTAAAAACTGTTCCTGCGTTGCTGATGTTATCCAGGGTAGACCAGCCAGGATATCCAATAGATTCCATATCGAACTACCGGTCATCATAAACTGATTCTTGAGTACGTTTAGTTTATTGATTAATGCTTCTACGCTGCCGGTAAGCAGGTGACGGCCAGAGCCATCAGGGTGGGAAATGATTATTAACCCATCAAATGCATAAACTGCCCCTGGGGCGGTTGTAATATTTTTGTCCAATAAAGAGAGATCGTTTGTATTAGCAAGACCAAGCAAAGGCGATGACTCTGAAATGTCAGTTATCGTTACATCGGAACGCATGACGAACATCGTGAGTCTTTTTTGTACAAACTCTTTTAACGCTTGTTTGAATATTAATAGATAACTTGTACCGGTATTAATAACCAGCAAGTTTGTTATCAGTTGGCCTTTAGGATTACACCATGCAGAAAGTTGCGCGGCTGGTTTATCGATCAGATTTAGATCATTGATGAGTTGACCATGTAAAAATACATGCCGATCGTTACCTTCGACTGCTAACATTGCAAAGTCGGCCAGAGGAGAGATTAAAGGCGTTCCTCGGATGTTGAGACCAGAAGTATCCAGGTCAATAATATCATCTTGTATTGTTGCGCCCTGTTGTAACAGGAAGGCTTGCCAGGTGTCTTGCATAATTGCGGGTCAGTCTATGTGTCTGGATTGACAGATAAGTCTAATGATGTTTTTTAAGGCAATGTTATCCGGTTCACCTTTGCCCATTATCCAGTTGAGAATATCCAGATCAGGTTCATCCAATAGTTGTACAAATGCTTTTTTATCTTCATCAGCAAGTGCGTCATAAGACTGCTCGAGAAACTCAGTCAAGATAATATCCATTTCCCGTATTCCACGCCGACAACGCCAGAGAAGGCGGGAGCGCTCAGCTTCCATTTAAACGGTACGAGACACCATTAGTTTTTTGATCTCGGCGATCGCTTTTGCCGGATTCAATCCTTTCGGGCACGTGTTGGTACAATTCATGATGGTATGACAACGATATAAACGGAATGGATCTTCCAGATCATCCAGGCGTTCGCCAGTGTATTCATCACGGCTATCGACTATCCAGCGATAGGCCTGCAATAAAATAGCAGGACCCAGATAGCGGTCACTATTCCACCAGTAACTCGGACAACTGGTCGAACAACAGGCGCAAAGAATACATTCGTACAGACCATCCAGTTTTTCACGTTCTTCTTTTGATTGAAGTCGCTCTGCATCAGGTGGAAGAGCTGATTGGGTCTGCATCCAGGGCTTAATTGATGCGTATTGTGCATAAAAGTGGGTCAAGTCCGGTACCAGGTCCTTAATCACAGGCATATGCGGTAGTGGATAGATGGCAACATCACCATCAAACTCATCAATGGCCTTGGTGCAGGCCAGCGTATTCGTGCCGCCAATATTCATGGCGCAGGATCCACAAATACCTTCACGGCAAGAGCGGCGAAAGGTCAGGGTTGAATCGATTTCATTTTTGATATAAATAATTGCGTCTAATACCATCGGGCCGCAGTTATCCAGATTGATCTCATACGAGTCGAGTCTCGGGTTTTCACCTGAGTCAGGTTCCCAACGATAAACCCGGAACGTTTTTTTATTCGAAGCGCCTTCAGCGTTAGCAAAGGTTTTACCGAGTTTAACTTTAGAATTTTTAGGTAATGTAAATTCAGCCATAGTGGTTCTCTAATTATTTAATAGACACGTTTCTTGGGTGGGAACACTTCAACTTCGTCAGTCAGTGTAAACATATGTACTGGTCGATACTCGAAGCTGACTTCACCTTTGTCATTGAATGAGGCCAATGTGTGTTTCATCCAGTTCTCATCATCGCGTTCGGGAAAGTCTTCTCGTGCATGACCACCACGGCTTTCCTGGCGGTTGTAAGCAGAATGGATGCTAACCATGGCGCAACGCAAAAGATTGTCGAGTTCCAGTGCTTCAACCAGATCGGTATTCCAGACCATACTTTTATCGTCAATTTTTATCTGTGAATAGGAGTCCCAGATGTCAGCCATTTTATCGATACCTTGTTTCAGGGTTTCGCCGGTACGGAATACAGCAGCGTCATTTTGCATAGTACGTTGCATGTTATTACGTATCTCTGCGGTCTTGATTGAACCCTTGTTGTGTCGTAGCTTATCGAGACGATCCAGACCTTCCTGACCTGCATTCGGTATCGATTTATGCGCTTGTCCCGGTTTAATATTTTCAGCACAATAATTTGCAGCAGAACGACCAAACACAATCAAGTCGAGTAATGAGTTGGAGCCTAAACGATTGGCACCATGAACTGATACACATGCCGCTTCACCAATAGACATCAATCCTTCAACGACTGTATCCGGGTCGCCATTCTTTAAAGTAACGACCTGTCCATGATAATTAGTCTGAATGCCGCCCATGTTGTAATGCACGGTTGGTATAACCGGGATAGGTTCTTTCGTTACATCAACACCGGCAAAGATATGGGCCGATTCAGCAATGCCTGGAAGACGTTCATTAATTACTTCCGGACCTAAGTGCTCCAGATGAAGATGGATATGATCTTTATCCTTACCGACACCACGTCCTTCACGGATTTCTATGGTCATGGAACGACTGACAACGTCTCTTGACGCCAGGTCTTTTGCTGATGGCGCATAACGTTCCATGAAACGTTCACCTTCTGAGTTGGTAAGATAACCGCCTTCACCACGCACGCCCTCAGTAATTAAACAGCCGGAGCCATAAATACCGGTTGGATGAAATTGGATGAACTCCATATCCTGCAGCGGTAAACCAGCGCGTAACACCATGCCATTACCATCACCGGTACAGGTATGTGCTGAGGTTGCGGAGAAATAAGACCGTCCATAACCACCCGTCGCGAGTACCACCTGATGCGCGCGGAAACGATGAATCTTGCCATCTTCAAGATTCCAGGCCATAACGCCACGACAAACACCTTCGTCGTCCATAATCAGATCAAAAGCAAAATATTCGATAAAGAATTCTGCTTCATGTTTTAAGGATTGTTGATAAAGCGTATGCAGTATTGCGTGGCCGGTACGGTCGGCAGCAGCGCAGGTACGTTGTGCTGTACCTTCACCATAATTTGTTGTCATACCACCAAAAGGACGTTGGTAAATTTTACCTTCTTCAGTTCGGGAGAAGGGCACACCCTGGTGTTCGAGTTCAATCACTGCCGGGACGGCTTCACGACACATATATTCAATCGCATCCTGATCGCCTAACCAGTCTGAACCTTTGACTGTGTCATACATGTGCCAGCGCCAATCATCTTCGCCCATATTGCCCAGCGAGGCACTCATACCACCCTGAGCCGCAACCGTATGGCTACGTGTTGGAAATACCTTGGTGATACAAGCCGTTTTAAGGCCTTTAGCGGCCATACCAAACGTGGCTCTAAGCCCGGCGCCACCGGCACCGACCACGACGATATCGTATTTATGTTCAATAATTTCGTAAGAATTTGTCATTATTATTTACAGTCCTAAATAAACCTTTAACACGGCAATTGCAGCGCTCAATCCTGCCAACAATGCGAGAAATTTGACCAGGATCAGACAAGCAATTTTTTGCCACTCTGGTTCGATGTAATCTTCAATAATTACCTGCACACCCAGTGCCGCATGGTAATAGAGCGAGATTATAAACAGCAGCATTAACACTGCCTGCAATGGATTTGAGAGCCATGCAACAACGGTTGTATAATCGGCACCGGTAACGACTACCAGTGAATAGATAAACCATAGGCTAAGAGGTACTAATGCCAGGGCTGTCAGACGCTGCGACCACCAATGGTGTACACCTTCTTTGGCTGAACCCAAACCGCGCACACGTCCCAGAGGGCTTTGTAAACTCATATCGCACCTCCCAGGAACAGGGTCGCTATAGTCAATATAACGCTGGCAATGAGAACGGCATAGCCTGATTTATAAGTCGTGGAAATCTCGAGTCCCATACCTACATCCCAGAATAGATGTCTAATGCCATTTGCCAGATGGAAATAAAGTGAAAATACAAATGCTATAAGTATGATTTTTCCATACCAGGCAGTGATATGTTGATGCAGATTGTTAAATGCAACTTCACCCGAAGCAAGTCCAACCAACCAGCAGCTTAGCAATAACGCCCCTAAACTAAGAAAGACACCAGTACCTCGGTGAGTAATCGATAATATCGATGTCAATTGAGGTTTATAGATTTGCAAATGGGGTGATAACGGTCGTTTCACCGATTCCATAATTGATATCCTCTAATTATTATTTTTAATTCGACTTGATGAAGACACAAGTCATGTTGGTTTTAACTGTTTTTATAATTCTTTAAAAATCAATGCAGCGACCCTTTTTCTCCCAGTCACCATACCGAGTAGGTTCTGGTCCTTTTGGTCCACCTATTTCTTTAGGTCCGACCTTTGGTTTGGACGCAGACGGTTGATGGGTAGTGCCATCATTAAGTCTCTTGTTTTCTGCTTTTTTACTATTACTCATCTTAATTTTATTTCATGAACGTGTGAAAAGAGAACTTCATTTTGTATGCTGCAACGCAAGAACATAATTCTAAGGTTATTTAGAACAAAAATCACGCTAGAATCTTAATTTATCTGGAAGGATTCCAAACTATTAATAATTATGTCATGGACAGTCGCCAAAACCCTTTTTTAGCCACTTTAAGATTGCCAATTAAATATTCTCCAATAGTCGCATTGGTGCTGGTTATAGTGCATTTTTTTTGTATTTTCGTACCCTGGCTAACCGGTTTAGAATTGATGTATAAACTATTGCTGAGTTCCTGCCCTATATTTGGACTGGTTTATCTATTTTATAAATATTGCCTCGGTTTTTCTGAAAAACAGACAACTGAAATAATTCTGAGTGCTAATGATGATTGGCAGTTAAGGCAAGTTAATGGTCAAGTACACAGAGCGGTATTAGATGATTCATTATTTGTACATCCATTATTGACAATAATCTTATTGAGGTTTGGCGACAATAAACAATATTTTATATTCACGCCGGACAATCTTGGTGCTGATTTATTTAGACGCTTACGCGTCAGATTAAGATTTAGAGTTAATGAAGGATAATATCAATTAACAAAATGTGTCCACCAGGCAATCCAGAGTTTCCGAAGCGGTGTCAAACTAATATTGGTATTTAATAAATTACAGCCGTCATCAAGAATTTCATCGCAGGTCTTTAGCATCAGGCGATTCAAGATTAAACCATGTTTAAGCGTGATGTTGTCGTCCGCCAATAGATCAGTATAATTTTTTTCAAGCCGGGTCTGTAAATCAATCAATAATGACGAGAAAACTTCTGACTGTTTCATCGCTTTTTCATCTGAATTAAATAAATCAACTCGATGCATGACCTCTTGCGGAATAATGCAGCGTGTCTCTGTGATATAGGTGCCTGGTTGTTGTAAGCAACGAATAAATTGATTGATCGAACCCAGTTCACGCATTGATTTTGATGATGTGCTGGCTTGTAACTGAATTTCAGATTGATGCCATATCTCACCTGCGGTTGAATCATACAAGGACAGAATGTCATCTATAGAATCCAACTGTTCGATGAATATAAAGTTATCAAACTTTCCGATAACAGAATTAAGTGATGCTATTAAAGCCTGATCAATTGAAAGGCACTGCATTAATTGTCTGGTGACTGGATGGCGTGGCTGCTGTTGATATAACCTTTCTATCTCTTCTTGCCACCAGTGAAGCTTTATTCTGGCGATCCCCGGGTCTGAACACTCATGAATAATATCAGTTAGTTCATAGAGCAGGGCATGTAGACTGATAATAATATGTTTGTTTTTTGCGGATTCAAACAGTGTCGCATAGTAAAGATTAGAACCATCAGGGATGGCTTTATTAATACAGTAATCAAGCGTGGTTGAATTATGAGTTACAGAGTTCACTTAGCTTGTTATTAATTTCATGAGGACTGGATATCATGCCATCAGCACACCAGCTAACAGGATCATCATCCGCATCGATATAACCATAAAGTGCTACCAGTGTTTTTGTTCCGGCACGACGACCTGCTTCGATATCACGTTGTGCATCACCTATATAGATCGTGCTGGCTGGATTTGATCGCATTAGTTTACACGCATGCAGTATAGGGGCAGGGTGTGGTTTACGATGTTCAAGTGTATCGCCACTCACAATACAAGCGGCACGTTTATCGAGTGACATTGCCTCCATTAACGGATCAGTCAACCAGGAAGATTTGTTAGTCACAATTCCCCAGGGCTTATTTTCCTTTTCCAGGGCTAATAAAACATCTTCCATCCCATCAAACAGGCGAGTTTCCCGGGCAATATTGGCACGATAATGATTAAGGAACTCATCACGAATACTGTCGAAGCCGACATTACCTTCTTCAAGATCAAACGCAAGTTTGATCATAGCATTTCCCCCAAGGGATACGGTCGGACGAATCACCTCTTTGGGTAATTTGGGCAAGTTATGCTTTAGACGAATAGCATTAAGCGCGTTAGCCAGATCATCTGCAGTGTCCGCCAGTGTACCGTCGAGGTCGAAAAGTATGTGATTTATCATTTGTCTATAGCAATGGTATCAAGCAGATAATTAACATCCGGTTGTGAGTTTAATGAACAGTGACCCGATAAAGGATTGTATTGCATTCCAACTAAATCATTCATCTCGAGTTTGTGTTGTTTGCACCAGTTGACTAACTCAGAGGGACGAATGAATTTTTCATATTGATGCGTTCCTTTTGGTAACAGGTTTAACAGATACTCGCCTGTTATAACGGCGAGCAGATAAGCTTTAATATTACGATTGATGGTTGAAAAAAAGACATGCCCACCAGGTTTAATCATTTTGCTGGCAGCTTGAATTATAGAAACGGGGTCGGGCACATGTTCCAGTAATTCCATACAACTTATAACATCAAACTTATTTATATTTTCCTCTGCAAAGGTTTCTGCTGTGCTAACCAGATAGTTAATTTCAAGTTTATTAGCAGAAGCATGTTTTACTGCAATGTCGATATTCTCTTTACTGGCATCCACACCAGTGACATTAGCTCCCAGTAGAGCCATAGCTTCAGTAAAGATGCCGCCACCACAGCCGATATCCAGAACCTGTAAATTATTCAGTGCGATATGTTTCGTTACAAAGCCTAATCGTGTCGGGTTTATATCGTGTAGTGTTTTAAATTCACCAGTTGGATTCCACCATTGATCTGC
>JBFIJV010000045.1:0-12019 GCA_041600575.1 Gammaproteobacteria bacterium | reverse complement strand
TATCATTAGACACATTAACTGCTTCTTTAGCAGATGACAAAATGGCCGCATCCAGATCGGAAGGTGGTTCCTGTTTATTTGACGCGCGATAACGATTCGACAATTCTGAATTGCCATTCAGATAACTGCTTAATTCTTTATCGTCTGATTCGTTGTCAGCCATAACTTACTCTTGATTCAAGCCTGAACGTAATTTTGTTATCGCATAGCGCAAACGGCTTTTTGCTGCTTCATGATTAATGCCTATTGTCTCTGCAATGTCAGCGATACTCATGCCCGCTTCTTCTTTTAATAAAAAGACCTCGCGTTGTTCGTTGGGCAATGCATCCAATAATTTCGTAAATTGATCTATCGATTGTTCAACTTGCACCTGTTGTTCCGGGTTACTTTTTGATTGCTGATCATGCTCCATATCATCAATGTCAGTGGAATGATCCTCTACAATTCTGACGGTTTGTTTTCGATAATGGTCAATAAACTGATTATGTGCCAGTTTATAAAGCCAGGTTGTGAATTTTGCTGAAGCGACATAGCTCTCTCGGGCGTTAATTAACTTCATCCACACATCCTGAAACAATTCTTCTGCAACTGCTTCATGGCGACAGAGTTTTAACATATAACGATAGACAGGGCCTTTATGTCTCCGATACAAGGTCTCGAACGCCACAGCATCACCAGCAGCATAGCCCAACATTAGACTCTCATCTGACGTATCTTTATCCATTGCATCAAGTTTATCTCCGGTCACTGTCTAATGACCAGTTATTAGTTATGAACGTCTTGAAAATGGAAATGGGTTAAATGGATCTTAAAACAATCGCTTCAGGCGTCCTGCCTTCTCGCAACATACTTTACTTCCTGTAAATAAAAAGGGGCTAAAAGCCCCTTTCGTTTTAACTTATAGATGAGATATCTTTATTCAGCTACCTCATGCACAGCCTTCATACTAAGGCGAACACGGCCTTGTCTATCAACTTCAAGTACCTTGACCTGTACCATATCGCCTTCACTCAGTTTATCGCTGACATTCTCAACACGTTCTTCAGAGATTTGTGAGATGTGTACCAAACCATCTTTGCCCGGCAAAATATTTACAAAAGCGCCAAAGTCCATCAGCTTGGCAACCTTACCTTCGTAAATCTTACCTACTTCAATATCTGCAGTGATTTGTTCTACTCGTTTCATAGCAGCATCACCGGCAGCCTTGTCCGTTGCGGCAATCTTAACGGTACCATCATCATCAATATCAATCGTCGCACCTGTTTCTTCAGTAATAGCGCGGATGGTTGCACCGCCTTTACCAATAACATCGCGAATCTTGTCAGGATGAATCTTAATCGTAGTGATACGTGGTGCAAATTCAGACATTTCCTGCTTATGACTGGATAACACTGCATTCATTTTGCCAAGAATATGAATACGCCCTTCTTGTGCTTGATGCAATGCCACTTCCATGATCTCTTTAGTAATACCATCAATCTTGATATCCATCTGTAATGCAGTAATACCTTTTTCAGAGCCTGCAACCTTGAAGTCCATATCGCCAAGATGATCTTCATCACCCATGATGTCTGAAAGAACGACGAACTTATCGCCTTCTTTAATCAGACCCATAGCAATACCTGCAACGGGGGCATCTAATTCAACGCCGGCATCCATTAATGCCAGGCTGCTACCACACACTGATGCCATAGAACTGGAACCATTTGATTCTGTAATTTCAGAGACGACACGAATAGAGTATGGAAACTCATCCATGTTTGGCATAACACCTAAAATTCCGCGTTTCGCCAAACGACCATGACCAATCTCACGACGTTTTGGTGAACCGACACGACCGGTTTCATTGACGCAAAATGGAGGGAAATTGTAATGAAACATAAAAGGATCCTTACGTTCACCTTCTATTGCGTCAATAATTTGTGCATCGCGTTGCGTACCCAGGGTAGTCACAACAATGGCCTGTGTTTCGCCACGGGTGAATAGGGCTGAACCATGTACTCTTGGCAATATTCCAGTTTCAACAGTGATGGGACGTATGGTTTTTGAATCACGACCATCGATACGGTTTTCACCGGCCAATACGCTGCTACGAACTATATGACTTTCCAATGCTTCTATTGCTGCAGCAATTGTAGAGGCTGACCATTGTGGCTCTTCACCTTCTGTCATTGCTTCAATAACTTCGTTTTTGATCTCACCTAAACGTTCTTTACGCTCAAGCTTGTCCTGGATGCTGTAGGCTTCTCTGACTAAATCACCTGCACGAGATTTAATCTCGTTTTCAAGTGCATCATCTTTATCAGGAGCAGTCCAATCCCATGCTTTAGTATTTGCATCGGCGGCCAGCGCTTTAATGTTTTCAATGACCACCTGAAACTGTTCATGGCCATACATCACCGCGCCTAACATTATCTCTTCAGACAATTGTTTCGCTTCTGATTCAACCATCAAGACAGAGGTACTGGTACCTGCTACAACAAGATCAAGCTGAGAATCTTCCAAATCCTTAAATGATGGATTAAGTACGTATTGTCCATCTTTATAACCAACGCGGGCAGCACCGACAGGACCACTGAAAGGGGCTCCTGAGAGGCTGATAGCTGCAGACGCACCAATAATGGCAGGAATGTCCGGGTCAACAGCAGGATCAAGTGACATCACTGTCACAATGATTTGAATTTCGTTTTTGAAACCCTTGGGAAATAATGGTCTTATTGGACGATCAATTAAACGGCAGGTTAATGTTTCTTTTTCTGCCGGTCGCCCTTCACGTTTAAAAAAGCCGCCAGGTATTTTACCTGCGGCATAGGTCTTTTCCTGATAGTCGACCGTTAAAGGAAAAAAGTCTTGCCCTTCTCTGGCTTCCTTTTTGGCGACACAGGTGACGAGTAATACAGTATCACCCATACTAACCATTACGGCACCTGATGCCTGTCTGGCGATTCTGCCTGTTTCTAATGTGACTTTTTGGTTACCGAACTGAAATTCTTTTGTTACCACGCTCATGGATTTTCCCTAACAAGAAATGTTGATGTTGATTTAAAGATGATTTTGAAATTATAAAAACGTTAAAACCCGCAGTAGCGGGTTTATTGATATCATTTCTTCAATGGCAAATGCCAGAAAGAATATTATTTACGTAGACCAAGACGACCGATCAAATCGCGATAGCGATTCAAATCTTTACCTTTTAGATAATCAAGCAATTTGCGGCGCTGATTAATCATGCGCAACAAACCTTGTCTTGAATGATGGTCTTTACTGTGTTCTTTAAAATGTCCTGACAGATCAGTAATGCGAGACGTCAGCAAAGCGACCTGGACTTCCGGAGATCCGGTGTCTTTCGTATCACGCTGATAATCTTTAACTATTCCTGCTTTCTGTTCACAACTTATTGCCATATTCAAATACTCCCGCAAACCTACTGATATCAAAATTCGCGCGTATTGTACCCGCGCCTATGCTGTGTAACAAGCGAAACATCAAATTGTTTCACCTTATCCGTTAATCCTTGTTTCTATATTATTAATCAATCGCTTAGGTGCGACTCGACCATCCTCTGTAACCTCACCCAAACCAAGAAATTGTGCTGAATGATTATAAATTCTTAATCTGCCTGATTTGGGTAACCCCGGAGCCATGACTGTTTGTCCCTGACAAAGATAATAAGCAGCGTCATCAGCCAGGTGTATTTCCGGAAAATCCAGCAAGGCCATATCCATCGGTAATAACAAATCATCTAGCTGTTCAGTACCTGTTTCAGCGAGCTCTTGTAACTGTGCGGGTGTTACCATCTGCGACTCATGAAAAGGACCGGCACCTAGCCTGCGTAAGCTTAAAATATGAGCACCACAAGCCAACTCGTTACCGATATCTTCTGCCAGGGTTCTTATATAAGTACCCTTAGTACAAAATACCTCTATTTCAAATTCATCATTATCAAGCTCAAGCAGCTCTATTTTATGTATAGTAATTTTTCTTGGTTGTCGTTCTACTTCAATCCCTTTGTAGGCAAGTTCATATAAACGCTTACCATTCTGTTTAAGTGCAGAATACATCGGTGGAACTTGTTCTATTTCATCAAGAAACTTCGTAAATACCTGCTTGATTTCAGATTCTGAGATTTCAGGCACAGCTTGCTTGCTAAGAACTTCACCTTCAGCATCACCCGTCGTCGTCGTTATACCTAATTTACAACGCGCACGATAAGTTTTGCTAGAGTCTAGTAGATAAGCAGATACTTTGGTTGCTTCACCTAAACAGATCGGTAATAAACCTGTTGCAGGGACATCAAGGTTGCCAGTGTGACCCGCTTTATTTGCGTTGTATAGGCGCTTTACATGTTGCAAAGCACCGTTAGAACTCATGCCTGCAGGCTTATCTAACACCAAAATGCCGTTGATATCTCTACCACGTTTTTTTCTTGATCTACTCATCAGAATCTTCAGAAGTGGTTTTACTAACGGAATTTATAATATCGGTCAGGCGTTGTGCACGTTCAATTGACTCGTCATATTTAAACCGTATCGATGGCACACCACGGGTCGTCATCATTTGTGAGAGTTCATGCCGAAAATGACCGGCCTGATCATTCATGGTCGCAACCAGTTCTTCGGTTGTAGTGTTGTGATTAAATGCGGTGATATAGATCGTTGCATTTTTAAGATCAGTACTCAGGTCAACCTTGACTAGCGTGATCATACCATGCACATTTATTGGAAAATCGCGTTGAATAAGAACAGAAAGTTCTTCTTTAATAAACTGGGCTACGCGTTGGTTACGCCCAAATTCCTTTGGCATGGTTAGTTATCAGATCTTACGTTCAACGCTAATTCGTTCGAACACTTCGATCTGATCGCCCGCCTGTACGTCATTGTAATTCTTCACGCCGATGCCACAATCCATGCCTGATTTAACTTCGTTAACATCATCTTTAAATCGGCGTAAGGACTCAAGTTCACCTTCATAAATAACGACATTATCACGTAATACTCGAATAGGATTATTCCTGTTGACGCGGCCTGTTGTAACCATACAGCCGGCAATATCGCCAAACTTCGGTGATCTGAAAACCTCTCTAACCTCGGCAACACCGGTAATTTGTTCTCGAATTTCAGGAGAAAGCATACCGCTAAGCGCCGCTTTAACGTCATCTATCACGTCATAAATAATACTGTAATAGCGTAAATCTATGCCTTCAGCATCAACCAGCTTGCGTGCGCTTGCATCTGCTCTGACATTAAATCCGATGACAACACCACCCGATGCCATGGCGAGGTTAATATCAGACTCGGTAATACCACCGACACCACTACTAATAATATTTACTTTAACTTCGTCATTACTAAGACGGGATAAGGCATCCACCAAAGCTTCAGAGGAACCTTGCACATCAGCTTTGATCAATAAGTTGAGTGAAGCAGTCTCTCCTTCTTGCATTTGATTCATTACGTTTTCGAGTTTAGAAGCATGTTGCTGCGCCATCTTCGTTTCTCGATATTTACCTTGTCTGAATAAGGCAATTTCTCTGGCTTTCTTTTCATCAGGTACGACCAGCATTTCATCTCCGGCATTAGGTGTACCAGATAAACCGAGTACTTCTACCGGCATTGAAGGACCTGCAGACAACACTTCATTACCACTATCATCGATCATGGCTCTAACACGACCAAATTCATGTCCACTTAGAATGACATCACCTTTTTGTAAGGTGCCATTCTGGACCAGGATACTTGCAATCGGACCGCGTCCTTTATCAAGGCGCGATTCAATAACAGCACCTGAAGCAGGACCAGACTCTATTGCTTTCAATTCAAGAATCTCAGTCTGTAATAGAACGCTTTCCAGTAAATCATCGACACCTTCACCGGTTAGTGCAGATACATTGATGAATATAGTATCGCCACCCCAACTCTCAGGGATGACTTCATATTTGGATAATTCCTGTTTAACCCGTTCAGGATCAGCATTCTCTTTATCAATCTTGTTAACAGCAATGATAATAGGCACACCACCTGCTTTCGCGTGTTTAACCGCTTCTTCAGTCTGCGGCATGACACCGTCATCAGCGGCAACGACAATAATAACCAGATCCGTTACTTTCGCGCCGCGGGCACGCATGGCAGTAAACGCTTCATGTCCGGGTGTATCAAGAAAAGTAATATCGCCGTTATCGGTATGAACCCGATAGGCACCAATATGCTGCGTGATACCACCGGCTTCGCCAGCGGCAACTTTCGTACGACGAATATAATCGAGCAGTGATGTTTTGCCGTGATCAACATGACCCATAATAGTAACCACAGGTGCGCGTGTAACTTGTTCACCACCCTGTTGGGCTGCCTGGATCATCTCTTCTTCAAGCGCATTGTCCTTTTGAAACTTGGGTTTATGACCCATCTCTTCAACAACAATACCGGCAGTATCCTGATCAATCGTCTGATTGATCGTTGCCATACTACCCAGGCCCATCATCACTTTAACTACTTCAGAACCCTTAACTGACATGCGCTGAGCCAATTCGGCTACGGTAATACTTTCAGGAATAGCAATTTCTTTAATTACGGGTGCCGTAGGTTTTTCAAATCCATGTTGATTATTCCCGGACTGTTGTATTACAGGCGTACTTCGAGATTTTTTGCGACGTCTGCCAGACCCTTTAGTGGCAACGTGCAGTTCTTGTCGACCATGACGTGCTTGTTCTTTTCGAGACTTCTCTTTATTACTTGGCGCTTTAGTTACTTCTTTAACAACAGGAGCAACAGGCGGAACGACAACAGCTTCTGCTTCTTTTTTGTCTTCTATCTCTGCAGGCTTTATTTCCTCAACAGTGGCTACCTTTTCTGCTTCTTGCGGCGCTTCTTCTGTGGGTGTTTTCAGGTCTGCTACGACTTCAAGTGATTCCTCAATAACAGGTTTATTATCTTTTATATCAATAACTTCAGCTTCAGATTTAATTTTCGCTTGAGCTTCGGCTTCAACCTCAGCTTGTTGTTTTTCCAACTCAGCTGCCGCTTGTTCTTCAAGTAACTTTGTCGCCTCTTCTTCCTGTTTCAAGGATTCAACCACATCGCCACGTTTTGCATAGGTACGACGTTTACGAAACTCAATGTTAACTGTTTTTGATCTTGGTTTTGCCCTGCCCTGAGTGGCCACAGGCACTTTGAGCTCACTTACGGTTTTGCGACGTAACGTGATTTTGCGTGTTTCGGAACTTTCATCCTTACCGTGTTTTTTTCTTAAAAAAGCTAATAACTCTGACTTTTCAGAATCGGTTATGACCTCATCCGCTTTCTTCTCGGAAAGACCTGCTTCAAGCAACTGTTCCTGAATACGTTCAACAGGGACACCTACATCGGCTGCAAACTCACTGATCGTAACTTCCGGCATTAATTAACACTCTCACTATTAGATTCTTCTGATTCAAACCAGGGTATACGCGCAGTCATAATTAATTCTCCTGCACGGTCTTTATCAATACCGGTTATATCCGTTAACTCATCCACTGATTGTTCTGCCAAATCTTCCATGCAAATCACGCCTTTACTGGCTAATTCATAGGCCAGTGCTTTATCCATGCCGTCCATAGCCAATAAATCGTCAGCGGGCTTTTCATCACCCAGCTTTTCTTCATTAGCAATAGCACGCGTCAACATAATATCTTTAGCGCGTTCACGTAATTCATTCACTAAATCGTCATCAAATTCTTCAATGGCCAACATTTCCTTTTCCGGCACATAAGCGACTTCTTCAATACTTGAAAACCCTTCCTGTACCAGAATGATGGCAACTTCTTCATCGACACCCAGGTGTTCCATAAACATCGCCTGTAAAGTCTCGGCCTCAGCCTCACTTTTTTCATCAGCCTGTTCAACCGACATCACATTCAATTCCCAGCCCGTCAACTCGCTGGCAAGTTTGACATTTTGTCCACCGCGACCAATCGCCTGGGATAAATTCTCTTCAGCAACAGCAACATCCATTGTATGGGCGTCTTCATCAACCATAATTGATGCGACTTCTGCCGGTGCCATTGCATTAATTACAAATTGCGCCGGATTTTCATCCCAAAGGATAATATCGACACGTTCGCCACCCAATTCATTAGAAACAGCTTGAACTCTGGAGCCACGCATACCAACACAAGCGCCAATTGGATCTATACGTGGGTCATTTGCTTTAACGGCAATCTTGGCTCGAGCACCAGGGTCTCTGGCACCATTGATAATATCGATCATGCCTTCGTTGATTTCTGGCACTTCGATCTTGAATAACTCAATCAGAAGCTCAGGTGCCGTACGGCTTAGAAACAATTGCGGACCACGAGTAACTTCCGGTTTAACTTCTTTTAGATAAGCGCGAATACGATCACCCGGACGAACCGCTTCACGCGGTATCAAGTCTTCTCGCGGGATAGATGCTTCAGCGTTATTGCCAAGATCCATTATAATGCCACTGCGCTCGGAACGTTTTACAACACCACTGACCATTTCACCAACACGGTCCTCATAAGCATCAATGACTTGAGCGCGTTCAGCTTCCCGAACCTTCTGCACAATAACCTGCTTGGCTGCCTGAGCGGCAATGCGACCAAATTCAACAGAAGACATTGGTTCTTCTATAAATTGCCCAATCTCAATTTCCGGATTTTTTTCCTTCGCATCACTTAAACGAATCTGCCTGGTTGGCGCTTCGAGTGATTCAGGTTCATCATCCACCACTTCCCAGCAGCGAAAAGTATTATAATCGCCGGTTTCCCGATCAATGCTAACACGCGACTCTATGTCTTCTCGATTACGTTTTTTGGTTGCACTTGCTAACGCCGCTTCAATTGCTTCAAAGATAATGCTTTTAGCAACACCTTTTTCGTTACTGACAACGTCTACAACCATTAATATTTCTTTATTCATTTATTCTACCGTTTAAAAATCAAAACTGTGGAACCAAACGAGCGCGTTCTATTAATCTGAAAGGCACGTTATATTCCTCATCTTCACAGTTAATCACGATGTCTTCGTCATTAACTGAACTCAAAATACCGACAAAACGTTTTCTGCCATTATGTTTTTCATATAACTTCAACTTCACTGTTTCACCAATGAATTTTTTAATCTGTTCTATAGTAAACAACGGTCTATCCAGACCCGGTGATGATACTTCCAATTCATAATTACCATGCACGGGGTCTTCGACATCGAGCACTCCGGCAATTTGGTGACTGACTCGGACACAATCTTCAACCACTATTCCATCTGGCTTATCTATATAAACGCGCAGAACGGAACCGTTGCCATTTTGATTAAGCTCAATGCCTAATAATTCATAGCCTAACGCAACCACTTCTGGTTCGAGTAAATCGAGTAAGACTTGATTTTGTCTATACATAAGCACATGAACCGCAAACAAAAAGTGGGCTCAAGGCCCACTTATTAAAAACTATAAATTCGTGCTTCAATTATAGCCAGTTTATATTCGGTGCGCCACACGCCGAGGCTATATTGAAGTAAACCCGCAAATCGTCGTCCGAAAACTCGTCCCGGACATATTTCTACTATCTCTATACCGTACATAACAAAAAGCCCCTGATCAGGGGCCAATGTTATTAACTTATGTGTCAAACAAATCTCAAATTATTAAACACATAATTATTTAAACTTGGTAGCGGGGGCAGGATTTGAACCTGCGACCTTCGGGTTATGAGCCCGACGAGCTGCCAGACTGCTCCACCCCGCATCAGAGGTGGCGAATAGTACAGGGCTACATGATCATTTTCAAGGCACTTTATGCAATTGATTTAATTACTATAAGCGGGAATGGTTTAAGGTGATAGGAACACGCTTGGAGCCCCAGTTTCCGGGCCCTGGATCAAAAACTCCAGCACAAACTGAATTACAGTTTGGACACATACCTGATTCATCAAGTACGCAACTCTTAATCTCATACCAATCACGAACAATCAATTCTTCACCACATTCATCACAATAAGTGGTGTCACCTTCCCGATCATGGACGTTACCCGTGTAGACATATTTCAACCCATTCATGATCGCGATGGATCTCGCTCTTTGTAATGTTGCTAACGGTGTATGTGGATGATCACGCATTTTCCAATCTGGATGGAAAGCAGAAAAATGCAGTGGTACATCCGGTCCTAATTCAGACACTATCCATTCAGTCATTTGATTAAATTCCTTATCTGAATCATTTTCGCCTGGAATAACCAGGTTTGTTATTTCAAACCATACATTAGTCTCACGCTTTAGATAAGACAGTGTCTCTAATACAGCGGCTAGATGACTGCCCGTAATACGATGGTAGAAATCTTCAGTAAATGCCTTTAGATCAATATTCGCCGCATCGATATATTTGTAGAATTCTGCTCTTGGTTCTGGACAAACATAACCTGCCGAGACGGCAACTGTTTTTATATCCAGTTCATGACACGCTGCGGCTACATCAATTGCGTATTCATGAAAAATAACCGGGTCATTATAAGTAAAGGCAATACTGCGACAATTCGCATTTTTTGCAGATAATGCAATTGTTTCTGGACTTGCGGCATCAGCCAGTGTGTCCATTTCGCGAGACTTACTGATATCCCAGTTTTGACAAAACTTACACGCCAGATTACAGCCGGCAGTACCAAATGAAAGGACCGAGGAGCCGGGATAAAAATGATTTAGAGGCTTTTTTTCTATTGGATCAATACAAAAACCACTGGAACGACCATAGGTCGTTAATACAATTTCTTCATTTTCGCAGGCACGCACAAAACAAAGTCCACGTTGCCCATTCTTTAGCTTGCATTGGCGCGGACAAACATCACACTGCACGCGTCCATCTGCGAGTGTATGCCAGTATTTTGTTTTAACGGTTGTTTCCATATATCGTCATAAATTGTTTATTTCATTCACGTTCCAATAATATTAGTCCTATAATTTATACAACGAAACGTCTATCGAGCATCATGACTGAAAACTTAACAACACAACACCGTATATCGATTAGACCGCCGGCAGTCGCGGGAAGTTTCTACCCCCGTGATGTAAATGAACTGAATAATATGTTGGATGAATTTCTTGCTAAAAAACCCATCGATATCACCCCGCCCAAGGCAATCATTGCGCCCCATGCGGGTTACATTTACTCAGGTGACATTGCGGCCAGTGTTTATTTAACACTCGAGAAATCAAGGACTCAAATTTCCCGCGTTATTTTGCTGGGACCCGCGCACAGAATGTACGTTAAGGGTATTGCTCTGGCATCTGACACCCATTTTGCTACACCACTTGGAAATGTTCCGATTGATACGCAAGCTCTGCAGCTTTTGGAAAAATATCCTTATGTAAAATATATAGATGCTGCGCATGAACAAGAACATAGCCTTGAAGTACACATTCCTTTTCTACAAAAAATATTAAACGATTTCAAACTGGTTCCATTACTTATCGGTGATACTGAACCAGAACAGGTTGCAACGGTTCTGGAAGCATTATGGGGTGGCAATGAAACCTTGATCGTAATCAGTTCTGATCTGAGTCACTTTCTGGATTATGAAACAGCACTTAAAAAAGATAGCAACACAACTGATCTGATTGAAAACTTTGATTATGTCAATATTGGTCCACATGAAGCTTGTGGCTGTATGCCAATACGCGGATTATTAAAACTCGCGCAGCAAAAAAAAATGACCATTAATACACTTGATCTACGTAATTCGGGCGATACTGCTGGAACAAAAGATCGTGTTGTTGGTTATGGTGCCTATGCACTGTTTGGAAACACCATACTCGACGAAGAAAATAAAAAAATCGTTTTCGAAGTTCTCAGAAAAAGTATCGAACAAGGTCTCGAAAATGGCGGTGCTTATGAACCCAGGGCAGAACAATATAATGCCGTCCTCAAAAAAAAATACGCCGTGTTTGTCACATTAAAACTTAATGGAATGTTAAGAGGCTGTATCGGCACAACTGAAGCTCATTTGTCCCTGGTCAATGCGGTTGCAAAATATGCTTAT
>JBFIJV010000044.1:0-12048 GCA_041600575.1 Gammaproteobacteria bacterium | reverse complement strand
GGGGAAAACATCCTCAAGGACGCTACGAACCTCACGATTAAGTCGACTTATCGTATATATATCGCCTGGATCAGGTGATTTACTGTTGATTAATGCCATGATATTTATGTTAAGCGAAAAGAATGTTGAAACAAAGCAGAAGACAGTTTGCCGTTGACTCAGTTGAGACTATAATTAGCGGTTATTTCAAATTCAACATATGGACCTGTCATGATTATTGCCGAAGAAGCGCTTACCTTTGATGATGTTTTATTAATTCCAGATTATTCTGAAGTCTTACCGCGAGAAGTCTCATTACAAACGTTGTTAACCCGCGAAATCACTCTAAATGTTCCTATTGTATCCGCTGCGATGGATACCGTGACTGAATCAGGTCTTGCAATAGCGCTAGCACAGGAGGGTGGTATCGGTATTATTCATAAAAACATGAGTCCTGAATTGCAGGCCAAAAATGTAAGACGGGTCAAGAAATATGAAAGTGGTGTTATTAAAGAACCCTTAACAGTAGGTCCTTACACCAGTATTCAGGAAGTAATCGATTTAACCCGTGAAAAAAATATATCAGGTGTACCGGTTGTTGATGGTGATGAACTCGTGGGTATTGTGACCAGTCGGGATTTGCGTTTTGAGAAAAAGACAGATGATCCGGTTCGCAATATTATGACGCGTAAGGAAAATCTGGTTACCGTAAAGAAGAATGCGAGCAAGGAACAGGTACGAGAATTATTACATAAACATCGTATCGAAAAAGTATTGGTGGTTACTGATAAATTTCAACTAGCCGGTTTAATCACGGTAAAGGACATGCAAAAAGCATCGGAGTTTCCAAACGCTTGTATCGATACTGCAGAACGGCTGCGCGTTGGAGCAGCAGTGGGAGTTGGTGAAGCATCAATGGAACGAGTTCAACATCTGGTTGATGCCGGGGTAGATGTGATTGTGGTTGACACCGCGCATGGTCATTCTAAAGGTGTTCTGGATATGGTCAGGTGGGTTAAGCAAAACTTCAAAGACACGCAGGTTATTGGTGGCAATATTGCGACCGCAGAGGCTGCACTTGCACTGGTTGATGCTGGCGCCGATGCCGTTAAGGTGGGCATTGGTCCTGGATCTATCTGTACTACACGCGTGGTCAGTGGTGTTGGTATGCCTCAAATATCTGCTGTGGCTAATATTGCTGCCGCCCTGAAAAGTAAGGGCGTGCCGCTTATTTCAGATGGTGGTGTTCGCTACTCAGGTGATATTGCTAAAGCATTGGCTGCAGGCGCACACAGTACAATGATGGGTGGAATGTTTGCGGGAACAGAAGAAGCGCCAGGTGAAGTCGAACTTTATCAGGGTCGTTCTTATAAGTCTTATCGTGGTATGGGCTCATTAGGGGCGATGTCACAACAACATGGATCTTCAGATCGATATTTCCAGGAGAATGACGAGATTGAGAAACTGGTGCCGGAAGGTATTGAGGGACGTGTACCTTATAAAGGACCGCTAGCAGCAATAATACATCAAATGACCGGTGGTATACGTGCCGCTATGGGTTACACCGGTTGTTCAACATTGAAAGAACTGCGGGAAAAAGCAAAATTTATCCGGCTTACTAGTGCGGGCTATAAAGAAAGTCATGTGCATGATGTAACCATTACTAAAGAGCCGCCTAATTATCGCGTTTAATTTAGCAGTTACGCGTCAAACTAAAAGCCTAATGTACAGATAGAAAATAAAAGCTTCTTAAGTTCGATGTACAATATTTTAGTTTACGTATCTGAACTGCAAACATAAAACTCGTGCCGTTAATCAACCAACAAGTAGAAGATTGAATGACTGATATACATTCCGAACGTATCCTGATCCTGGATTTTGGATCGCAATATACTCAACTTATAGCCAGACGTGTCCGTGAAGCGGGTGTCTATAGCGAGATCCATAGCTTTGATATGGATGAACAGTCTATTAAAGACTTTCATCCGAATGCCATCATCCTTTCCGGTGGGCCAGAATCTGTCACTATGCTCAACGGTGTTAGAGCGCCTGATCTTGTGTTCAATATGGGCGTTCCGGTTCTTGGTATTTGTTATGGCATGCAAACCATGGCCGAGCAGCTTGGCGGCAAGGTCGCTAAATCAACACTACGTGAATTTGGTTATGCACAAATCAGGGCACGTGGTCATTCAAACCTGTTGAAAGATATTCAGGATGAAGCTAATCACGAAGGACATGGTTTACTTAATGTCTGGATGAGTCATGGTGATCGTGTCGAAGACCTGCCTGATGGATTCAAGGTCATCGCCTCCACCGATAATGCGCCGGTAGCCGGTATGGCCGATGAAGACCGTGGTTTTTATGGTCTTCAGTTTCATCCAGAAGTAACACACACAACGCAAGGTCAGGCTATTCTGCAACGATTTTTGCATGAGATATCAGCGTGTCACTCTCTCTGGACGACAGAAAATATTGTCGAAGATGCAATAGCACGGGTCAAACAACAAGTCGGTAACGATAAAGTCTTGTTGGCCTTATCCGGTGGCGTAGATTCATCAGTTGTTGCGGCACTATTGCATGAAGCAATTGGCGATCAACTCACCTGTGTGTTTGTCGATAACGGTTTATTGCGTTTGCACGAAGGTGATCAGGTGATGGAAACCTTTGCCGAACATATGGGTATTAATGTGATTCGAGTAGATGCCGAACAACGTTTTCTTGATGCACTTAGTGGTGTTGAAGATCCGGAAGCAAAACGCAAAATTATCGGTGGTGAATTCATCAAGATATTTGAAGAACATTCAAATGACTTTGACGATATGAAATGGTTAGCACAAGGGACGATCTATCCTGATGTGATCGAATCCGCAGGCGCTAAAAGTGGCAAGGCGCATGTCATAAAATCACATCATAATGTTGGTGGTCTGCCTGACACCATGAAAATGGAATTAATAGAGCCCCTGCGAGAACTGTTTAAAGATGAAGTCCGCCGTTTGGGAGTACAACTCGGCTTGCCAAAAGCAATGGTTTATCGACATCCTTTTCCGGGCCCCGGCCTTGGAGTAAGAATTCTGGGAGAAGTGAAAAAAGAGTATGCTGATCTATTGCGTCTTGCCGATAATATATTCATTGAAGAACTTCGTGCTAATAATCTATATGACGAAGTCAGTCAGGCCTTCGTTGTTTTCTTACCCGTTAAGTCTGTCGGTGTCATGGGCGATAGTCGTAAATATGATTATGTCGTTTCGTTGCGTGCAGTCGTTACGATCGATTTCATGACCGCACATTGGGCGCATCTACCGTATGATTTTCTTGGTAAAGTCTCTAATCGTATCATTAATGAGATTGATGGTATCTCTCGCGTTACTTATGATATTTCAGGAAAACCGCCAGCCACGATTGAGTGGGAATAGTTCCTGGCAAAGCACATGACTGAAAATGTTAAATGGATGCAACGTGCTTTCGAACTAGCACTAAAAGCAAAAGAACACGATGAAGTGCCGGTTGGTGCGGTTGTAGTTTATGAAGATCAAATAATCGGTGAAGGTTGGAACCAACCTATTTCATCTAATGATCCTTCAGCACATGCCGAGATAATGGCATTAAGAACCGCAGGACAGATGATGAACAATTATCGACTTCCACACGCAACGATGTATGTCACGCTTGAACCTTGTACAATGTGTGCGGGTGCGATTATCCATGCGCGATTAGCGAAACTGGTTTATGCAGTTGAAGACCCTAAAACAGGTGCCTGTGGAACAGTGTTTAACTTATTGCAAACTGATGAACTAAATCACAACGTTGAAGTAGAGAAAGGCTTGCTAGAGGATGAAAGTCGTTTATTAATCCAGAACTTTTTTAGAAAGAAGAGGTTAAAGAAGGCATGAGTGATGTCGCGACCAAACAAGCCGAGCAACTCGCTGAGCTGTTTTTAAAAACAGCTAGCAGGCTAGTCACCGCTGAATCCTGTACTGGTGGTGGTCTTGCCGAAATTCTTACTCGAATCCCCGGAAGTTCAAACTGGTTTGAACGTGGTTACGTGACGTATTCTAATGAATCGAAACAGGAATTGTTATCGGTGTCATTAGAAACGCTGGAACAATTCGGTGCGGTCAGTGAAGAAACTGCTATGGCTATGGCGGAAGGTGCGCTTGAAAAGAGCCATGCTGATTTCAGTGTTTCAATTACCGGAATTGCAGGTCCTGATGGTGGTACTGAAGAAAAGCCTGTCGGTACAGTATGCTTTGCCTGGTGTAAGCGAAACGAAGGTGGTAGTACCACACGTATACACTTTGATGGTGATCGTATTAAAGTCAGGGAGCAATCCTGTTTGTTAGCCATGCAGGGTTTAATCGATATGTTACAAAAGTTTGCCGATTAACGATTCATTATGGCGAGATTATTTTTTGCTCTTTGGCCAGATGAAGAAACAAGAACACAACTCGACAACGTTACACGACAATTTAAAAATGAAGATATAAGACGAGTAAAAAAATCAAACCTGCATATTACCTTAGAGTTTCTGGGTGAAGTCTCTGACGAAACCTGTCAAAATTTAATCGACGAAATTAGCAAATTAAGGGGTAACGCTTTCAGCCTGGAATTGACTACTATTGGTTGGTGGAAGAAGCCACAGAACTTATGGATCGGTACCAAACAGATTCCAACGCCTTTATTAAACCTGGTTAAATCGATTAAGACCTGTGTCAAACAACAGGGGTTGAAACCGGATCAACGTGTATATAAACCACATGTCACCATCGCCAGAAAGGTTAAATGTAAAAAGACATTAGAGTCGCAATTCAGCATCAAGTGGAATGTGTCCAGTTTTGCATTGATAGTTTCTAAATCGACGGATGCGGGTGTTGAGTATCACCCTATAAAAGAATGGTCATTAAGCCTTTAATTAAATGCCCAACTTGCAAACGGCTCAATCTCGTCTCTATTCAAAACAATCAATTGATATTTGTTGGGGTTTAGCGAGTGGTCTTCTGTTGTATCAACGGATAGTTGTTGTAATAAATAGCCAATCAGGGCGCGCCGAATCTTTATTTCGATAACATCATTATTACTCCCATAGTCAATGAGTAGACTCTTTCGATTTTTCTCATCCAGTTTCGGATGTGGAGTAAGTTTCAAGGTTATAATTTCGACCCAATCATCATCATATTGCGCACCTGATTCAGCCGCTTTGTCCAGACACTGCGCGTCTTCAAATCGCGATAAGACGAAATCGCGAAAATCAAAGGTATCTTCATTATAAGCACGAACATGCCAACGAAAACCGGTATTCGCCAGCGAATGTGGTTCGATAATCCTCTTTTTATCAGATGTTCTTTGTGATAGTGAATGGTAACTAACTTGCAGCTTTTTTCGGTTATGGATGGCGCGTGTTACCTCTGCCAAGACTGATTTATCGGGCAGTCTATTTGGTAATGCCAGGCCATCAACAGCTATTCCGAAGACAGCACTATCCTGATTTGGGCCACCAACCACGGTCAGATTGGCTTCAATCATGGGTAACACCGTTGCTGGCGATAAATCCGCGAACACCTCTTTAAAGGCAGCAGTAGGAACAAATCCAAACACATTGTGTTTGTATAACAGGTTTTCAGGGGCAATATCACCGTAGAATTTTAGATCCTTGGTTGCCGCTGCGTCGGAGATTCCAAATGCCTTTGCAACATCACTCCGTGTCACAACCCCCGTGTAATACGCCATCAATTCAATGTATTGAAGTCGTTGACGTGTCGCCCATTTAATTTCGTTTAGCATTTGCTTCAAAATAGTGCCAAAAATGAATGAATTAAGGAAAGTATACTAAAGCAAACCAGATCTTAATAAAATATATTACATAGTATAAAATATAAAGGTGATAAAAAGTATTGACATATAAAAATGTATTGCCTATAGTCCTTTCCAAGGTAGCTGTTCGGAGAATGGCTGCAGATTATTAACTTGGGAATAAATGGAGAACAAACATGGCAAACGCAGACAAGGTTGAAGAAGACAAGAAAAAAGCATTATCAATGGCACTGAGCCAGATTGAAAAGCAGTTTGGTAAAGGCTCTGTGATGAAAATGGGTGATCAACCCGTCGCAAAAATACCGACCGTCAGTACCGGTTCATTGGGCCTTGATGTTGCATTGGGAGCAGGAGGATTACCTTATGGCCGTGTCGTTGAAATCTATGGGCCAGAGTCTTCCGGTAAAACCACATTAACCTTGTCGGCGATTGCTGAAGCTCAAAAACAGGGTAAAACCTGTGCCTTTATTGATGCGGAGCATGCGCTTGATCCGGTTTATGCCGAGAAACTCGGTGTCAATATCGATGAACTTCTAGTCTCTCAACCTGATACCGGTGAACAGGCGTTGGAAATCTGTGACATGTTAGTACGCAGTGGTGCTGTTGAACTTGTCGTTATCGACTCGGTGGCCGCATTAGTGCCAAAAGCAGAGATCGAAGGTGAGATGGGTGATTCGCATATGGGTCTAGCCGCCCGTTTAATGTCCCAAGCCTTGAGAAAGTTAACCGGTAATATCAAGCGCGCCAATTGTTGCGTTATTTTTATTAACCAGATTCGTATGAAAATTGGCGTTATGTTTGGTAGTCCGGAGACCACCACTGGTGGTAATGCGTTAAAGTTTTATGCCTCAGTCCGTCTGGATATTAGAAGAATAGGCGCTATCAAAAAAGGTGATGAAGTCGTCGGCAATGAAACACGCGTGAAAGTGGTTAAGAACAAAATAGCACCACCCTTTAAACAGGCAGAATTCGACATACTATACGGCGAAGGAATTTCACGACTTGGTGAAGTCATCGATTTAGGCGTCAAGCTGGACCTGATAGACAAGGCTGGTGCCTGGTATAGTTATGGTGATGAACGAATCGGCCAGGGCAAGGATAATGTGCGTAATTATCTAAAAGAAAACCCTGAAATGGCCCAGGAAATTGAGGCATTGATCAGGGAAAAACTGTTACCATCCATTCCGGTCAGTGCGGAAGACGTTGCTCCGGAAGCGATTGATGAAGAAGAGGTAATCGCCTGAGCACAGAACGCCAGGAAGTCCTACAACGCGCTTGCGACTTCCTGGCAAGACGTGAACATAGTCGCAAGGAACTGCGACATAAACTTGCACGACGCTGTAATGATGAAGCGTTAATCGAAGAATTACTCGATAAACTGGCGAGTGAAGGATTGCAGGACGATGAGCGATTTACTGAAAGTTTTGTTCATCACCGAATTAGCATGGGGCAGGGACCAATCAAGATTCAGCAGGAATTAAGACAACGTGGTGTCGATCAAAACTTGATTGATAACGTATTTACTGCTGAATCCTGTGACTGGCTGTCATTAGCCAGCGAAGTCAGGATAAAAAAATTTGGTCAGTCGATACCGGATGATTACCAAAAGAAAGCAAAACAGTTACGATTCTTATATAGTCGCGGTTTTAGCGGTGAACTTATTAATCAACTTTTCAAATAACAACTATTAATGAAAACCAGTAACGAGATTCGTCAGTCATTTCTAGACTTTTTTAAAGCCAAAGATCACGAAATAGTCGCGAGTAGTTCGTTGGTGCCAGCCAATGATCCGACGCTGTTATTCACCAATGCCGGGATGGTGCAGTTTAAAGATGTCTTTATCGGTAGAGAGAATAGACCTTACAAACGTGCAGCATCATCACAACGCTGTGTTCGCGCTGGTGGTAAGCATAACGATCTGGAAAATGTCGGTTATACAGCGCGCCATCATACTTTTTTCGAAATGCTGGGTAATTTCAGTTTCGGTGATTATTTCAAACGTGAAGCGATTGCCTATGCCTGGGAATATTTAACCAGGGAATTAAAAATTCCGGAGTCCAGACTCTGGATCACCGTATTTGAAGATGATGATGAAGCGGCTGATATCTGGTTAAAGGAAATCGGTGTTTCACCGGATCGTTTTAGTCGTTGTGGAGAAAAAGATAATTTCTGGTCCATGGGCGATACAGGACCCTGCGGGCCCTGCAGTGAAATATTTTACGATCATGGTGAAGATATTCCTGGCGGACCACCGGGTTCAAAAGATGCCGATCTGGATCGTTATATTGAAATCTGGAATCTGGTATTTACTCAATATGATCGTGACGCAAACGGAACCCTCAAACCCATTCCACACCCATCGGTAGACACAGGCATGGGTCTGGAACGCATTACTGCGGTCATGCAAAAGGTACACAATAATTATGACATCGAGCTATTTGAAAAAATTATTCGTGCGATAAAAGACCTTGCTGAAAATGATAATCTTGATGTTATTTCAAGTCAGGTAGTGGCTGACCATATTCGTTCATGTTCATTCCTGATCGCCGATGGGGTTATTCCCTCCAATGAAGGCCGTGGTTATGTCTTGCGTCGTATCATTCGGCGTGCGATTCGCCATGGTAATAAGCTCGGTTTTAAAGAAGCGTTCTTTTATAAACTGGTTGAGACGCTCGAAGCCGTGATGGGTAAAGCTTATCCTGAGTTAGTTAAATCAAGACCGAATATCGAAAGAGTCTTATTAAGTGAAGAGGAACGTTTTGCTGAAACACTGGAGCAAGGTTTAAAAGTGCTTTCAGATATTACCGGTAAAATGAAAGATGACGTTATCAAGGGCGAAGATGTTTTTCGTCTTTACGACACTTATGGTTTTCCGGTCGATTTGACTGCGGATATCGCGCGCGAGAAAAACCTGAAGGTCGATATGGACGGGTTTAATAAAGCGATGGCTGAACAGCGCCAACGCGCACGTGCAGCGAGTAAGTTTGATGTCGGCGTCTCGGTTGAGGCTGATAAAAGTCTGGTTAGTTCGTTTTCCGGCTATGATCGTTTGCAACAAAATACGACCGTTATCGCCCTTTACCAGGATGGTCGAAATGTAAAAACCTTAAAGCAAGGCGATGTCGGCGGTGTAATTTTATTAGAAACGCCTTTTTACGCACAGTCTGGCGGTCAAGTTGGTGATAAAGGTGAATTGTTTGCCGGCGATGTTTTCTTTGAGGTTGAAGACACCAAGAAACAAGGGCAGTCGCATATACACCTGGGCGTTTTAAGAACAGGCAATATCAATGTTGGTGATGTTATCAGTGCATCAGTCGATCAGAAACGACGCATCGACATCATGCGTAATCATTCCGCTACACATTTATTACATACCGCATTACGCGAGATACTGGGTGATCATGTCCTGCAAAAGGGTTCACTTGTTGCCGATGATCGATTGCGGTTTGATTTTTCGCATAACGAGCCATTAACAAAACAACAGATACAAGAAATTGAACGACTGGTTAATTCACAAATTCTGAAAAACGAAGCAACCCAGGTTCAAGTCATGTCACTCGAAAATGCTAAAGCGTCTGGTGCGATGTCATTATTCGGGGAAAAATATGAAGACACCGTTCGTGTACTTAATATCGGTGGTGATTTTTCATGCGAACTTTGTGGCGGGACGCATGTAGAACGTGCCGGCGATATTGGTTTCTTCAAAATAGTTTCTGAATCAGGTACCGCTTCAGGTATACGACGAATCGAAGCAGTGACTGGCGTTGGCGCTTTGAACTGGATAGAAAATGCAGAAAGGAAACTGCAACGAATCGCTGAAATCTTGAAAACGGATATAGAGTCAGTTGATTCCAAACTTACTCTACAGATGGATAAGACGCGAAAACTTGAAAAAGAACTGGAACAGCTTAAAGGCAAACTGGCGAGCAGCGCCGGCTCAGATATGGTTAATGAGGCCGAGTCCATCGATGGTATCAAGGTTATCGCCAAATCACTCGAAGGCGTTGACCCTAAAACCTTACGCGATACCGTTGACCAATTGAAAAATAAACTGGGTACCGCAGCCTTGATACTGGCGACAGTCACGGATTCCAAGGTGAGTTTAGTGGCTGGTGTGACTGACGATACGACAAAACGCATCAAAGCGGGTGATTTGGTCAATTTTGTTGCCCAACAAGTGGGTGGAAAGGGTGGCGGACGACCAGATATGGCGCAAGCTGGAGGCAATGACCCTTCAGGCCTGGAAGAAGCGCTGAAAAATGTCCCGGACTGGGTTCGTAGTCAAATTTCAACCTGATTATCTGTTTCTTATATCGCCCAGTTCAGCTAGAATCGCACGCTTTTTATACATGCAGTATATGGCATTAATAGTCCAAAAATATGGCGGTACTTCGGTTGGCACAATTGAGCGAATTCAAGCAGTTGCCGACAAAGTAATCGAAACAAAAAAACAGGGTCACCAGATAGTCGTTGTAGTATCTGCTATGAGTGGTGAAACAGATCGTCTGTTATCGCTTGCAAAAAGTCTTTCTCACACGCCTACACCAAGAGAACTTGATGTGCTGTTATCGACTGGCGAACAAGTCACAATAGCATTACTGAGTATGGCTTTGGCAGAAAAAGGCTACCCTGCCGTTTCCTATACCGGTGGCCAGGTCCATATACGAACAGATAATGAACATAACAAGGCTCGAATTGTTGATATAGATTCTGCACGAGTGCATAAGAAATTGCAGGAAGGTAACATTGTCGTTGTTGCCGGTTTTCAGGGTATCGATGAAGATGGCAATATCACAACTTTAGGGCGCGGCGGTTCTGATACAACAGCAGTAGCAATGGCCGCGGCTTTAAAAGCAGATGAATGCAGAATTTATACTGATGTCGATGGTGTATATACCGCAGATCCACGAATAGTGGATAATGCACAGCGTTTGCCGGTAATTACCTACGAAGAAATGTTGGAAATGGCGAGTCTCGGTTCTAAAGTATTACAGATAAGATCGGTCGAATTTGCCAGAAAATATAATGTTAATTTACGTGTGTTATCGAGCTTTAAAGACGGGCCGGGCACGTTGATAACCGATGAGGATGAAAATATGGAAGCGGCTTTGATATCAGGTATTGCTCACAATCGTGATGAGGCAAAGCTGACCATCGTGGGTGTTCCAGACAAGCCTGGTATTGCTTCACAAATACTTGGCCCAATAGCGGATGCTAATATTGAAGTTGATATGATCGTGCAAAATGTGGGGCTGGATAACAGCACAGACTTTACATTTACTGTAAATCGTAATGATTTTGATAAGGCTTTAGCGATTTTGAAGAAAACCGCAAAAGCTATCGATGCGAAAGACGTTTCGGGTGATAATAAGATAGTTAAGATTTCTGTGGTGGGTGTGGGTATGCGCTCACATGCCGGAATAGCCAGCACAATGTTTAAGGCATTGGCTGATGAGGGTATTAATATACAGATGATTTCCACCTCAGAAATAAAGGTTTCTGTTGTAGTGGCCGAAAAATATTTAGAGTTAGGGGTCCGGACATTGCATTCGGCCTTCGGTCTGGATAACGGCGCTATATTAGAGAGCAAATAATTAGTACCCGATTAGTATTATGATGAAGTGGTAGCATAATACTTAAGAAGCAGTGATTACGTTTAGGGACTATATTTATAATCTACAAGGACTCACAGACTTTCAAGGAAGATTTAGGAGAATTGAGATGTTGATATTAACACGACGAGTTGGTGAATCGTTGATGATTGGAGATGATGTAAACGTTACGGTACTAGGCATTCGCGGTAATCAGGTTCGTATTGGTGTGAATGCGCCAAAAGACGTCGCGGTACATCGGGAAGAAATCTACGATCGGATTCAGGATGAAAAATCAGATGAAGCATGAGCATCTGACAAATTAAATAGATTATTTTTAACAGTCTTACCTTGAATTTATTCCTTTAGTGGTGTTTTGTTGCCCTGAATTATCGGGCAATAAAATACTTTTTTGGAGTTTATCTAACCAGGATTGTAGTTATGTGATTTAAATGGAGAGGTGGCCGAGCGGCTGAAGGCGCTCCCCTGCTAAGGGAGTATACGGTTTATCCCGTATCGAGGGTTCGAATCCCTCTCTCTCCGCCATTTGACTAAATACCGAAGTTCTATATTATTCGCCGTTCAAAATTACGCGCCCGTAGCTCAGCTGGATAGAGTACCTGGCTACGAACTAGGGGGTCGGAGGTTCGAATCCTTCCGGGCGCGCCAT
>JBFIJV010000043.1:0-12410 GCA_041600575.1 Gammaproteobacteria bacterium | reverse complement strand
TGCACTGGAATATGCACATAGACATCGGGTTATCCATCGCGATATAAAACCTGAGAATATTCTGGTCGGCCCTTTTGGTGAGGTGTTATTACTGGATTGGGGTCTGGCAAAAGTATGGAACCCGGATGGCACGAGTGAAGAATCATCTGAAAAGTCTGACGATGAGACTACTTTAAACCAAAAAATATCCTCGATGACGGATTCAGAAAAGCTGCAAGGTACTATTACCTACATGTCACCAGAACAAATCAGACGTGATCCCAATATTGATTTCAGAACGGACATATTTAGCCTAGGGGTAATATTGTTTGAAATACTGGCTGATAGACCTCCAGCAATTGGAGAAACAGTTGATGAGATGATTGAACAAATCCTGAATGAAGTGCCTCCCAAACCGTCAACGTTGACTCGGACCAAGGTTCCAGACTTACTGGAAGACGTTACCATGAGCTGTATTGCAAAATCGATGGAAGATAGAATGTCGAGTTGTGGCGAGTTAATTCGGCTACTAGAAGAAGACTGGTCTTAAACTTAAAATGCACCAAAATAGATCGTCAATGGTCCACAAGAAACAGATGTGCACAGTTTTAGTGCGTTTCATAAAGATCGGAAAATAGTTCTTGATCCTCTTCAGTCCCTTTATAGGTTTAATTAACACCCGCTAAGTCTATCTAAATTATGATTTTTTTGTCAAAATAGCCGTTCAAATTAAGAATAAAATTTTCGAAAAATCAGTATTTGCTAAATTGTGCAATATTGGAACACATATTGCTCCGTATAAACGTCTATAAATTAATATTTAGTCTGACATCACAAAAATATTTGGAGGAGAACAACACATCATGAAAAGCAAGTTGGAATATATTTGGCTTGACGGATACAAGCCTACACAAGGTCTACGCAGCAAAACTTTGGTTAGATCAGATTTTAGTGGGAATTTGGAAGATTGTCCGATGTGGTGTTTTGACGGTAGTTCAACCGAACAAGCTGAAGGAAATGCATCAGACTGCCTGCTAAAACCAGTCGCAATTTTCCCGGATCCTGATCGTAAGAATTCATACCTGGTAATGACTGAAGTATTAAATGCTGATGGATCAGCACATGAATCAAATGGACGTGCCACCATTGACGAAGGTGATGAAGACGAAGATTTCTGGTTTGGTTTTGAACAGGAATATTTTCTCTGGGATTTGGCAACCAATCTGCCACCGGGGTTTCCATATGGCGGTTATCCGCGTCCACAAGGGCCTTACTATTGTTCAGTAGGCGCTAAAAATGCTTATGGTCGCGAAGTTATCGAAGAACATCTGGACTTCTGCCTGGAAGCCGGCATTAATGTTGAAGGCATCAACGGTGAAGTTGCGGCTGGACAGTGGGAATTTCAGGTATTCGCGAAAGGCGCCAAACGTGCCGGTGATGAAATTTGGGTTGCCAGATACATACTCGAACGTACCGCTGAAAAATATGGTTTAGCCATTGAATGGCATCCAAAACCATTAGGCGATACTGACTGGAATGGTTCAGGCATGCACGCTAACTTTTCAAATGGCCCCATGCGCGAATCAGGTAAACAGGAAATTTTTACCCAAATTTGTGAGCAGTTTGGTAAAAATATCAAACGTCATATCGATGTTTACGGCGCTCACAACGAGCATCGTCTGACAGGCAAGCATGAAACTCAATCTATTGATCAGTTTAGCTATGGCGTATCAGATCGTGGTGCGTCTATACGTATCCCTGTAGCCACGGTTGAAGATGGCTGGAAAGGTCGTCTTGAAGATCGTCGTCCTTCATCAAATGCTGATCCTTACAAGGTTGCAGCAGCTATCGTTAAAACAACCAAGGAAGCTTGCTAACGTTTAAACAAGCGAAGTTGGTTTAATACCAAACCGGAGTCAGCTTACAAGCCTGGCTCCGGTTTTTTTATTCTCACGATTAAATGAAAATGTTCAAAGTTTACGACTAACCGAAAGATGTCGATCAGATACTATCGAAACAGCAAGTTCACCAAGCCCGACACAACTTAACTGACTCTCAACCTCGTTTGCCGTAAAAGCCGCTTTTAAAGAATTCCTGAAGTCCTTTTTTAATATCTCCGGTTCACCACTCGCGTACTTTTCTACGAGTTCATTAACCTGTTCATCTGAATCAGGACGCATTAGATCCATGACAAAAACAAAAGGGCGGTTATTCGTAGTACCAATTAAATCCCATAGCACCAATGGATCATGTAGGTGATGCAACATCGCATTACAAAAAATAACAGAATAATCTTTACCCGCTAATGTCGTGTCCTGGAGTTTAGTTTCAATCAGGTTGATTCGTTCAGACAAGCCTGCTTTTTTTATCGCCCTCTCTCCTTCTAGCAACATAGCTTTAGCACCATCGATAGCATCGATTTGATAACCTGGAAATGCCTTTGCAAAACGAATACTGATATCTGCCGCACCACACCCTAAATCAACCGCATTGGCAGATTCAGGAATATTGTTACCAATCGATTCCTTTAGCAACTCCATGAAATGATCATGCGGTTCTTCAAAATCAGCATTTGCATAGGCGAATGCTTGTTCAGCATCAGTCATTAATTCGGGTTCCGGGACACGTTTCATCTGTTGTTTTTATAAATAGATTTTTATCAATTTAATTTGAGAAAATATTTTGTAACTTGATTGGAAAATACTGCGTAAGACGAAATTAATTCTGATTATTGAAATGAGCCTCAACCCTGTCCGGTTAATGTGGTGTCATCACTTTCATATGTCGGCCAAACATTGATCAGGGCTTTGACCAAAGTCGCTAACGGGATGGCAAAGAACACACCCCAAAAACCCCATAAACCACCGAACACAAGTATTGCCACAATAATTGCGACCGGATGCAGGTTAACGGCTTCTGAAAACAAGATAGGTACCAATACATTACCGTCAAGGAATTGTATGATCAGATAAGAGATTATTAACCAGGCAAAATCTGATGTGAGACCCCATTGGAAATAAGCAACAAGAGCAATAGGCAAAGTAACGACAGCTGCACCGATGTAAGGAATTAAAACTGATAAACCAACCAACATGGCTAATAGCGAAGCATAATTAAGACCGAGCACAACAAACAAAATATATGAAACAGCGCCTACAATAATAATTTCGTTGAATTTACCGCGCACATAATTACCAATTTGCGCATCCATCTCTGTCCAAATCTCGTTAACCAATCTTCTTTCTTTTGGTAAAAAACGGCCTAGCCAATCAAGAATGATGACTTTATCTTTAAGAAAAAAGAAGATCATCAATGGCACCAGTACCAGATAAACAAGTATCGTAATAATGGCTGGGATGGAAGCAACAGAGACCGAAAGTACATTGCGTCCTAGCTCACTAAAGCCCTGACGAATCGTAATGATGAGTTGCTCTATATAATCTTCTGAAATGAATTCGGGATATTGTCCGGGTAATTGTAATAACAGCTCTTGTCCATTGTTAATCATGTCAGGCACTTCCTGAAAAAACTGGCTCACCTGTTTTGATAATAGGGGCATCAATCCAAATAATATAAACAACATGAAAGCAACAAAAATGAGGTAGATTAAATTAACAGCCCAGATGCGTGACAAACTTTTTCGTTGTAACTTGGATACACCACCCTCGAGCAAATAGGCAATGACCAGTGCTGCCAACAACGGCGCTAACATTTTACCCATTGTTAACAACACAACGGCACCTAAGACTAACAAGACTACCAATAAGGCAGCTTGTGGATCAGTGAAGTAACGTCGATACCATGAACTTATAAACTCAAACATTTTTTTATTACTTTGATTTCTTTATAAACATCATAACTATATCTTTCTTATACGGCGAGCATATAAAACTTATCTATGACTAGATCACAGGCAAAAAAAAGGGCGCCGGAGGGGGTGGCGCCCACTAAAAATACAACAAAATTGGTGAGGAGGAGAAATAAAACTAACTATTTCAATTAACTATACTGCAGCACTTGTGCCAACTATATTTATCAATAATATTCAAATACTTAGAATTAAAATCAGATTGTGATGTTTAAGAATTGTACTATTATTGGTTATTTTTGATACGTTTTTGGTGCGTTGCATCAAAAATACAGTTTATTTTATGAATCTAATCCTGTTTAAATAACCAATGGAACAATTACCCTCAACCAAGCAGATAAAATCCTGGGGCACTGACTTAGGCTTTCAACAAGTTGGTATCACAACGACCTCATTAGAAGAGGATGAGAAACATCTCACCAACTGGCTAAAACAGGGGCGCCACGGTGAGATGTCATACATGCAAAGGCACGGTAATAAACGCAGTCGACCCAATGATCTTGTGCCGGGCACAATCAGTGTTATCTCGGTAAGGATGGATTACTTGCCTCCCTCCAGCAAACACCCGGCGCAGGTATTAAACAATAATGCACTCGGTTATGTTTCCCGTTACGCCATGGGTCGTGATTACCATAAACTCATGCGTCAACGTTTGCAGAAACTGGCCAGTAAAATAGAACACCAGTATGGTGAATTTGGTTATCGTTGTTTTGTCGATAGCGCACCTATTCTGGAAAAGGCCCTGGCCAGAAATGCCGGGCTGGGTTGGATTGGCAAACATAGCAACCTCATTAACCCCAAAGCCGGTTCCTGGTTTTTTCTAGGTGAAATCTATACAGACTTACCGCTTGAACCGGACATACCTTTTACAGAACAGCATTGCGGAACTTGCAACGCTTGCATCGAGATCTGTCCAACCCAGGCGATTGTCGGTCCTATGCAGGTCGATGCGCGCCGCTGTATTTCTTATCTTACTATTGAGTTGCGTAGCGCTATACCTGAAGAATTTCGAAAGATGATTGGCAACCGCGTTTATGGTTGCGATGACTGTCAGTTAATTTGTCCCTGGAACAAGTTTGCCAGAAATACGGAGGAAGATGATTTTCGTGTGCGTAATGGACTGGACGCACCGACACTGATTGAATTATTTGCCTGGACAGAAACCGATTTTCTAAAGAACACCGAAGGCTCTGCTATTCGGCGGATCGGTTATGAATGTTGGTCGAGAAATATTGCAATAGGTTTGGGTAATGCACCAGGGACAAAACAAACAATTGACGCTCTAAAAGCACGTCAGAGTGATCCGTCTGCATTGGTGCGTGAACATGTTGAATGGGCACTGAATCAGCACACTCCTGAATCGACTTGATGAAGCACTATTCAGTAAACATTGTTTCTGTTTCTACATTAAACACTGTACCCTCAACACTCATAACACGAACTTTCATACCAGCCGGCATATCGATTCCTTTTACTTTCCAGGTCGTGTCGTCAACCTTGACCTTACCTACTCCATTCACGATTGCTTCTTCCAGAGTAAAACTGCGGCCAATGTATTGTTCTCCGCGTCGATTAAGATTGGGTTCATCTTTTTCTTCCGGACTCATTTTTTGATGGCGTTTATACATGTAAAGACTGACAACAGATAGCACACCAAATGTAACCACTTGTATTAAGGCTGGAATACCGGGCATCACATAGAGCAATAAACCCACTACAAAGGCAGAGATACCCATCCATAAAAAGTAAGCGGCAGGCAATACCATTTCTATAATAATCATCACTACGGCGGCTACAAGCCAATGCCAAAATTCAATCTGGTCTAACCATTCCATATCGCTACCCTCAATGTTTAACTGGTCGGTTTATCGCTTTTACCAAAGGTCTCTTTAGCAATTTCAGAGATACCGGCCAATGCTCCAATCACATTGCTCGCTTCTAACGGCATCAGGATGACTTTTTGATTCGGAGCAGACGCAATCTCTTTTAATGCCTCAACATACTTCGTTGCCACAAAATAATTAACTGCCTGTATATCACCGGTCGCTATTGCGTTAGATACATTGGTGGTCGCATTAGCCTCTGCTTGTGCTAAACGTTCGCGTGCTTCCGCATCACGAAACGCAGACTCTTTCCGGCCTTCTGCCTCAAGAATTGCTGCTTGTTTTTCACCATCCGCTTTCAAGATCTCGGCTTGCTTGAAGCCCTCTGCCTCAAGAATGTTTGCACGCTTCTCACGTTCGGCCTTCATTTGTCGTGCCATCGAATCCACCAGATCTTTCGGCGGAGAAATATCCTTAATCTCAATACGCGTCACCTTCACGCCCCAGGGACCGGTGGCTTCATCAACCACATGTAACAACTGAGCATTTATAGTGTCACGTTGTGAGAGCAACTCATCCAGATCCATCGAGCCCATGACTGTTCGTATATTAGTCATGGTCAGATTAAGAATTGCTCGGGTAAGATTGTTTACCTCATAGGCAGCCTGCGCCGCATTCAACACCTGAAAGAAGACCACACCATCAACCCGCACCATGGCGTTATCCTTGGTGATGACTTCTTGCGAGGGAACATCAACAACGGTTTCCATCATATTCATCTTTGCACCAATCCGGTCAAAGAACGGCACAATGATATGTAATCCGGGAGGTAATGTACGCGTGTATTCACCAAAGCGTTCTACCGTATATTCATACCCCTGATGAACAATAGTAACTGCCTTGATCAGCAATACTATCGAAAAAATTAATACGACGAGAATAAACTCGGCCATAACTGTTCTCCCTAATTACTTAATAAAACGTATTGTATATGGGTATCGGTATCTTACGCCTTCGTTCGCTTTAATCGAGGCGATAATAACGACAATAATCTGAAAGATAATTAGTACGCCAAGGAGCAAAAATCCTATTACAACAAACATCAATATTGCGGAAATTATGACGGCAATAAGCATTGTTAATTGAAAGTTAAGCGACTCTTTGCCCTGATCATCGACAAATGGCATTTCATCTTTCTTGATTAACCAGATAATCAACGGTCCAAAAACACTACCGAACGGAATCACATAGCCTGAAAAGGCAGTAAGGTGACAAAACATACCCCATAATCGTGCATCTTTATCAGGGCTGTCTGCTGCTTCAATATCCTGCGTCATAAAGGTCTCCTGCATGAACAGTTTGGGTAGTTAATAACAGTTTTTTAGTGTAGAAACATTATCACTCCAGACAATATTTGTCTCAGTGAATTACGGTTCAAAAAGCGGTTCAGTGTATTTTTCCGTGTTTTCTTCAATACCTTCATACACCTCGACCGGCAAAGCAGGCACTGCTTTATCAAGCCATTCCAGAATTTGTTGGATCAGGATATCTTCCGTCCCGGTAAAATAATGATCAGCTCCCTCAATCTCAAGTTGAGTATAGCGTTCATTATTCCCTTTTTTTGCCGCAAGCCGCCGATCTGGTGCGCGGTTAATTACGTTTTTGAAATCACGACTGCCATAAACATCCAATATCGGTATCCTGGTTTTTTCAATCAGCGTCAGTATATTAATTGCCGGTTTTAGAAAGGCGTAGTTTTGCAAACCTATCGCAACCAGGGCGACGATATTTGAAATGGGTTGTTTTTCAAGATAGGCCAGCGCTGAAGCAGCACCAAAACTATGACCAATGATAATTATGTTTGAAAACTGATGTTCTTTTAAGAATTTAATCGCGGATTTAATCCGCGTAGTAGTTTGCTCAAGTGTTTGACCGTAATCTTCAATTTGATTTTCCGGTGCTATTAGTGGTAGTTGGATCGATAATGTACTCCAGCCATGTTCGGGCAATTTTGTCCGCATTGGCGAAATGGTTTGCGGCCAATCGGCATGTCCACCCATAGCATGCAGCACAATAATCGCGCCCTGCGCGATCGCATTAGTCTGACGGTTGTACAGCGCCAGAAAATCAGTCCCTGCGGCATCTAACCAGACGACATAGGTTGCCTTTACATGTTCCGCCAGCTTTTCTGTCGTTCGCTGCTCCCAATCCTGATCCACCTTATCAGCATTAACGGGCATATAAACACCCCATAATACAAAAGTGATACTCAACAGGATTATCTGCTTCATAGTCATCTATTAAACCTCAGCAAGTATTTAGCAACAAGTCGATTGTGAAGAGCGGCGAAAATGATGATTTGCTGACAGTAATAACCTAGATAGTGGCTATGATTAGGCTGATCAGGTAAAGTTGCCAACATTTTATAAAGCGCTTAATTTAAATAATAGATAGCTTTCATGACTCAATATGTAATTGCACCTTCAGTCCTGTCCGCGGACATGGCTCGGCTCGGCGAAGAGACCGAAAAAGTATTAGCTGCGGGCGCTGATTTTGTACATATTGATGTCATGGATAATCACTATGTTCCGAATCTGACCTTCGGACCGATTATAGTCAAAGCCTTACGTGACTTTGGTATCAAAGCACCACTTGATGTACATCTTATGATTAAGCCCGTGGATCGTATCATTCCGGATTTTGCCGAAGCCGGGGCCAGTTACATCACTTTTCATCCGGAAGCATCAGAACATGTTGATCGCAGCCTGCAATTAATTCGTGATAGCGGCTGTAAATCCGGGCTGGTCTTTAATCCGGCGACACCGCTTGATGTACTTGAATACGTGATGGATAAGGTCGACATGATCCTGTTGATGTCAGTCAACCCCGGTTTTGGTGGACAATCTTTTATTGGCTCGGCACTGGATAAACTTAAAGCGGCTAGAAAATTAATTGATGATTCCGGTTACGATATACGGCTAGAGATCGATGGTGGCGTCAAGATCGACAATATCGGTGAGATTGCCAAGGCTGGTGCCGACACATTCGTTGCCGGCTCCGCTGTATTTGGCAGCGATGATTACCCATCAACCATCAAGGCAATGCGAGATCAACTAGCCAAAGCCAATAGCTAAAACACACAACTTATTCTTTACCTTGTGTCTATTAAATGATGTCTATCAAAACACCCGAACTGGTTTTACTTGATCTTGACGGCACCCTGGTCGATTCGATACCCGATCTGGCCTGGTCGGTTAACCAAACTCTGCTCGAATTATCACTGCCTGAGCGAGACATACTCAGTATCCGGAACTGGGTCGGGAATGGTTTGGAAAAATTATTACATCGCTCGCTGACTGATAACTTCGATGGTGAAGCAGAAGCAGTCTTGTTTGAAAAAGCAATGTCGATTTTTATGGCGGTCTATAGTGACAATATGTGTAACCTGAGTACCTGTTATCCAGGCGTAGTTGAAGGCATCGCACAGCTTAAAGAAAAAGAGATCACGCTCGGCTGTGTCACCAATAAACGCGGTGAATTTGTTGGGCCAATACTGGAAACACTCGGACTGATGAATGATATGAGTATCGTCATCGCCGGTGATACCCTGGCAAAAAAGAAACCCGATCCCTTACCGTTATTACATGCAGCAGATCATTTCGATATAGATCCAGTGCTATCGTTAATGGTGGGTGATTCAGAAAGTGATGTTAAAGCCGCACGTGCGGCTGGTTTTCAGATCGTTTGTGTCAGCTATGGTTATAATCACGGTCGCGACATACAAGAAACCAACCCTGATGCGGTGATTGATTCTATCGCCGATCTGGCAAGCCTTTTTTCATAAACATCATGATTAACGAAGACGAATACAAGCAACTGGCTAAGCAAGGATATAACCGTATCCCTTTGATGCGTGAGGTGCTGGCCGATCTCGATACACCACTCAGTACCTACATGAAATTGTGTTCTGCGCCCTATACTTATTTATTCGAGTCGGTACAAGGCGGTGAAAAGTGGGGACGTTATTCCATCATTGGCTTACCTGCTCAAAAAATTATTTCGATTAATGGGACAAAAGTCACCATTAAAGAAAATGGCACTATTGTTGAAGAATACACTGTTGACGATCCACTAGCCGAAATAGAACGCATTCAAAAAGACTATAACGTTGCCGAGATAGAAGGCATGCCACGATTTAATGGCGGTCTGGTCGGTTACTTTGGTTATGAAACCATTCGTTATATAGAACCACGTCTGAATAAAAATGATAAAGAGGATCCTATCGGTTCACCTGACATACTATTGATGGTGTCAGATGAAGTCATCGTGTTTGATAATCTGGGTGGCAAACTCTATATCATCGTCCATGCTGATCCGAGTAACAGTGATGCGTTTTTAAAAGCGCACGCCAGGCTGGATGAGCTGGTCGAAACTCTGGCCACTAAACAAATACAACAGCCACCATCAAATGGTTCACGCACTGTTAACGAAAATGATTTTATCTCGGGTTTTACTCAGACTAATTACGAAGCAGCGGTTGATGCCATAAAACAATATATTGTTGATGGTGATGCGATGCAGGTTGTACTCTCGCAACGACTGTCTATCCCGTTTGCATCAGAACCAATCAATCTTTATCGCGCTTTACGTTGCCTTAATCCATCGCCCTATATGTATTTTCTTGATCTGGATGATTTTCAGATCGTGGGATCTTCCCCGGAAATACTGGTCCGACTGGAAGATAATATTGTCACAGTCAGGCCCATTGCCGGCACGCGGCCACGCGGTAAAACAGAAGCCGAAGACCTGGCATTGGAAAAAGATCTGTTACAGGATCCGAAAGAATTGGCTGAACATTTAATGTTGATTGATCTCGGACGCAATGATGCTGGTCGAGTTGCCAAGATGGGCAGTGTTACCTTGACTGACAAGATGATCATCGAACGTTATTCGCATGTCATGCATATCGTCTCCAACGTTACCGGAAAATTAAAAGAGGGCATGAGTGCGATTGATGTCTTACGCGCGACTTTCCCCGCCGGAACTGTTTCTGGCGCACCCAAGATTCGGGCGATGGAGATTATTGACGAACTGGAACCGGTTAAACGTGGTGTTTATTCCGGTGCTGTTGGCTATCTGTCATGGAATGGGAATATGGATACTGCGATTGCAATACGCACCGCTGTAATTAAAGATAAGACCTTGCATATACAAGCTGGCGCAGGCATTGTCGCCGATTCTGTACCAAGAAATGAATGGGATGAAACCATGAATAAAGGGCGCGCCATTTTTCGCGCTGTCAGTCTGGCCGAGAAAGGCTTGTCCTAAGAAGGAAATAACATGTTATTGATGATCGACAATTATGATTCGTTTACCTACAACCTGGTGCAATACCTGGGTGAGCTGGGACAAGACGTAGAAGTCTATCGCAATGATAAAATTTCACTTGCCGAGATAGAAAAACTGGCGCCTGCACACATAGTAATTTCACCGGGGCCATGTACACCAAATGAGGCCGGGATATCGATTGATGTGATCAATCATTTCAAAGACAAGATACCCTTGCTTGGCGTATGTCTTGGCCATCAAAGTATCGGACAGGCTTTTGGTGGCAAGATCATCCATGCGCACGACATTATGCATGGCAAGACCTCGGATATTTATCATAAAGGAACTGATGTATTTCAAGGATTCGAAAACCCGTTTACGGCTACCCGTTATCATTCATTAGTGATTGATAAAAAAAGCTTGCCCGACTCACTGGAAATTACGGCATGGACACAAGACAAGGATGGAAATCTTGATGAAATCATGGGCGTTAAACATAAAAAATTTAACATCTCCGGGGTTCAGTTTCATCCCGAATCGATACTGACTTCGTATGGACATGAATTACTGCAAAACTTCCTTAACAATTCATAAGTATACTATTGCTAATGGATATTAAAGCAGCTCTCAATGAGGTAATCAGCGGTAAAGATTTAAGTCGCGCTGATATGCATAGCGTCATGCAAACCATCATGCAGGGTGATGCAACGCCTGCGCAGATTGGTGGCTTACTCGTCGCGTTACGTTTAAAAGGTGAGAGTATTGATGAGATTACTGCTGCGGCTGAAGTCATGCGCGAACTGGCTAGCAGGGTTGAAGTTGATAAAACGCACCTGGTCGACACCTGCGGTACCGGTGGCGATGGCGCCAATACCTTTAATATCTCTACTACCTCTGCCTTTGTTGTCGCTGCCAGTGGCGCCAAGGTAGCTAAACACGGCAATCGATCGGTTTCCAGCAAGTCGGGTAGTGCTGATGTACTTGAGGCTGCCGGGGTTAACCTGGAATTAAATTCACAACAAGTTGCAAGCTGCATTGAGAATGTGGGTATAGGTTTTATGTTTGCACCGATGCATCACAGTGCAATGAAACATGCGATTGGGCCACGGCGCGAACTCGGCATCCGCACCCTGTTTAATGTACTTGGCCCCCTCACTAATCCAGCCGGGGCTCCCAATCAGGTGATTGGTGTCTTTAGCAAAGACTGGTTAGACCCTCTGGCTGAAACTTTAAAACAACTGGGCAGTAAACACGTGCTGATCGTGCATGCACATGATGGCATGGATGAGATCAGTATCGCCGCCAGAACATCTATTGCAGAACTGAAAAATGGTAACATCGAACATTATGAAATCGCGCCGGATGATTTCAATATACCAACTCAAAGTATAGAAAAACTGGCTGTCAACGAT
>JBFIJV010000042.1:0-12451 GCA_041600575.1 Gammaproteobacteria bacterium | reverse complement strand
TGCCGCGTTGTAAAATGTATTCGTACGATCAAAACCAGTGCCGGCTCCCTGGATACGTGCGGCACTCGTTTCTTCATAGGCGACACTGGCTCTGCTGGTTACAATCGGATACCGCTCATAACGTCCTTCACCTAATAATGCCCGTGCTGCGTTGATATTAGTTTGAGCAATACGCAGATCAAGATTATGTGCAACTGCTTGTTCAATCAGTTGGTTTAAAGTGTCATCTTGAAGTCCACGCCACCATTCGGCTTCTGTTGTGGCCGATGAATAAAGCGTGTTGTCTTCAGTTGCAAATTCAGCAGCTACTGTTGTTTCAGGTGCAACATATTCAGGCCCAACAACACAACCCGTCGAAATGCTGAAGAGTACGATTAAGGCAATAGATGAAGTTACGCGACTAAATGACATCATGAGTTTCCTTGCTATTGTGTGTTGCATTTTTCAAGACGATGCCACGTATGATGACGTAGAACACTGGTGTCAAGAATAGCCCAACCATGGTCACGCCTAACATGCCACTGAATACGGTTGTCCCGAGCACTTGACGCATTTCTGCGGCCGCACCTTCTGCCAGCATCAGCGGAATCACTCCGAGAATAAACGCAAATGCCGTCATTAAAATAGGTCTTAAACGAATCTGTGCGGCCTCAATAGCAGCCTCAATATGACCTTTTCCTTCGCGCTCACGTTGTCTGGCAAACTCCACCATCAGGATCGCATTCTTGCTGGCGAGACCAATGAGCACAATAAAACCAATCTGGGTCAGAATATTATTATCCATGCCGCGTAGCCAGACCCCGATTAACGCAAACAAGATACATAAAGGCACTATCAATATGATCGTGATCGGTAACGACCAGCTTTCATATTGTGCGGTCAATAATAGAAAAACAAATAAAACGCTTAATGGAAAAATGATGATGCCGACGTTACCGCCCAGTTTTTCCTGTAAAGCGATCTCGGTCCACTCGTAACTGATGCCCGCCGGCAATACCTGACTTGCCAGTTTTTCCATTTCGATTAGCGCCTCACCGGTACTGACACCGGGAACACCGGTGCCTTGTAATTCAGCGGCAGGGTAGAGATTGTAGCGAACAATACGATCCGGTCCCTGGATTTGCTTTATCTTAACTATTGAACCCAGTGGCACCATATCACCATTCGTATTTTCCGCACGCAGACGCATGATATCAGACGGTTCCAAACGATAAGGCGCATCTGCCTGCGCGATAACCTGATAGGTTTTGCCAAATAAGTTGAAGTCATTCACATACAGTGAGCCAAGATAGATCTGCAATGTTTCAAATACATTTTCCACCGGCACATCCATCATTTCTGCTCGTGTGCGATCAATGTCCAGATAATATTGAGGTGTACTGGAATCAGTCGTCGTAAACACCTGTGTTAATTTAGGATTTTGATTGGCCGCCCCGGCAAGTTCCCAGGTTGCTTTTTCGAGTGCAGGCAAACCACGGCCACTACGATCCTGTACGATCATCTTGAAACCACCTCCGCGACCCATGCCGCGTACCGGAGGAGGATCGATGACATAAAATGACGCATCCTGAATACTGCTTAATGCGCCATACAGTTGGCCTACAATCGCACTGGCGGATTGATCTTTACCGCGTTCATCAAACGGTTTTAATAAAACAAACATCGCTGCGGAGTTACTCGCGGTTGTAAACGTGGCTGCCGATAGGCCAGCAATAGCAACAACATTAATGATGCCCGGATTTTGTTGTGCGATACGGGTTGCTTCCTGCACGACTTTATCGGTTCTTTCCAACGAAGCGCCTTTAGGCAGATCGATAACAGTGATCAAATAACCTTGATCTTGTTGCGGTATAAAACCACCCGGCACTTTCTGGAACATCAGATACGTACAGCCAATCAATATCAAAAACAGACACATCATGATGACGGGCTTACGTACCAATACACAAATTATCTTGCCGTACTTTTGTTTGCCGCTATCAAACAAAAAGTTAAACGCCCGGAAAAAAAAGTTAGTCTTATGGATTTCTTCCTGACCATTATTGATATGCTTCGGAGCCCTTAATAATAATTTCCCGAGTGCCGGACTCAGTGTTAATGAATTGAAGGCCGAGATAACTGTCGCAACAGAAATGGTCAAGGCAAATTGCTTGAAAAATGCACCCGGGATACCGCCAAGAAATGCCGTAGGGATGAAGACGGCGACTAATACCAATGCCATGGAAATCAAGGCACTGCCAACTTCGGTCATGGTAATTCTCGCTGCTTCTCTTGGCGTCATGCCTTTTTCCAGGTTTCTCTGGATATCTTCAACAACAACAATCGCATCATCCACAACAATACCAATGGCTAACACCAACCCAAACAAAGAGAGGTTGTTTAAGGAATAACCTACAGCAGACATGACAGCAAAGGTACCTATCAAAGAAACCGGGATCGCTACGACAGGAATCACGGCAGCACGCCAGGATTGTAGAAAAACAATAATAACCAGAACAACGAGAATGATCGCCTCGAAGATAGTCAGGTAAACCTTATCTATCGACTGTTCAATGAATTCAGTCGGGTTATAAACAATACGATGTGCGATGCCAGGCGGAAAAGATTTGGACAGTTTTTCCATCGTACTGATAATCTGATCAGCTGTTTCAAGAGCATTACTTCCAGGACGCTGGAAAATACCGATAGCTACTGCATTCTTGCCATTAAGATAACTGTTTCTAACATAATCACGACCACCGATTTCAATCCTTGCCACATCTTTCAGTCGCGTCAGTCTGCCGTCTTCACCACGCTTCACGATGACATTTTCGAATTGATCGGACTCAATAAAACGCCCTTGAGCCGTGATGGTATATTGGAAGGCATTATCAGCAGTCATTGGCGGTTGACCCAATTTGCCACCAGCAACCTGTATATTCTGTCCACGCAGTGAGGCGATAACTTCCTGTGCTGATAATTCAAAGGCAGCCATCCTTTCCGGGTTTAACCATATACGCATACTGTATTCACGCGCACCAAAAACAACGAGGTCACCGACACCATCAATACGTGCGATTTCATCACGCACCTGTAGTAATGCGTAATTACTGATATAAAGTTCATCAAGGCTGTTATCCGGCGACTCAAGATGCACTACCATCATCAGATCCGGTGAACTTTTCTGGGCAATAATCCCCAGTCGACGCACCTCTTCCGGGAGTCTGGGTTCTGCCTTGGCAATACGATTTTGTACCAGTACCTGTGCCGTATCGAGATCCGTGCCTTGTTTAAACGTGACTGTTAAAGACATCGCGCCATCACTGCTTGATTGTGAGGTCATATAAAGCATGTCTTCTATACCGTTTATTTCCTGCTCGATCGGTGTAGCAATAGTGTCGGCAATGACCTGGGGTGATGCGCCAGGGTAATTCGCGTTGACTACTATCGTTGGCGGAGCAATCTCGGGATACTGCGTGATAGGTAAATCACTGTAGGATAATGTTCCAACGATGACGATCAGTATTGATATGACCGCCGCAAAACGTGGTCTGTCGATAAAGAAATGACCCAATCTCATGATAACTTATCCTTGTTCGTTAACAGATATTGCTATCGTGCTTGATTCGGGTGACACCTTCATTCCCGCTCTTACCCGCTGGATTCCATTGATAACGATCCTGTCTTCTTTCTTAAGTCCTGACCGTATGACACGTAAGCCATCTTGCATCTTGCCGGGTTTAATTTGCCGACGTTCAACTGTATCGTTTTCATCCAGGACATAAACAAAACGTATAGTTTGATCAACACTGATAGCAGAATCAGGAATGAGTAATGCTTCGTAAGGACCTTCACCCAAAAGTTTTACATCCGCGAACATGCCAGGTATGAGGAGGTATTCCGGATTTTCGACTATTGCTCGTCCACGCATGGTGCCGGTAGCCCGATCAATTTGATTGTCAACAAAATCCATTTTGCCTTTATGCAAATACTCGTCTTCATCGGCAAGACGCAGTAATACCGGATTAGGTGTGATACGTGAACTCTTGCGTGTGCCCGCCATATCCATCCGTGTGTAATGTAAGACACTTTGCTCATCGGCTGTGAAATAAACGTAAATAGGATCAAGCGAAACAATGGTGGTTAATAAACTGGAATCGAAATCGCCCCCCGTAACCAGGTTACCTTTGGTGACGCGAGTACGGCTTATGCGGCCACTAATCGGTGCTTTGATATGCGTAAACTCAACATTTAATTCCGCCGCTGTTATCGTCGCCATTGTCGATTCTAACGCTGCAATTGCAGCACGTTTCTGGCTTCCGCGGGAATCGAGTTCTTCTTCTGAAATAGCACGTGATTTATACAGTTTTTCTGCTCGAGTCAGATCATTTTCTGCCAGTTCCAGCGCCGCCTTGGCACGGGTTAATTCAGCCTTGGCTTGATCCAGAATTGCTTGATAGGGCCGTGGGTCTATGACATACAGCAAATCGCCAGCCTTAACCAGACTGCCTTCTTCGTAGTGAATAGACTGTAAATAACCACTGACTCTGGGGCGCACCTCAACAGATTCAACGGCATAAAACCTGCCAGTAAATTCATCCCAATCAGTGACATCCTTTACCAGCGGTGTCGCCACTGTTACCTCGGGTGCGGGCTGTTCGAGAGGTGGGGATTGTGCAGAATTATCCTCACAAGCCACGAGCATCATTAAGACAAACGCAAATAGCAGGCGTGTTGGGTAGAAAGAATGATTTTTAAATAGTTTGTTCATGTAAATTTTAACCCTGTGGCTAGATATAATGACCTAATAGCTGTTGCTAACTGACCAGTCAGTCAGTATTATAAGAACATCTTAAACTTACGCAACCACTATTTCAAAAATATGAACAAGGTCAATTTAAATACGAATGTAACGTCGGCAAGTTGTCGTCGCAAGGAAGGCAGACCAAAAGAAATACTCACCGCAGCATTACAGGAGTTTTCAATTAATGGTTTTGCTGGCACCCGGCTGGAAGATGTCGCCACACGTGCGGGTATATGTAAAGGTACAATTTATTTGTATTTCAAATCAAAGGAAGAGCTTTTTGCTGAAGTCGTCAGAGATCGAATATTGCCTCATATTGAGCAACTGGAAAACATGAACGAACGCCCGGAGGGAAATGCTAAAGACCTTCTACGACAACAATTAACAACTATCTATAAAGAGCTGCTTTCTACTGATGCACGTTTTATCCCGAAATTGATTATCAGTGAAGGTTCGCGTTTTCCTGAACTTGCCCGGTTTTATTTTGAAGAAATTATTACGCGTATACACAAGGTCAGCCAAAACATTATTCAGCGTGGCGTAATGGCAGGTGAATTTAGAGAATCAGCATTGAACTGGGAACAACAAGCGATACTCGGTCCAGCGTTATCGGCGGTAATCTGGATAACAGTATTTAATGAATTTGAAGCTTTGGATCTGGAAGCTTATCTGAAAACACATATAGATTTATTGTTGCATGGCCTGGAAAAATAACATGCCAAAGGTGTTTCCACCGTTGTACTCGCCAATTGAATATGCACTTCATCAATATTAAGTAACTAACATTTTCTCAGCCATTGAATAACAAAACTACTACACAACCTTGTTTATTAGTTCGCCGACTGGCAGCAATCCTCTATGATTGCCTGTTACTCTCAGCTGTTCTTTTTGTCGCCACTTTTACAATAATGCCTTTTACCGGTGGTGATGCGATTGAAAGCGGCAACCTCCCCTATAATATTTTTTTATTAACCGTCAGTTATTTTTATTTCTGCTGGCATTGGGTTTCTGGTGGACAAACTCTGGGGATGCGTAGTTGGCATGTTTTTGTAATTGACACATCGCTGGAAAAACCGGATTGGAAACAAGCCTCGCTACGGTTTTTTTCCGCAATACTGTCGCTATTATTATTTGGCCTGGGTTTTATCTGGTCGTCATTTGATAAAAATAAACTGGCCTTACATGACAGACTGTCGAAGACCAGATTGATCGTTGATAAAGATAAACTAAAAGATCAATAACGTTTATTGAGTCTGTAATAGACGTATGCAAGAACCACAATCGTTGGTAAACAAACACTAAGGAATGAGGGTACGCCGTATACTATGCCAAGATGACCCGTTACCTGATTCACCAAATGAAATGTTATGCCAAGCAATGCCCCTATAAATACACGTTGACCTAAACCCATCGGTCGTCCTTCACATCTGACGACACAGATAGAAAGCAATATCATCGCCATAATCGCAAACGGATTGATTATCTTTGACCAAAATGCCTGAACGTATTGTTTATCATTTTGATTGTTGGCTTTAAGGTAATCGATATAACTGATCAAACCATAGACTGATAAGTAACGTGGCTTGATAGTCACCAGATTAATCACTTCCGGATTTAATAATGCTTCCCATTCGGCATTTTTATAATGATTGTTTGTTACTTTCTGTTCAGAGATTTCTGTTTTCAATATGTCATGTAATAGCCATCTATCCTCACTGTACTCGGCATGCTTTGCAAAGATAGTTGATTTTAATTGATGGTCTTTATCAAATTCATAGATGTAAATTTCTTCAACACGATCGCCTGGTAATATTTTTCTGATATTGATGTAATTATCACCATCGCGTGACCAAAATCCATGTTTGGTTTTCATTGAAATCTGCTGGGTTAACGCTATCGAACGTTGTTGTTGTGCGGCCTGTTCCGAGATTGGCGCAATCACCTCCCCGATTAAAATACTAATAACAATAAAGACTATGCCCGTCTTCATTAATGAAAAGGCTAATTGAATTTGTGAAACGCCCGAGGTTCTTATAACAGCTAATTCAGATGTATTAGCCAACATGCCTAATGCGGCCATACTGCCGATGACCGTTGCTATCGGGAATAGCTCATAACTTAGTCGCGGGATAGTTAACAACACATATTGTATCGCCTCTGGCACGCCATAACTGCCTCGACCGGTATCATCAAGTTGGTCAACCAGAGAGAAAAAAGAAAAAACAGCGACCAGCACAAATAAAGACAAGGTGCTGGTTACCAGTATATTCCGCCCTATGTATCGATCGAGAATCATCTAGCCTGCCGGAATAATCTGATGTTTATCATCATCGTTTTTAGTGTAGCGATACCTGGGCAAATAGTATAAAGCTACCAATACAAGCACGAGTAATAAATGCACCCACCACAAACCGATAAACCCGGGAATGACATCACGATTCAATAAGGTTTTTGCAATACCAAGCAAATTGCTATAAATCAGATAGATTGATATGCCTATAACAAATGGCATGTATCGGCGCTCGCTGGTGTGCGCCTGCATTAATAATATTGCAAGTAGAGATAACAGTAGACTGGATATAATCAATGAAATGCGCCATTGAAACTCTGCCTGATGAATCCGGCTATCAGAACCTAATATTTCTGATGTTGATAACGCGGCTGATTTTGCGCCCGGCGCATTGGTCTCTGCGCTTTCGGTTAAAATTGCGTATTTCTCATATTCAGTGATCTGATAATCAAGTAAGCCTGGTTTACCGACATAGCGCCGACCATCACTAAAGACGATATATTTATTGCCGGATTTTTTGTCCAATCTAAAACGAGCACTATCAGAGGTTAACAGACCCAGCTTCCCCTGTTGTCTTACCTGCAGGAATACTTCTTCCATCGAGGCCTTATCGGGAGAAGGGTTCTGGACATAGACAACACGGTCACCTTGACTGAACTCTTTAAACTGCCCTGCCTTAATACCCGAAATGTCGGATTCCTGCTTGGCGCGTTCCTTTAAATTATGCACTCCCTGCTCGGCCCAGGGCGCAAGGAATAATGTAACGACCGATCCAAACAGACAAAATGCAAGTGCGAATCGAAGCACAACACCCATCTGAAAGAGTTTGCTTATACCGGATGCTGCGAGTATCACCAATTCCCTGTCACTCGCCATCCGGGAGAATGCCAGCAACATGGCGACCAATATTGAAATGGGTAAAATTTTTGGCAAGGTTGCCAGCATCTTGTAAGCCAGCATTAGAAAAACCATGTCTGCTGGCAAATCACCTTCAGCAGCATCGGCCAGAAAACCGACAAACCGGTTACTGGCAATGACGAGAATCAACAAACTCATTATCCACAACAACTTTTGAAACAGTTCCCGGTAAATATAGTGCTCGATAATCACAATTGTCGGCTCATCTGTATAATGCGGCTTTGCTTAGTTGAAGATAAATGAATAAACTTGACTAAAATTACGGTTTTGACCATTTTTCTCTGTTTTTAACAAAAAACGAAACGATTATGACACGCTTGATGTCAAAGTGCAGAAAAAATAATTTAATATCTTAGCGTCATTAACCAAGCACTAATCTATCAAATATTAACTATCCTGGAGCTGGTATGGATTTCAATATAAAAAGTGGCAACCCTGAAAAACAACGCACAGCATGCGTCATTGTCGGCATATATGAGTCAAGACGACTCTCGGCTGCCGCCAGAGCAATTGATACTGTAAGCAAAAAATACCTTTCAAACCTCATCCGCCGCGGCGATATGGATGGCCGCAAAGGCCAGTATTTATTGCTTCACAATGTCCCCGGGATGATTGCTGATCGCGTGCTATTAATTGGTTGCGGCAAAGAAAGAGAAATCGATGATCGAAACTACCGGTCAATAATTGCGAACAGTATTCGTGCATTGAATGACACCGGTTCATTGGATGGGGTTAATTATCTTAGCGAATTAAGTATTAAGGGACGCGATCATCACTGGAAAATTCAACAAGCTGTAAGCGTTGCAGAACATTGCCTTTATGAGTTCAACGAACACAAAAGCAAAAAGAAAACAAATAGACGACCATTGCGCAAAATTACATTTACTGTTCCTACTCGTCGCGAATTACCGGAAGGTGAAATTGCGATGCAAGAAGGTCGGGCGATAGCGAATGGCGTCAAACTGACACGCGACCTGGCCAATCATCCATCAAATGTATGTACGCCAACTTATCTGGCACAACGCGCTACTGCTTTAGCCAAAAGCCATCGTTCATTGACGGTAGAGGTATTAGAAGAAGCCGACATGAAAAAACTGGGAATGGGCTCACTACTTTCGGTATCGCAAGGCTCAGCCAGACCGGCAAAACTGATTACACTGGAATATAAAGGTTCTAAAAAGGCCAACAAACCCATCGTGCTGGTTGGCAAAGGTGTTACTTTTGATACTGGCGGCATCTCACTCAAGCCTGGCGCGGCAATGGATGAAATGAAATACGATATGTGTGGTGCAGCTTCTGTCTTCGGCACGATGTCAGCTGTTGCAGAATTGGGTCTACCGATAAATGTAGTCGGTGTAATTCCCGCCGTGGAAAACATGCCAAGCGGTACGGCAACCAACCCGGGGGATATTTTCACCAGCATGTCTGGACAAACTATCGAAGTACTCAACACAGATGCAGAAGGCCGTTTAATATTATGCGATGCCATTACCTACAGCGAACGTTTTAATCCCGAGGTGGTTATTGATATTGCAACCTTGACCGGTGCCTGTGTCATTGCACTGGGCAAACATGCGACAGGTCTGTTAAGTAATCATAATCCGCTGGCTAGAGAATTACTCAATGCCGGTGATGAATCGGGTGATCGAGCCTGGCAGTTGCCGCTATGGGATGATTACCAACAACAGCTGAATAGTCCATTTGCAGATATGGCTAATATAGGTGGAAGAGATGCTGGCACTATCACTGCGGCCTGTTTCTTGTCACGTTTTGCGGAAAAATATCACTGGGCGCATCTGGATATAGCCGGTACAGCCTGGACATCGGGTAATAATAAAGGGGCAACGGGTCGTCCCGTATCATTACTAATGCAGTATATAATTAATCAAACCAAGTAAAGTTGAGATTGAATCTTTAATGTCGCGGGTGGATTTTTATATTTTGCCTGATGGAAGCAACGTAAATCGCTTTGCATGCGCCATCACGGCCAAGGCCTGGGCAAGTGGTAATAAAGTCCATGTGCATACGCAATCTGAAGAAACCGCGACCGGTTTTGATGACTTGCTGTGGATTTATAAAGATATCAGTTTTGTGCCGCATGAAATTTTTAACGGCAACAGTAATGAAGAGACACCAGTAACGATTGGCTATAATAACCACTACCCTGATTCTTCGAGCGTTATGGTTAATCTGGATCTGGATATTCCCGATTTCGTGAAACATTTTGATCGGATAGTAGAAATTGTCGGCGGTAATACATCGGCTAAACAAGCCGCGCGCCAACGTTACCGTCAATATAAAGAAGCCGATTATGAAATACACGATCACAAGATTGAAAATCTGAATGAACATGATTGATTCTTCCAAAACCCCGCCTGAACATTTATCCGACACTGATCGAAATAATCTGGTAAACCGGATTGATGAATTGGAACAGTTGCTGGCAAAGAAAAAGACAGAGTCAAAACAGGCAAAATTACCACGACTTAAAGTGGGCACAGACGGGATACCGGTTCTGGTAGATCCCTTCAATGCAGAAAACCTCAACCCGGATACGGATCGGGAATTCAAACAAATTAAACACGATGATCAACTCATTAATGACATTATCAACAAAGTCGACAAGGAAATCTCTGCAGATCTGGATGAATTAATCCTTATGCTCAAGGACAGCATCATTGATGAAGTAAAAACACGACTCCTCAAGGAATTTCAAATCAACAAGGACAGTTCAGAGAATAAGGAATAATTATAAGTTCCTAATAAAGATTGCTCTAAACAGCGTCCATGTGGACAATACGCCTCCCGATAATCGGGCTATCCATCAAAATTAGCCCCTGAAAAAGTTTGTTATTAAAAAATGGATAAAACCTATAAACCCGAAACGATAGAAACCAGTTGCTATGACAACTGGGAAAAGAACAACTACTTCGCACCCAAAGGCGAGGGTTCTTCTTATTGCATCATGCTGCCGCCACCAAATGTGACAGGCAGCTTACACATGGGGCATGCCTTTCAACAAACATTGATGGATATTCTCACCCGTTATCATCGCATGAATGGTAATGATACCTTATGGCAGTGTGGTACTGACCATGCGGGTATAGCGACGCAGATGGTTGTTGAACGACAACTCCAGCAAAAAAATATTTCACGTCACGATCTGGGACGCGAGAAATTCATAGAAGCAGTCTGGGACTGGAAAGAACATTCTGGCAATACCATTACCCGTCAGTCACGACGCCTGGGCACATCAATGGACTGGTCGCGTGAACGCTTTACCATGGATGAAGGACTTTCCGAAGCAGTCAAGGAAGTGTTTGTTCGATTACATGATGAAGGTTTGATCTATCGCGGCAAACGACTTGTGAATTGGGACCCGGTATTACACACCGCGATATCCGATCTCGAAGTTATCTCCGAAGAAGAAAACGGCCATCTTTGGCATATGCGTTATCCGCTAAAAGAACCTGTTGATGGGCTTGAGTATATTGTAGTCGCGACCACACGGCCCGAAACCATGTTGGGTGATGCTGCTGTTGCGGTTCATCCTGATGATGAGCGCTATCAGAATTTAATTGGCAAAGAAGTATTATTACCTTTGACCGACAGAACCTTGCCGGTCATTGCCGATGATTATGTAGACCCCGAGTTTGGAACCGGTTGCGTCAAGATTACGCCTGCACATGATTTTAATGACTATGACGTTTGGACAAGACATAAAGATAGCAAAGCAATTAAGGCACTTCCTGCGCATGGTTTAATTAATATATTTACTATTGATGCTTCAATAATATCACCAGCAACTGCAACAAGAGATGCAATTGGTCAAAGAGCTCCTCTACCATCTGGTGGTAAAATGAGTGTCGATGATAATCCTGATCAAATTTTTGCAGATAAACTGATTCCTAAAAAATATCACGGTCTGGATCGTTATGAAGCACGTAAACAAATCGTCGCCGATCTGGAGACTGCAAACTTACTCGAAAAAATTGACGAACATAAATTAATGGTGCCACGCGGTGATCGTTCACATGCGGTGGTTGAACCTTATTTAACCGATCAATGGTATGTAAAGATTCAACCATTAGCTGATCCCGCAATCAAAGCAGTAAAAGACGGCGATATAAAATTTGTGCCGGCTAACTGGGACAAAACCTATTTTGAGTGGATGAACAACATCGAAGACTGGTGCATAAGTCGTCAACTCTGGTGGGGACATCGCATCCCGGCCTGGTACGACGACGAGGGTAATATCTACGTCGGTCGTGATGAAACTGAAGTCAGGGAAAAACATAATCTTGGCACTATCAATCTGAAACAGGATGAGGATGTACTCGATACCTGGTTCTCTTCTGCGCTCTGGCCCTTCTCTACTTTGGGTTGGCCTGAGAAAACACCAGAGCTTGATAAATTCTACCCAACCAATGTATTGGTTACCGGCTTCGACATCATCTTTT
>JBFIJV010000041.1:0-12573 GCA_041600575.1 Gammaproteobacteria bacterium | reverse complement strand
TTTTTAACTGCAACATATAATTCCAGTAAGGACTGTCTTCAGCCAGAACGATCCTTCTGCCATCGAGATCGCGAAAATCAATAATTTGTTCATCTGAGTCACGTGCTACGATTACCGGGCTGGCGTAATTGTATGGAGCTGTAAATTTAACCATGTTGTTTTTCTGCAATAAGCTACTCGGTAAGGAAGCGGCAATCACATCGCCCTTTCCTTCTTTCAGTAGATTAAACATCGCTTCCTCTGAGTTAGCCAGAACCACATCCACTCGCAAGCGATTTTGTTTTGCAAATTGCTTTAGTAATTCATACTCAAAACCAAATAACTTTCCATCCTGCATATAGTAGTGGGATGGGTTTGTATTTGTGATAACACGCAAGACACCTTTGTCTTTAATCGATGACAGGTCGTCAAAATAGGTTGACGCAAGATTGTGGGTGACGTGTTGTTGGTTCAGGTACTGGTTTAGCTTTTCAAACAATTCCTGATCATTGCTTCTGACGGCCCAGGCCATACTCCTTTGCTCGGACAGATCGTAATTTGCCCGAAGCTCGGTATTTGCCGGTAAATACTTGTCTAGAAAAAGACTGTCTGCAACAGCCAAATCATATTGTGCTGTCTTCACTCGCTGCATTACTTCAGCATAAGTCACAGATGCCGGTATTTCATCCAACAACATCCCCGCCTGAGACTTTGCTAATTCGTGCAGTTTGTTCCAGACCGGCGACGATTTATAGGCGGCAATTTGTCGACCGGCAAGATCTTCAATCCGGCTTATGCGGCTGTTATCAGCACGCTCAACAATCTTAAATGTTGCGTTAGACCAGGTATGAGTAAAATTCACCTGATCCTGAATACGTGCTGATAGACCCTGATCCTGGGCAACAATAATGTCGCCATGACCATTAACTAATTCAGGCAATAACTGCCAATCGTTAGCGACATATATCCAGTTCAAATCCAGCTCATTTAAGTCAGCAAACTCTTCGACTAATTGTCGTTCTGTTACGCTGATGGCACATTCGTTCTGTTTGCTTAATAGAAGAACACGCAATATGCCGCGTTTCTTTATCTCGCCCAGATCCGTGCCATGGTCTAACGATTCTAATGTTTTGGGGCTATCAGACGACGGGGTTGCCGCGGCAGGGGTACCGCAGAAATTTATAAATGAATTGTTTTGATTAATCTCACCAGCAATGAGGGAGACGGGAAATAGAAGCAAACAGAACAAAACCCTCGAGTAAAGGTTTGCAGTAAACGAAAGATTAATTTTCATTAAATCCATACTCGACCTCATCAAACTGCGTTAAGCAGTTGAAATTTGGCGCGAATCATACCCTGTTCAGCGCAACTATTCTATATATTGTGGTTAAAAAATTAAGGACTACAAGATGTAGGAATCAATCTTGGAGAAACAAGAAAATTACCATAGCTTATATTGCAGTGCAACAATTTACTTGGCTTTATTAGAAAATTGCTGAATTTACGTCTCTAAGGAATGCCGGGGACTTGCAAGTTGGTTAGCGATTACTTTTGATCTAGCTCTTTGTTTTATTTGCTTCGTCTAAACGCTCTGGTGTACCTATATCGCGCCAATAACCTCTATAGTGCTGACCAGTTAGTTTTTCTGCATGTGCAGATTGACGTAACAAAGGCGCCAAAGGACGTCGACCAGGCATACAATCCTTGAAAAAGAGAGGCGAAAATAAACCTATGCCGCTGTATGTGAGTCTATGTTGTCCCTCGTTATGTAACCGGTTTTTCTCCAATGCAAAATCGCCAACTGTATTGTGCTCCGGATTATCGACCATCACCAGATGAGCATCCGAAACTAATTGCCGAGGTAAAAATGAATAATCAAAATCAGTAACTATGTCTGCATTGGTCACAATGAATGGTACATTACCCAGCAAGGGCAAGGCCTTTACGATACCACCGGCCGTCTCCAATAATTCATCGCCTTCATCTGAATATTTTATTGATACACCAAAACCTTCGCCTGTTCCAAGGCGCTCATGAATCTGCCCACCTAAATGACCGGTGTTAATGACGATTGTTTTAATGCCCGCTGAAGCCATCCTTTCTATATGATGAACGATGAGTGGTTTACCCTTAACCTCCAGCAATGGTTTGGGTGTTGAATCAGTCAATGGCCGCATCCGTTCTCCTCGCCCAGCCGCCAGGATCATGGCAATCATGGCCTTTCCAACCTGGGCAATACGAGATCCTCTACAAGCTGACACAGGGGCACCAATTCCTGATAGGTTTGCTTAAGGTCTACAATATATGACAGTGTTCGTGGGACGTCTTTTAGAAAACCATGTTTACCATCACGATACGACAGCCGCGCAAATATTCCACTGGCCTTGAGATGCCGTTGCACTCCCATAAAGTCAAACCAGCGTTGAAATTGTTCCCTATCAACCCCCAAACCGGCACCGCGTGAAACACGTTCGTTTAGATAGAAATTCACCCAGACATTAACCTCGTCTTGAGACCATTTAATGTAACAGTCTTTTAGCAAAGACATTAGATCGTAACTAACCGGGCCAACAACGGCATCCTGAAAATCAATCACACCCGGATTGTTTTCTTTGGTCAACATCAGGTTCCTTGAATGGAAATCTCTATGCACAAATACCTGTGGCTGTTCTAATGCATTTTGTTCTAACAGTTTAAATATCGTTTCTATCGCTTTTGTCTGATCATCATTTAACTCAAGCTTCAGATGTTTAGCCAATAACCAATCTGTAAAAAGATGCATTTCACGCTGTAATAACGTGTCGTCATAGGGATCAAGCTGGGTTATGTCAGCGGCAAGCTGCATCGAGACGATGGTTCTTATAGCGTCGGTATAGAGCTGGTGAGCATTAGTATGATCAAGCTTGTTTAAATAGTGATCATTACCAAAATCACTAAGCAACAAAAACCCCTGCACCAAATCCTTATTATGTATGATGGGGACGTTGACACCACACTCGTTCAAAATACGATTGACCTTTGTAAAGGGTTTGCAATCTTCCTGATCGGGCGGGGCATCCATAACAATATAGGTGTTGTGGTCAAGGGACAGGCGATAATAATAACGAAAACTGGCATCTTCGGAAGCTGGCTGTAAATTAAAGTCACTGGTTTTAAGACTCTCTATTAACCAGTTTTGCAAAGATTCGAAACGTTCAGACATTTAAAGGTAATTCAATTAGGGTGTTCGTTGACAGTCTATGTTTTTTTATGATTGAGGTAAAAACTTACTGGCGATATTTTTCAGCGCCGACTTATTCTGGCATCATCTCGTAAATTTAGAGGAAGGGGAAACACTAGCGCATGCTGGCTTCATGTATATTCGTCCTGATAGGGCTCGCTTTACTTGTTTATGGCGCCGACATGTTTGTCAATGGCGCTTCGAGTATTGCCCGACAACTTGGTATACCGCCATTAATTATTGGTTTAACGATTGTTGGTTTCGCCACCTCCGCTCCGGAAATAATCGTCGGCTCTGTCTCTGCTTTTCAAGGCAAAACTGCTATAGCGATTGGTAACGCGCTCGGATCTAATATTACAAATATCGGTCTGGTGCTCGGCATAAGCATATTATTGCTACCGATTACCGTCGCATCGGACACAATTAAAAGAGAATACGGGCTGATGTTTCTTGCACTTCTGCTTGCCCTGACATTAATGCTCGATGGTCAATTAAGCCGGGGTGATGCCGTTATATTGCTCGTCGCATTAGTGGTCTCTATAGGCTGGATTGTGTGGTTGGCCAAAAAGACTGCCCCCACTGACCCATTGCTTGACGAATTTACGCAAGAATTAAACGAGCCGGCAGACCCGACGAAGATAGCCGTCATAAAGCTTCTGGCAGGACTGGTATTGCTCTTGGCAGGAGCCGACTTGCTGGTTCGTGGAGCAGTATTTATCGCCGAACATTATGGTGTATCTGATCTGGTAATTGGATTGACTATTGTGGCTATCGGCACCAGTTTGCCTGAACTGGCCGCCTCAATCGCCAGTATAATTAAAAAAGAAGCCGATATTGCGATTGGCAATATTATTGGCTCAAATATGTTTAACATACTGGCCGTGCTCGGCATTCCGGCATTGATCAACCCCGATTCATTTGCCCGGGAAGTTCTCACCCGGGATTACCCGGCAATGTTGGGCTTAAGTATCTTGCTGGGCATTATGATCTTCGTATCCAGCAAGGGTAAACTGGTCAGAACTGAAGGTGCTCTGCTCTTGATCTGCTTTATGGGATATCAGTATGTGTTATTTTCAAGCAGTATTATTACAACATAGATTATGAATGAAATAAGCCCTGACAAATTTAAAGCCCTTGGAAAGGCGGTTATAGAAACCGAGCAATCAGCACTCATAGATCTGATCGATCGAATTGATGACAAGTTCGTAACCGCCTGCCAACTCTTGTTGCAATGTGAAGGGCGAGTGGTTGTCATCGGGATGGGCAAGTCCGGACATATAGGCAATAAAATAGCAGCAACATTAGCTAGCACCGGAACGCCTGCCTTCTTTGTTCACCCCGGAGAAGCCAGTCATGGTGACCTGGGCATGATAACCAATAAAGATGTGGTCATGGTCTTGTCTAACTCGGGCGAAACGGATGAAGTAGTCGCCTTATTACCCGTGATCAAACGACTCAATACACCAATGATTGCATTGACCGGCAGACCTGATTCAACCCTGGCTAATAGCGCAACAGTAAATATTGATGTGAGCGTCCGTAAGGAAGCATGTCCGCTTGGACTAGCGCCAACAGCAAGCACAACCGCAACATTGGCGATGGGTGATGCTATCGCGATTGCTTTATTAGAAGCGCGGGGCTTTAGTGAAAATGATTTTGCTTTGTCACATCCGGGCGGCACATTGGGTCGACGCTTATTAATCCACGTCAGCGACATCATGCATACCGACAGTGAAATCCCTAGGGTGGCAGAGAATGCATTGTTAAGTGATGCGTTGCTTCAAATGACACAGAAAGGCTTGGGCGTAACAACTATTGTTAATGCTGAAGACAAGGTTTTGGGCATCTTTACCGACGGCGACTTACGTCGAACCCTTGATTCAAATATTGATATCAACACCTGTCTTGTTAAAGATGTCATGACCAGGAACGGCAAACACATACAAGCTAATGCATTGGCCGCCTCGGCACTGGCACTTATGGAAAAACACCGTATCAATGCATTGGTCGTTATTGATGATCAGGATAAATTGATTGGCATCCTGAATATGCATGATCTGTTGCGAGCTCGTGTAGTCTAAAACGCAGATAAAACTCTATGAACAAGAAATCGATTATGGAAAAAGCCACAAACATCAAACTGGCTGTGTTTGATGTCGATGGCGTATTAACCGATGGTAAGCTGATCCTCGGTGAAAGCGGTGATGAGTATAAATCTTTTCATGTGCGCGATGGACATGGATTAGTCATGCTGCTTGAGACGGGTTGCAAGATTGCTGTTATAACAGCGCGTTCTTCAAAGATTGTCGCGGAACGAATGGCCTCGCTCGGTATCGAATATGTTTATCAGGGCGAAAAAGATAAAGGCGCACGATTATTAAAGCTCATTAAAGACCTTGGTCTTGAGCGTGATCAAGTCGCTTATACAGGGGATGATGTCATCGATTTACCCGCCATGGTTCATGTTGGGCTGCCAATTGCCGTGGCAGATGCGCATATTGAGGTCAAAAACTATGCTGTATGGACTACTGAAAACCGTGGCGGACAGGGCGCAGTCAGGGAAGTATGCGAATTTATTATGCAAGCACAGGGAAAATATGAAGCGCGTATCAAAGCATATCTTTCTGTTTGAGCTATTAAGCTCTCATGTTTAATGAACGATGGAAACTGGCTCTAATCCTGATAGTCGTGGCAGGCTTCAGTTATTGGGCGCTGGAAAAACTGACTGAAGACAGCGCGACAAAGTTAAGCAAGCTTGCACACTATCCTGACTACTACATGGAAAATTTCACAACCCTGACCATGAATCAGGATGGCACCCCAAAGAACCGGCTTAATGCCCGATATATGGCACATTACCCTGATGATAATACGAGTGAACTACATCATCCCGAGCTGGAAATATTTCGTTTGGACAAACCGCCGATTATGGTTAATGCAGATAGAGGCTGGGTAACATCAAATAATGATGTAATTCTATTGAGCGGCAATGTTTATCTACATCAATACGATGAACTCGGTGAGTTGAAAGTAGAATTAATAGCAGAAGATGCACGTGTACTGGTTGACCAAAAATATGCAGAAACTGATAAACCTGCTACTTTGATCACAAAACGTTCAGTTACCAATTCAATTGGCATGCGCGCTTACTTACAAGAACAGCGAATGGAGTTTCTCAATAATGTACAAACAACAATTGAACCAAGACAAAAGCCTTAAACTGTTATTGGCTATAACGTTAACGTCAATGATGAATTGTACGTTCGCATTATCGACCGACAAACAACAGGATATTGTCATTGAAGCCGACTCGGCCGAGATGGATGATATCAAAGGCATTACTATCTACAGGGGCGATGTTGTTGTAGTTCAAGGCAGTATTCGCATGACCGGACATACCATGACTGTTTATAATGATGACAACGGCGAAACGGAACTTGTCATTATGCAAGGAACGCCGGCAACCTATAAACAGTTGCCTGACGATAGCAAAATATATGATGAGGCCGAGGCATTGCAAATGGAGTATTATGCTTTAAGGGATTATGTCATTTTGATTGATGAGGCGTTGGTAACCCAGGAAGGGCTACGATTCAGTGGTAGCCGTATTGAGTATGATACGGTGCTAAGCCAGGTAAAAGCGAAAGGTTCGACCAAAACAAGCAGGGTCGTGGGTGATGACAACAAGAAAAAAACCGATGGTCGTGTAAAAATAACAATTAAAAAGAAGAAAGAAGAGTAATAAAAATTATGAAACAGGAACACTTGCATTCGATAAACCTTAATGCGCACTGCGAATAAGTACTCTTAGAAATAATTAAGATAATCTGGTTAGTTAATATTTTCCTAAGCATATCGCTATGAGTATTTTATCCGTGCGTCATTTATCAAAGTCGTATCGATCCAGAAAGGTCGTAACGGACGTTAGCCTGTCTATTCAAAGCGGTGAAACTATTGGCTTGCTTGGGCCCAATGGCGCGGGCAAAACAACCAGCTTTTATATGATTGTAGGCCTGGTGCCATCTGACAGCGGCACGATACATCTGGATAATAAAGAAATAAGTCGATTAAGCATGGATGAACGTTCGCATCTTGGGCTCGGTTATCTGCCTCAAGAGGCATCTGTGTTCAGAAAGCTAACGGTTGAAGACAACATTATGGCAATCCTCGAGACGCGTATGCCGAATGATCGGCATAAGGCAAAACAGCGACTTGAACTGCTATTGCAAGAGTTTCATATCGCTCATCTGCGGGATAATTTAGGAATGAGCCTGTCTGGTGGTGAACGGCGGCGTTTAGAGATAGCCAGAGCACTTGCCTCAGAACCTCGGTTTCTATTACTTGACGAACCTTTTGCCGGAATCGACCCTATTTCAATCAATGACATACAACGTTTGATCCATCGCCTCTGCGATCATGGCATCGGCATATTAATCACCGATCATAATGTTCGTGAAACACTGGGAACCTGTGATCGTGCCTATATTGTCAATGATGGCAAGATCCTCGCCGAGGGATCGCCCGAACAAATACTCAACAATGAACAAGTTAGAGACGTTTATCTTGGGGAACAATTTTCGCTATAGGTTTTATTGAATGTTTGTACTAATTCAAACCGACAGAATTTAAGTTAAACTTATTATATATGAAGCAATCTTTACAATTAAAAATCGGTCAAAGCCTGACGATGACCCCGCAATTACAGCAGGCAATTCGTCTGCTGCAATTATCCAGCATAGAGCTGCAGGCCGAGGTTCAGGATGCACTTGAGTCCAATATGATGCTGGAAATGGATGAGGGTGATGCCGAGCAAAAATCTTCCGAAGAGAATTCAAATAAGGAGTCGGAAGAAAAAAAAGAAGCGGACTCGACTGATAAGGTTACCGATTTAAACCAGGACACTATGCCGGATGAGCTTGCCGTAGATAGTGGCTGGGATGATATTTATGATGTCACACCGAATTACACAAAATCCAATTCTGATAAAAGCAGTTATGATGGTTTTGAAAATCAGGACTCGAGTAAAAACACCCTGCGTGAACACCTTGAATGGCAGCTAAATGTTGCACAAATAAACGATACCGATAAAGTAATCGCCATGACCATTATCGATTCACTGGATGATGATGGTTATTTAACGGGCACACTTGAAGACATCCTGGCAGCAGTCGACGAAGATCTTGAAGATGTTGGAATTGAAGAAGTTGAAGCCGTATTAAGAATGATACAGTCTATGGGGCCGGCGGGCGTAGGAGCAAGAGATATACAAGAATGCCTTTGTTTACAACTAAAACAATGTAAAGCAGACACCTTCCGACTGGAAGAGGCCAAAGTACTGATTGATAATTATCTTGATTTACTGGCGGCGCATGACTACAACCAGTTAATGCGCAAGATGAAGCTGGATCAAGCAGAACTGACCGAGGTCGTCAACCTGATCCAATCTATGAATCCACGCCCCGGTAATGAAATCAGCGATTCTCAAACCGAGTATGTTATACCGGATGTTTATGTCAAAAAAGTAAAAGGCGTCTGGAAGGTTGAGCTGAATACCGATGGAATCCCCAGCCTTAGAATTAATTCGACTTACGCCAATATGATTCGTCGCGCAGATAACAGTAAGGACAATAATTCTCTTAAAACGCATCTGCAAGAAGCACGCTGGTTTATCAAGAGCATACGCAGCCGTAGCGAAACATTATTGCGTGTAACAACCTGCATAGTAGAGCGCCAAAGAGCGTTTCTAGAACATGGTGAAGAGGCCATGAAACCATTGGTATTACATGATGTTGCGGAAACACTCGGCATGCATGAATCGACTATTTCCAGAGTGACAACACGCAAATATATGCACACTCCTCGTGGAATTTTTGAGCTCAAGTATTTCTTTTCCAGTCATGTCGGTACAAATTATGGTGGCGTTTGTTCGTCCACAGCAATACGCGCACTGATTAAAAAGTTGATCAGCGCTGAAACACCTAATAAACCCCTGAGCGATAGTAAATTAGCTGCAATTCTTGAAGATCAGGGGATTAATGTGGCCAGAAGAACCGTTGCAAAATACAGAGAAGCGATGGCAATACCGCCATCAAATGAACGTAAACGGCTTTCATAATAATAATTTTGCCAGGAGTAGATTATGCAAATTAATGTCACAGGTCATCATATTGATATTACCAGCTCATTAAAATCATATGTTGAAACAAAGTTCGAACGACTTGAAAGGCACTTCGAACATATTACGAACATCCATGTCATTTTGAGCGTGGAAAAAGAGCGACAAAAGGCAGAGGCAACCGTACACGTCAATCGTGGAAATTTATTTGCCGATGATGAACAACCCGATATGTATGCCGCAATAGACGGTCTAACCGACAAGCTTGATCGACAATTAAAAAAACACAAGGAAAAGTTAACCGATCATCACCGGGAACAAGGTGGCTTGAAAGATCAAGAAATAGAATAGTCCTAGCCTTTTAATTTATATTAAAAATCGAAATAGTATGAACATCGCAGATATTTTATCGCCGGAATGCATCCTCCTTGATATGGACTGTCATAGTAAAAAAGATGCACTAGACACATTGGCAAAAACCATTGCCGATTCTGACAGTGGCACATCTCAAACAGAAGTCTTCGATTGCTTGTGCGCACGTGAAAGGCTGGGTAGTACCGGCCTGGGAAACGGCATTGCAATTCCTCATGGCCGATTAAAAAACAGCAAAAAAACAATAGCCGCGTTTTTACAGCTTGATGACGCCATAGACTATGACGCGATTGATAAAGCGCCGGTCGATTTATTATTTGCCTTGATCGTGCCGGAAGATTCAACTGAAGAGCACTTGCAAACGCTGGCATCATTAGCCGAAACGTTTAGCAATCCCGAGATTATCAAGAAGCTAAGGCAGTCTCGTTCTTCAGCAGAAGTATTTTCATTATTAACAGGCTGAATCTATGGCAGGACTCACCAACCAATTAAGCATCGAAGATCTCTATAATATACATCATGATAAATTGGAGCTTGAATGGGTGGCAGGACAACAAGGTGCCAAGCATGCCATCATCCGCGACGAGGACTCTGCCTCCACAACCAAAGCAACCATAAAGAAAACCGGCAAGAAAAAACAAACGGGCGAAGCAGAAACTTCTCGCAGTTTGTCACTGGTCGGTCATTTGAATTTGATTCATCCGCACCAGGTACAAATTATTGGCAATATAGAAATCAAGTATCTTGAGAGCTTGAGAGATATTTCCATGCAAGATGCGGTAGTGCAGTTATTTCGTAGCCGGCCTGCCTGTGTCATCATTGCGGATGGCTGTAAAGTACCTACCTTGATCAAGCGTAAAAGTAACGAGCACAGCATTCCATTATTTTCTACGCCAATTAACAGCGGCAAATTATCTGACGTCCTGCATTATTTTCTGAGTAACTTATTTGCAGACATGCTTACTCTGCATGGTGTTTATATGGAGGTCATGGCTATTGGGGTTTTGATCACGGGCCCCAGTGGCATAGGCAAAAGCGAATTAGCACTCGAACTGATTTCACGAGGACATCGTCTAATCGCTGATGATGCCCCTTTGTTTTCCAGAATTGCGCCGGACATTATCGATGGGACGTGTCCGGAGACATTGCAGGATTTTCTCGAAGTCAGAGGTCTGGGCATTATTAATGTACGTGAGTTATTTGGCGATAGTGCTATCAAGAAAAACAAATACCTCAAATTGATCGTACAATTACAACCCATGGATACAAAAAATCTACTGTCTCTGGATCGACTTGAAGGTAGTTATAACACGCGCAACGTTCTTGACATGGAAATTCCAGAAATAACCTTGCCAGTTGCGCCCGGGCGTAACCTGGCAATCATGTTGGAGTGTGCGGCACGGAATCATATATTGCGTGTTAGCGGTTATAACGCTGCGGAAATATTTGCAAAAAGACAAGCGGGTTTAATAGAGTCGGGCGGGAAATAAATGAACGCGAAAGATCGTCGACTTATTATTGTTAGCGGTTTATCTGGAGCAGGCAAAACAGTTGTACTGAATACACTCGAAGATCTTTCTTACTATACTATCGATAACCTTCCAATTAGTTTACTTGATGAACTAATCACCCAGTTTTCAAAAGCTGACAGCAATCTGGCACATCTGGTTGCAATAGGGATTGATGCGCGTAACAGCAAAGCCGATCTTTCCTGCTTGCCAAAACGGATTAAGTCTTTGTCTGAACAAGGTGTATCCACTGAGCTTATATATATCGACGCTAGTGATGAAACCTTAACAAAACGATTTAGTGAAACTCGCCGTAAACATCCCTTATCTTCAGACTCGGTTTCGTTGCTGGACGCTATCCATCAAGAACGCGAATCCACTATGGAAATAGCACAAGCTGCTGATCTCCGGGTTGATACCAGTCACATGCAATTAAGTGAATTGCGTAATATTGTTCGTGAACGAATTGCGCATAGAAATAAAACGGACTTGTCTTTACAAATTATTTCTTTTGGATATAAAAATGGTATTCCCAGAGATTCAGACTTCGTGTTTGATCTTCGCTGTTTACCAAACCCTTATTGGAAAAAACACCTGCGCCAATATTCAGGCATAGACCAGCCTGTCATTGAGTTTTTATCAAAACAAAAAAATGTTAAAGCGATGTTAAATGATCTTGAACATTTTCTCGAACGCTGGATACCGGAATTTGAAGCGGATAATCGCAGTTACTTAAGCATTGCCTTCGGTTGCACAGGAGGTCATCATCGTTCTGTATTTATAGCTGAACAACTGGCTAAGAAATTTATAGCTCAGGGGAAAAAAGTCATTATGAGGCATCGGGATTTATAATTATGAGTGTGGGGATATTAATAATTTCACATAACGGGATTGGTGCTGCTTTATTCGGTACGGCAAACTATATGATTCAGGACACGCCATTAAACGTAAAACTTTTGTCGGCTAATCGGGAAAGTGATCCTGATGAACTATTTGAGTCGGCAACATTATTAGTAGAAGAACTGGATGATGGCGATGGTGTGTTGGTGTTAACAGATTTATATGGTTCAACACCGAATAACATAGCACGTCGTTTACATGGCCAGGCAAACATCAATATTGTAACCGGCCTAAACTTATCCATGCTGATCCGCATCCTTAATTACCCGAACCTCGGTCTTGCTGAAATGACAGAAAAAGCCTATAGCGGTGGCATGGATGGCGTCACAATTGATCAAGGAAATGTCGCACATGAATAATAAAAAAATCACCATAACAAACAAACTGGGATTACACGCTCGAGCAGCAGCCAAATTTGTTCAGGTTGCGGCACGCTTTAATGCCGAGATCAATATCAATTCAGCTCATCGCGAAGTAAG
>JBFIJV010000040.1:0-12662 GCA_041600575.1 Gammaproteobacteria bacterium | reverse complement strand
TATTGGAACTGACTTTTTATTAAACGAAAACACTATTTTTTCCTTTTGAAGTCATTAGTTATATGCCATATGTGTAACACAACATTAACTTACTTTGGCTACTATAGCCAAGAGAAATTTAAAAAACAATCAGTTTTTAGGCTTTTTTAACGTAACGCATTCAAATTTACATTTTCGTTAAAAAAACAGAACATATAGGGTATTTGAGATATTATTTACACAAGATGTTGCGTTTTCTTTTTAATTTTCTTCTATCAATACTGATTTTAGGCATAGTTACGGTCGTAATTGTGTCCTGGTATGTGCTGCCTGATCTGCCTGATATCGACACTTTGAAAGACGTGAAACTACAAATTCCCTTGCGAGTTTATAGTGCTGATTTATCACTAATTGCAGAGTTTGGGGAAAAGCGTCGCACCCCTGTAGATATAGAAAATGTCCAACCACAATTGATTCATGCTTTTCTTGCTGCGGAAGACGACCGATTTTATGTTCACCCAGGGGTTGATTGGCAAGGAATTGTCAGAGCGGCTTATGCTTTAATAAAAACAGGATCAAAAAAACAAGGTGGCAGCACAATAACCATGCAAGTTGCTCGAAACTTTTTTCTAAGCCGGGAAAAAACTTACCTTAGAAAGTTAAATGAAATATTTCTGTCATTTAAAATTGAACATGAACTTAGCAAGGACGCCATTCTCGAGCTTTATTTAAATAAAATTTATTTAGGACAAAGAGCCTATGGTGTTGCCGCTGCAGCTCAAGTCTATTATGGCGTAGACATCAATTCTTTGAGCTTGCCCCAAATAGCGATGATTGCCGGGTTACCCAAGGCACCTTCCACAACAAACCCGATAACTAATCCGGAACGAGCGCTAACAAGAAGAAACTATGTATTGCAAAGAATGTTGTCGCTCTCTTATATAACTGAAGATGAATACGATATGGCTTCTACTGCTCCAATCAGTGCGTCGCTGCATAGTGCGTCGATTGAACTTGAAGCGCCCTATGTCGCAGAAATGATTCGTAGTGATTTAACTAAAGAACAGGGTGATGCGGCATACAACAATGGGTTAACGGTAACAACAACCATACGTGACAGAAACCAAAATGCCGCTAATCAGGCATTAAGAAATGCATTGCTCGCGTATGATCTACGTCATGGCTATCGTGGACCCGAGCATCATATAGAAGAGATACAAACAAAAACTGAAGAAAAAATAGAAGCTCTGCTCGAAAGCTTTCCAACACTTGGCAATTTATACCCAGGCATAGTAACAGCGGTAAACGAACAATCAGTGAGTGCCCATATTAGTGGTATCGGACAAGTTGAAATCAATTGGGAAGGATTGAAATGGGCGCGAAAATACATCTCGGAGAATCGTAGAGGTGGCGTACTCAAAACCGCCGGAGAAATATTATCTCCCGGGGATGTCATTCGTTTAATCGAAACCGAAACTGGTGATTGGGCACTTTCACAAATACCCGAGGTAGAAGGGGGACTAGTATCTCTGTCACCTCATGATGGAGCGATACTTGCCCTGGTTGGTGGATTCGATTTCTATAAAAATAAATTCAACCGGGTAACGCAAGCGAGACGACAACCGGGCTCCGGGTTTAAACCATTTATATATTCGTCAGCACTTGAAGCAGGTAAAACTGCTGCAACAATTATTAATGATGCTCCGATAGTCTTTGATGATCCTGGTATTGAAGATGACTGGCGTCCTGAAAACTACAGTCGCAAAAGTTATGGGCCGACGCGATTAAGAGTCGCATTGACACATTCACGCAACCTTGTGTCTATTCGTCTTCTCCACGCTATCGGGGTTCCATTCGCACTCGAACATATCAAAAAATTTGGTTTTGATATTAATCAATTACCACACAACCTCTCATTGTCACTCGGTAGTGCCGAGATCACGCCACTGGAACTTGCTCGAGGATATAGCGTCTTTGCAAATGGCGGTTACCTTATAAATCCTTACTACATAAACCAGATTAAAACCTACAATGATGAAGTAACTTTTCAGGCGAGACCTTTGGTTGTATGTAATGGCTGTGAAGAAGATAAACCAAATTCATCCGCCGATTTGGTTAGTGAGTATGATTTTTCCACATCTATACCGGATGAGAATATAAACCCACCTTCAGATGCGAACGCAATAATTGATTCTACTGAAAGTGAAGAAGGGTTGCAGTTACCAGAAGCAGAAATGGAAAATATAGAAAAAAATGCGTATGCGCCCCGTGTTGTTGATGCCCAAAACATCTGGATAATGAATTCAATAACACGCGATGTCATAAAACACGGCACAGGACGACGTGCGTTACAATTAAAACGCAATGATCTTTCCGGTAAAACAGGCACAACCAACGATCAACATGATGCCTGGTTTTCAGGGTTTAATTCTGACATTGTAACTGTATGCTGGGTTGGCTTTGACAAATTCCAGCCGCTCGGCAGTAGAGAAACAGGCGCAAGCGCGGCATTACCGATGTGGATTGAATACATGAAGGTTGCACTTGAGGGCATGCCTGAAGCAATCATGAAAAGACCGGAGGGTTTGGTGAACGTTCGTATTGATCCTGAGACCGGGCAGCTTGCCAACGCTAATAATCCTGATGCAATATTCGAAGTATTCAGAACCGAGAATGCGCCAAAAAACATAACGGAATCAAAGCAACCGGACATATTCACACAAAGCAATGAAGCCACAACGTTTCCTGAACAATTATTTTAATTAACACGTTATTCTAATGCGTCTTACAGCTGACGATCGTATAAGAAAAAACATCGCTCATGAGGCCGCTAAACTGGTTGCCCTGGAAGGCCTCGAAGATTTTTTACAGGCTAAAAAAAAGGCAGCTCAGCAATTAAACATCCACAACAAACGTTTGCTGCCCAGCAACAGTGAAATCGAGATTGCATTGATTGAATATCAATCTCTTTTTCATAATGACAAACAGCATCAAACGATTTGTGAATTCAGAAAAGTAGCCTACAAAATAATGTTATTACTGGAGGAATTCCATCCGCGACTGGTTGGCTCCGTACTGGCGGGTACTGCAAATGAAAATTCTGAAATAATAATTCATGTTTTTTCTGAAACGCCTGAGTTTATTTCTCTTTTTCTTGAAAATAACGGCATCCCGGTAACAATTTGTGAGCGTCGGCTAAAAGTTGAAAAGAAAAGTCATACATATTTCACTGCATTTAAATTTATCGCCGGAAATATAAACATCGTTCTTATAATCTTGCCATTAGTATTCCTAAAAAATGCGCCGTTTGATCCAATAACTCAACGTCCTATGAAACGCGCACACTTACGCGACGTGAAAAAGCTCGTTGATGATCAATAAGCACACTTCGAAAATATGACCACACAACCATTGATCTTGCGTGTTGCGATAGCGACACCATTAAGACGTCTATTTGACTACCTGCCAGCTGACACATCGGAAGTAAAAAGTTTACAACCAGGCATTCGAGTAGCAGTTCCATTTGGTCGACGTAAAGATATTATTGGCATGGTTGTGTCGATCGGCAATAACAGCGAACACCCGCAACATAAATTAAAAAAGATTGATCATGTTATTGATGCTGAACCCATATTAAGTAACAGGCATCTTGATTTACTCATATGGGCAAGTAATTACTATCACTATCCAATTGGTGAGGTAATCTTTACTGCCTTACCAGCATCGTTAAGAAAAAATAACTCTATTAATAAGTTCGATGAACAAGTCTGGTGCTTAACAGAAAAAGGCAACGCAACAGATCCTAACCTCATAAAGAAAACAACTAAACAGGCGCAAATATTAAATTATTTACAACAAAAAAAAGCCCCTGTCAGCGAATCTGAACTTAAGAGCATTTATGCCAGATCAAGACAATCTCTACTCGCCCTTAAAACTAAAGACTTAATACAGAGTGGCACTGAGAAAATTACTGACAGTGTTATTAAAATAAATAAGAGTCCATTCAAATTAAACAAAGATCAAAAATCTGCAACCAATGAAGTGTTAAACAGGGTTGATAGTGACACTGTATTTTTACTGGACGGGCTGACTGGCAGCGGCAAAACAGAAGTTTATATGACGTTAATGGAATCAGTCATAAATGCTGGAAAGCAATGTCTGATTCTATTGCCAGAGATTGGCTTAACACCGCAGCAGATACAACGTTTTAAGGATCGTTTTGAAGTCAACATTGCGATACAACATTCGGGATTATCTGATGCCGAACGCACCCAATATTGGCTCAATGCCCGATCTGGAAAAGCAAAAATAATTATAGGGACACGTTCTGCTATCTGGACACCATTAGCTAACCCGGGTCTGTATATTATTGATGAGGAACATGACCTGTCCTATAAACAACAAGAAGGGTTTCGTTATTCAGCCAAAGACATGTTGATTACGCGAGCGACTCGGGACAAGGTTCCAGCCATTCTGGGATCGGCGACGCCTTCATTAGAAACACTCTACAACGTAAAAAAGAATCGTTACAAACATCTTATATTGTCTACCAGGGCTGCAAATGCAAAACCGCCACAATTCCGATTGTTGGATATACGTGGGAAAAAAATGCATGGCCCATTATCACAAATGCTGGTGGATGAAATCGCCACTCATCTGGCTAATAAAAATCAGGTCTTATTATTTTTGAACCGCCGAGGCTACGCAGTACATTTATTTTGCCACAGTTGTGGATGGAAAGCCGAATGCAGCCGTTGTGAATTACCCTATACCTATCATAAAACTATGGATCGACTGGTATGTCATCATTGTGATGTTATTAAACCACATACCAAAAACTGCCCTGAATGTAATGAACCACTAATATTAATGGGTCATGGGACAGAGCGCATAGAAGAAGTCCTTGCTACGCTCTTTCCCAAGGCTGCTATTTCAAGAATTGATCGTGACACGACACGCAAAAAAAATGCAATGCATGACTATCTGGAAGACATACAATCCGGAAAAACCGATATTATGATTGGCACGCAAATGCTGGCTAAAGGACATCACTTTCCAAATGTAACCCTGACCGGCATTATCGATGCAGATCGAGGCTTGTTTTCAACCGACTTTCGCGCTAGCGAGAGATTAGCGCAACTTTTTATGCAGGTCAGTGGTCGAACGGGAAGAGGTGTTAAGGAAGGTACTGTTATTGTACAAACCTACAACCCGGAACACCCGCTGTTTCAACAACTGATTAAAGATGGATATAATTATTATTGTAACTCTCTTTTACAAGAGAGGAATCATTCATCATTACCACCATATTCTTACATGGTGTTCTTAAGAGCCGAGGCACACAATGTTAATGATGTTAAACAATTTATAAATAAAGCAGCGATGCAATTAAATCAACTAACAAATAATACGTTATTGTTGTTCGGACCAATCCCTGCCTTGATTGAAAAACGAAGTGGGCGTTATCGTTACCAATTAATTATTCAGTCATCCAATCGAAAAGCCTTGCATACACATTTAGATAACTGGCTGGCAAAACTTGATCAAATAAGAGGCTCAAAAAAAGTAAGGTGGTCATTAGATGTTGACCCTCAAGATATGGCTTAAGTTAGGAGTGGTTTTATGAAAGGACGATATCGAATAGCATTTATCCTGGCGACTTCATTAATATGGGGCGTAACACTTGCATCACCTGGTCTTGATGTAAGGATCACTAACGAAATTGACTTCATCGACGTCAAACATAATGGCCAGCCGGTTCGAATTCAGCGCGCACAGTCACTGGTAAACACCATCAATCCAGATTATGCGAAAACTTCGAGGAAATGCCCTCCTTTTTGTATACAGCCTGGCAAACTGGCAGAAGGTGTCGAAACAATCGCAGAACTTGAGGTGCTTGATTACTTAAAGCGCATAGCAAATGGTGATAATTCAGTGCTGGTTATTGACTCGCGTACCGAGGACTGGGTAAAAAAAGGCACGATACCGGGCTCAACAAACATACCATGGACCCATTTGAAACCGGAAGCGGGTGCTGATCCATTTAAAATTGCGAACATATTGGAAAATAGATTTGGTGCTATAAGTCTCGAAGGTCTATGGGACTTTTCCAACGCAAAGACCCTCATTCTGTTCTGCAATGGCCTATGGTGCGGTCAATCACCATCTAATATTAAAACCCTGCTTAGATTTGGCTATCCGGCGGTAAAACTGAAATGGTATCGTGGCGGTATGCAAGACTGGGAGAGCCTTGGCTTAACTGTCATTAAATAAACAGCGTTATACCTTCTCCTGGTTCGTTAAAAACACTAGAATGTGTGACTTTTTTTGAGATGGTCTAAATTGAAAAAGCAAATTCAAGCCTTACTGGTTCAGTCTTTAACAACATTACAGGCAAAACAAATATTACCGGGCAGTGATCACGTTGAAATAAAAATAGAAAATTCACGTGGTTCTGAACACGGTGATTTTGCTTCTAATATCGCATTAATGTTGGCGAAACCCGCAAGATCCAATCCGCGCGAGTTAGCGCAACAGATCATTACGCACCTGCCTGAGTCTGACATATTAGATCGCGTTGAAATTGCCGGACCTGGCTTTATTAACTTTTTCCTAAAAGAAAATGCTCATCAGGCTATCGTCGCTGAAATTTTAAATAAAGGCGATCGGTACGGCGATTCTGATATCGGTGCCAGGATACCAACATTAGTTGAATTTGTTTCTGCAAATCCAACCGGCCCACTTCATATTGGGCATGGTCGTGGCGCAGCATATGGTGCGGCTGTCGCCAGTCTATTAAAGAAAACCGGGTTTGATGTCAGCTGCGAATATTATATAAATGACGCAGGACGACAAATGGACATCCTCGCAGTTAGCGTCTGGTTACGTTACATACAGCATTGCGGTACAGATATTCCCTTCCCCGATAATGCCTATCAAGGTGATTATATAAATGATATCGCTATCAAATTACACGGTGAGCATGGTGAAAAATTTATTGCAGATTCTGACAAACTACTAGACCTGTTTGAAGAAGAAGATGCCGAGCTAAAGATTGATGGTTTGATTAAATATTGTATTAGCGAACTCGGGGATGAAAACTACAGAATTGTATTCGATGCCGGTCTCAATTCAATTTTGATTACAATAAAAGATGATCTATCAGGGTTTGGCGTCGAATTTGATAACTGGTTTTCGGAGCGTTCCCTTGTAAGCGATAACACAGTCAAACAGTGCATTGAAAAACTGATAGCGCACTCATGGATATATGAAAAAGACGGTGCACAATGGTTTCGTTCCAGTGAACTGGGCGATGAAAAAGACAGGGTATTAATAAGGGAAAACGGTCAGGCAACCTATTTTGCATCTGATATTGCTTACCACCTGTCAAAGATAGAACGAGGTTATGAAAAGATTATAGATATATGGGGCGCTGATCACCATGGCTACATTGCCAGGGTAAAAGCATCCATGCAGGCACTTGATCTGTCCCCGGAAAAACTTGAGATTCTGCTGGTTCAGTTTGCAACACTTTACCGAGGCAAAGAAAAGTTACAAATGTCTACTCGCTCGGGTGAATTTATAACCTTGAAAGAACTTCAGGATGAAGTAGGCAAAGACGCCGCGCGCTTTTTTTATATCATTAGAAAAAGTGAGCAGCATCTGGACTTTGATCTGGAACTGGCAAAATCAGAATCAAGCGATAATCCAGTTTACTATATACAATATGCACATGCCCGAATCTGTAGTGTATTTAGGCAAATGCCGGATAAGGGCTATGCCTACAATGAAGCAGACTCCCTGAAAGACTTATCCAGTCTTATTGAACCACATGAAATCAAGTTACTCGCGATGCTTGCCAGATATACTGACGTAATAGAGAATGCCGCCATTACGTATGAACCTCACCAGCTGGCCTATTACCTGAAGGATCTTGCGAATGATTTTCATACCTATTACAACGCAAATCAATTTTTAGTTGAAGATGATGTGATAAGAAATGCACGTCTTGCCTTGATAGCGGCCACCAGACAGGTAATACAAAATGGACTGTCACTATTGGGCGTAAGTTCTCCAGAGGTAATGTAGTGTCGCGTGATTATAAAAACATAAAACCTAAAAAACCTGAGCCGCTTGCACAGCGCTTTAGTAATGCACTTTCATTTTTAACCGGATTGGCACTGGGTTTGTTTTTCGCGATTATTGTCTATTTTCATGAACACAGCGCGACCCTGGAAAAAACCAATCCGTTGCTCGTAAATGAGTCAGTACCTGACAAGGAAATAATAGCTGGCAATGAAAATAAAGATAGCGCCTCACTGCCCGAACCAAAATTTGACTTCTATAAAATATTACCCAGCAAAGAAATCAATATTTCCGAATGGGAATCAGTCGAAGAAGACAGCCCTGTCAAACTGGAGAAAGAAGATGAGCCGGTTATGTTCGTTCTACAAGTTGGCTCATTTAAGGAATTTAGCGCAGCTGATGAAATAAAAGCCAAGCTTGCCATGATGGGGGTCACAGCGGATATTCAGCGTGTTGTGATTAATGGCCAGGATGTCCGTCATCGCGTCAGAATTGGGCCCTATAAAAATAATGAGAAATTAAAACATGATCGCGACACATTATTAGCTAACGATCTGGATTTCATGTTATTAAAACTCAAAATGGAAGATATATAACAAACTTATACTGCATCCTCACATGGCTACTGGAGCGGGTGATGGGAATCGAACCCACGTTCTCAGCTTGGGAAGCTGATGTTCTGCCATTGAACTACACCCGCAAAGCGCTCAATTCACAACCTGAATAAACTTTATAAACACTTATTGGCCACAGTTAAATAACAAGCTGAAATTTAGACTCATTATTAAAACTATACACACGATTAGTGCCTAATTTAAAGTGTCGCTCATACACAATTTTAGTGTACTATTTACACAGGGAATGCGGGCTAAGCTAATGATAAATCTGAAAATAAGATTATTAGTTTAATTACCCACAGCAACTAAGACTTGGTTGTAAATAATAAAAATCAAAGAGTTACTTAAGCTTTATGAGCTTACTTCTAATATAAGAAAGGGATAAAGGGTAGAAACGCAAAATGAGCGATGCCAAACAAACAGTAGTTGTAGTAGACGATAATGCTACTGTGCGAGCTCTGTTCGAGCGCAGCACGGAAAATCTATCGCTCGATTTAATCAGTTTTGGCTCAGCTGAGGCAGCAATGGAATACCTCACAGAGAATAAACCAAACCTGCTATTCCTCGATATCATTATGCCTGACAAGGATGGCTTAACTTTTTTGTCGGAGTTAAGAAGGCTTCCTCTACATCGTGACACATCAGTGATTATGATTACTTCAAAAGATTATGCGCAGGATCGAACTGTTGCAAACGAACTGGGAGCATTAGAATTTATTACCAAACCGATGCCAATGCGGGCAATTACAGATATAATCACCAATCATATTAATAAAGAAAATCCTTACAATTAATAAACAATAACGCATGGCAAAATCCTATCTCCGCTTTTGGGGCGTACGAGGATCGTATGCTGCACCATTTCCAACACATCTAAAAGTTGGCGGCAATACCTCCTGTGTTGAGGTTAATGTCGATGATCATGTGCTTATCTGCGATGCAGGTACAGGTATCATTCCGCTCGGCGATAGACTAGCTGCTGAGGGAAAAAGCAAAGATTTGCTCATTATATTGACTCATTATCACTGGGATCATATCTGTGGCCTGCCTTTCTTCGTGCCGGCATTTATACCTGACTGGAAAATTAATTTCTTTGGGCCGGGCGAATCCATTCAGGAAATGAAACAAAAGCTCGATTCTCAAATGCAGGCGCCTTATTTCCCGGTAGGAACAGAGACCTGGATGGCTAAAATCAATTATGTTAATCCCAGAGAAACCAAACTGACCAATGGCCCGATTGAGATTAGCTATTATAGCGTTCATCACCCGGGCGTTACCTATGGGTACAAAATCAAGGCTGGCAATAAAACCATTATTTATGTTTCTGATAATGAATGTCAGTTTCTTGATAAATCAATCAAACAGAAGATGACTGAATTCAGTGAAGAAGAGCAGGAAATGTTTGAAGCGATGAACAGGGAAGAATATGAATATGAATTAACAACTATTCAAGGTGCTGATATTCTGATTCATGATGCACAATATACTCCTGAAGATTATGAAGCCAAACGCGGTTGGGGACATTCATGCTATGTTGATGTAGTGAATTACGCGATTGACGCGCAGGTTAAAGAATTATATCTATATCACCATGATCCTTATAATGATGATGATGCTATCGATAAGATACATGAAAAATGTCTGGCTATTATTAAAGAACGCGGGGCATCGCTAAAATGTTTTGTTGCTCGTGAAGGACTGGAAGTCGACCTCGATTAATTATAGCAACGTGCACTTCTGATTAGCGTCAACGTTACAAATTATGGATCTTCTACTTAATGGTGAGCCTTTCTCTGTAGGTCAAACTCAAACCATCACAGACTTAATTGCAAGTCTTGATCTGGATGGCAAATTCGCAATTGAATTAAATCAAACTATTATCCCCCGAAGTGAATACACAAATACAACCTTGCACGCCGGGGACAGGATAGAAATAGTCGAGGCCATCGGTGGCGGATAAAAACATCTAAATTTAACTATGGCTAATATAAATACAGACATTATCTCAATAGCAGGTATTGATTACTCCTCCAGACTTTTAGTAGGAACGGGCAAATATAAAGACCTTGAAGAAACGAAAAATGCTATTGAAGCCAGCGGTGCTCAAATTGTTACTGTAGCAATTCGTCGATCAAATATTGGTCAAAATAAAGATGAACCCAACTTGTTGGATGTTATATCGCCCGACAAATATACAATCTTACCTAACACCGCCGGTTGTTATGATGCTGAATCAGCCGTCAGGACATGTCGTTTAGCGCGCGAATTAATGGATGGGCATGATCTGGTTAAGCTTGAAGTCCTCGGGGATAAAAAAACACTGTTTCCTGATATACCTCAAACGCTTGATGCAGCAAAACAACTTGTAGAAGACGGCTTCAAGGTTATGGTCTATACCTCTGACGATCCAATTATGGCTAAAAGGTTTGAAGATATCGGTTGCGTTGCAGTAATGCCACTAGCCGCGCCAATTGGATCAGGACTTGGAATTCGCAACCCTTATAATATTCGCACAATAGTCGAAAATGCCTCTGTACCTATACTGGTTGATGCTGGTGTAGGCACCGCATCAGATGCAGCTATCGCGATGGAACTGGGTTGTGACGGGGTATTAATGAATACGGCTATTGCTGAAGCCAGAAACCCAGTCTTGATGGCGAGTGCCATGAAAAAAGCTATTGAAGCCGGCCGAGAAGCCTATCTCGCAGGAAGAATGCCGCGACGTGCGTATGCAAGCGCATCGTCCCCCATCGATGGCCAGTTTTTCTAAACCTGTTATAAAACTTATTTACTGTATTACCAGTTATCTTTCTTGAAAATAAATCCGACAAAAAAAAATACCATTCGTAGTTACGTCAAACGCGAAGGCAGATTAACAGCTTCACAAGAAGTCGCTCTGGATAGCTTTTGGGAAAAACACGGCATAGATTTTAGCCATGACGAAATTAATCTGGATGAATTGTACAAACGGCGCGCACCTCTTGTTCTGGATATCGGTGTTGGTACTGGAGATACGACCTATACCCATGCCCTGGCACACCCGGAAAATAACTACCTGGCAATAGAAGTTCATCGGCCAGGTGTAGGGCAATTACTCAACAAGATAGAATCAAACAATTTAACTAATATCAAAATAAGTAATGATGATGTCATCAATGTTTTGCAAGAACAGATACCCGATGATTCTATAAGTCGGGTATTTATTTTTTTTCCGGATCCCTGGCCAAAAAAACGGCACCATAAACGTCGTTTGATAAATAAACCATTAATCGAATTAATAAAACAAAAAATTACGCTGCATGGACGTTTGCACATTGCAACGGATTGGCAGGCCTATGCTAAGCATATACAGAGATTGTGTGATGCAGATCCTGAATTAATTAACCTTGCTGTTGATAAAGCACATTCTTGCCCAAGACCAGAATGGCGCATCAATACACGTTATGAGTCACGCGGATTAAGACTGGAACACAAAGTCTGGGAATTTTGTTACGGCTTTTCCAGGAACACTCAGAATACAAGATCCCGAAACGAATGAATCGCGGCAAATTCTGCTGTTTCCTGTTCCGGGTTTTGACTATCAGGTTTTGCTATAGTCAGCAGGTTTTTAATTCCAAATTCTCTGGCTGCCCTTAATACAGTCAAGTTATCGTCAATCAATACTGTTTCGTCGCAATTGAAAGGAACTTCAATTTGTAGTTTTTTCCAGAACATTTGATCTTCTTTTGCATGGCCTATGGCATGAGAACTTATAATTTGATCGAAAAAATTGTCTATTTTTGTTTTATCCGCTTTCATCCTGATTAGATTCTGGTGCGCATTAGTCACCATTATTATTGAATAGTTTGAATTACCCAGCCGTTCAAGAAACGATTCCGCGTGTGGACGATATTGTATTAAATGCTCAACATCTTCTTTCAATTTTAAAACATCAAATTTTAATCGTTCTGTCCAAAAATCCAGACAGTACCAGGATAACGT
>JBFIJV010000039.1:0-12920 GCA_041600575.1 Gammaproteobacteria bacterium | reverse complement strand
GGACAAACAGTAAAGATAATTAGCGGATCAGATTATTAGTGAATATTACTCAATCATGTCTGGCTAATCCGGTAGCCTTGCTCGTTGCAATAATATTGATACTGATATTTGGTTCCATCAGCCTCACGCGACTCCCTATACAGTTAACGCCGGAATTAGAAGAACCTGAAATTACGATCACTACCTCATGGCGTGCTGCGGCACCGAATGAAGTAGAAGCTGAAATCATTGAACCACAAGAAGATGTCTTAAGAGGATTGCCGGGATTGACCGAGATTCGAGCAACTGCTTATGAGGGCAGGGGTGAGATCAATTTAACCTTTGCTATTAATATGGATATGCGCAGAGCTTTGGTTGAAGTAATGAATCGCATGAATCAAGTCTCTGATTATCCTGATGATGCAGATGAACCTTCTATTAGTTCAGTTGGACAGGATGCCAGAGCAATTGCCTGGTTCATGATAAAGACAGAAGGAAATAATCAAAGACCGATCGAATCTTATAAAGATTTTATAGAAGAAGTTGTTCAGTCTCGTTTTGAACGTATCCCCGGTGTCGCACGTTCCGAAGTGATTGGTGGTAGTGACAGAGAATTACGGATTACATTTGATCCCTACAAAGTAGCGAATCTGGGAATTCAGCTAGACAAAGTTATGAAACTTGCTGGAACGAGTAAAGATGTTTCAGGTGGTTTTTCGGATGTTGGCAAGCGTGAGTACAGTATTCGGTTTGCCGGGAAATATGCTGTAAGCGATCTTGGTGAAATGATTCTGGAGTGGCGGGATGGCCGACCTGTTTATCTGCGTGATGTTGCTACTATAGAAGAACGACTAACGGATAAAAATAGTTTTGTATTAACCAAGGGTACTTTGTCTATTGCGATTAATGCACAACGTGAATCGGGCGTTAATGTGCTCGAAGTAATGACGGGTTTACATGCAGCGGTTGAAGAATTAAATAATGGTCCTTTGAAACGTAATAACTTATCGATAGAGCAAGTCTATGATGAAACGATATATATCCAACGTTCAATTGAGATGGTTAGAAATAATCTCGGGCTGGGTATTGGTCTTGCAATCATAGTATTGTTTTTATTCTTATTAAAATTCCCGGCTACATTAATTGTTGCAGCCTCAATTCCGATTTGTCTGGTCGCCAGTTTTAGCGTGATGGATCTTGCCGGCAGGACATTAAATATAATCTCGCTGGCAGGTCTTGCTTTCGCAGTTGGCATGGTGCTCGATGCGTCAATTATAATTTTGGAGAATATAGTGCGTTTGCGAGAGCGCGGTGTTTCTGCTGAACAGGCTTCGACTCAAGGCACAAGCCAGGTTTTCGGTGCACTACTTGCCTCAACGGCAACGACCATTGCAATATTTTTACCTGTTGTTTTTCTAAAAGATGAAGTTGGACAATTGTTTTCTGATCTGGCTATAACGATTACAGCCGCGATCACTTTCTCATTGCTCACCGCAATAACAGTGGTTCCTACAGCAGCAAAATTATGGTTGGCAGATAAGAAGTTCGTTGATCCGTATCATCATTTTTGGACCGAACTTTGTAAATTAATTATGACATCAACGAATACGCCTTTACGGCGTGTATTCTGGATAGTGTTATTAATTTCAGTGCCCCTTACAATTATGTATACATTATGGCCAAAAGCAGATTATTTACCTGACGGGAATAGAAATTTGGCTTATGCCTTTATATTGCCATCTCCCGGAACGAATATTGACACGATTGAAAAAGAATTAGGTGAGATCGTTGCAGCAAGAATGCAACCTCATGTGGATGGCTTAAAGGAACCCTATATTAAACACTATTTCTTTGTGGCTTTTTCACGCGGTGTTTTTATGGGCGCACGTGCCAAATATGACAAAGATGTCAGTAAGCTGGTACCGTTAATCAATTCAGTAGTCCAGGGATTTCCAGATTCTATCGCGTTCGCAAAACAAGCATCATTATTCGGTGGCTTTGGTTCAGGTCGAACGATAGATATGAATATCCAATCAAAAAATTTGCCAGCATTGATGTCGTCAGCATTAGAGGCGTTTATTCCAATCTCTGCAATGTATCCGAACACGCGTCCGCGCCCCGGGCTGGAACTGGCGCAACCGGAATTAAGGTTACTGCCGAATGAAAGGCGTATTGCTGAAGCCGGATGGGACCGATCAATTGTTGCCGCATTAACTCAAACATTGGGTGATGGTCGCTTTGTCGGCGATTATTTTAATGGTGAAGAAACCCTGGATATTATTTTAAGGTCGAAATCATGGGATACGCCTGAACAATTGGGCAGTATTCCGGTTATGACTGCAACGGCAGGCATATTGCCTTTAAATGAGTTAGTAGAAATAGTGCGTACTGCCGGGCCTGAGCAAATTAGACGTATTAACCGTCGCAGAACGGTGACGCTCGAAATCTCACCACCGCCTACAGTCTCTCTTGAAGAAGCGTTGGATATCATTAAAACAGAAGTTGAACCGAAAGTACTGGCGGCACTTCCCGAAGATGGTGACATTCAATACGGCGGAACGGCAGATAAACTAACTTCGGCTCTAAAAAATATGGCCGGTAGTTTTTTGCTGGCAATTACAATTTTGTACTTATTGATGAGTGCTATGTTCAGTTCATTCAAGGACAGCCTACTGGTGATGCTTTCTATTCCGCTGGCAACATTCGGTGGCGTTTTAGCCTTATATCTAATTAATCTGGTGAGTTTTCAAAGTATGGATCTATTGACCATGATTGGGTTTGTCATTCTACTTGGTTTGGTTGTCAATAATGCTATCTTATTAGTACATCAGGCACGTTCGGCTGAAAGAGAAGGGCGTTCCAGAAAAGAGGCTGTTGAAGAAGCTGTATTACTACGGTTACGGCCGATCCTGATGAGCACGATGACCAGTATTTTTGGTATGTTGCCATTATTATTGGTGCCGGGGGCTGGTACAGAACTATATCGTGGATTGGCAGGTGTCATTGTTGGCGGCATGTTGGTTAGTACATTTTTTACACTTATCTTGTTGCCGAGTTTGTTACGAATAGGTGAATCTAAGACTGCCGTCACAGTATAGGGAGTGTTGTTTTAAAAAACGGAAGAATATAATGTTCTACTTATGAAGAAACCTATTCAATTTATCGTTCTACTGGGCCTGATAAGTTGCGTAACTAATACTTACGCGACTCGCTACGTCTTGAATGAAACAGGCGATACCGTCATCGGTAAGATAGACAGAATTAAAGCGGACGAAAGTGACACTTTGTTGGACATAGCACGGCGTTATGGCTTTGGTTACCAGGACATGAAATTGGTTAACCCGGACGTCGATACCTGGTTGCCAACTCATGGTCAGGAGGTTACCTTGCCGTCACAATTCATTTTGCCGGTTGCGCCCATGCAAGGGCTTGTATTGAATATTCCTGAGATGCGTCTTTACTACTACCCGCCGAAGCTCAAGGGCAAGCCACAGGAAGTTATCACCTATCCATTAGGGGTTGGCAGAGAAGGGTGGAAGACACCCTATTTAAAAACAAAGATTGTAGAAAAAAAGGCCAATCCAAACTGGTATCCGCCTGAATCAATCCGGAAAGAACATGAGGAGGCTGGCGATCCACTTCCTAAAGTGGTTAAAGCCGGTCCCGATAATCCTTTAGGCGCTTTTGCTATGCGCCTTGGGAATCGTGATTACCTTATTCATGGCACGAATAAACCCTATGGTATCGGTATGCGCGTGAGTCATGGTTGTATACGTTTATATCCAGAAGATATTGAGGCTCTTTTCAAGGAAGTCTCACTTAAAACCCCGGTTAACATTATCAATCAACCCTATAAAATCGGGGTAAAAGACAATGTTATTTATCTTGAGGCACATCCTTTTCTTGATGAAGACACACAAAAATATGAAAACAATTTAACCAGTGTCGTTGCCTTGATCATAGAAGTATCAGACGACAAAGATTATGAGCTTGATTGGTCGACAGCCTATGCAGCAATCAATAAACCAACAGGGTTACCCATCGTTATAGGCAAATACATCCCGAAGGTAATGCAAGCCAAAGTAGAAGAAAAACTAGCCAATGCAATGAATCATGCGAAGAAGGTTAGTTTAGAGCTTCAATTGGACTCTAATCTTTCAGATTAATTAATAAAGCTGCGCTGGCACTGTTGTAATAATCTCTTCGGACTTACTCGGATCAGACTTCCTGTTTCGCTCTGGCTCCTACATCCATGTACTCGTGTCCGTTCACGACTTAAGCACCATCCATAGAGAGAGCCGCTCTTGCGCGTCCATGCGCTCGCGGCATACATGCCCTCCGTGGCAATAAAAAAGCCCCGATTATTAATAAATAATCGGGGCTTCCAAATATGAAAGGTTGACCCTTTATTTCATCATTGCTTTTTCAAACATACGATCTATTTTAGCTGAATTGTCATTACAACATTCCAATGCTGCATCAGCTGTTGCTTGAGCTTTAGAAGCAGCGAGTGCAGCTTCTGACGCTATATTGTGACCTTTTGAAGCAAGGTTATAAGCATCAGTTGCTTTAGCCATTGCGGCAGAAGCAGCAGCGTTAGCAGCTTCAATGTCACTACTCATTTTATTCATGTCTGCACAGCCACCGACCAGTGCCAGTGAGAGTACAAGTAAGCTAGTTTTGATTATTTTTGATTTCATTGTTCGTTCTCCAATTAAACAATTGCCAAGGGGGTCCCTCGGATAGAAAGTTTACTTCTATAATGATGAACCATTTTATGCGGATTATCAATTTCAATTAATAAAAAAAAGAGAGCCTAAAATGGTGCAAAGGTAATGATTTTAATAAGGTTAATCTTAACGGCCAGCACCTGTGCCAGAGGTTTTCATGCGATTGTTATAGTGGTCAAAAGTATAACTGGTAAGTGCATTCTCCACAGTGGACATCGGGTTTTCACCACAGTATTCATTCATCCATTCAATTATCTGAGTCTCATTCATTCTGCCGGTAATGCTATAGGTTTTTTCAGTGAAAATATTATAGGCAGTCAAAAACCCCTTCATATAGTCTTTATATCTCGCGGTCTCGTCAGCAGCAACAGCTTGTGTGAATCCAAAGCAGGATTTCTTTCCAACACCCCAAACGGCATAATTGCCACTACTGTCAACAGCCAGGCTTAATGCAGGTATTAATAAAAGACTAATTATGATGGTTAAAGATTTCATCGTGTACTTCCTCGTTAATGACGTAATTTGTTAATAGATATTTTATAGCGTTATCCGATAATTTTCTTGAGACCTTCAATCAAGCGTTTAATTCCAACCTCTGATGTTTTTTTGTCCAGGGCACCGTAGGCGATGCGGCAATAACAGCCGTCAGTTGCCCCAAATGTTTCTCCCGGTATGACAGCTACTTTGTGGTCGCTGATTAATTTTTCTACAAGTTGTATGCCGCTTAAAGCTGTATTGAGTTTAACAAAAAAATAAAACGCCCCTTTAGAATCAGATGTAATAGAGAAGTCGTTTATATTTTGCAACGCTGTGCAGAGCGTATTCCGGACAGTATCAATCTGCTTTAAATGCGAATTAGTGTATTCACGACCTTCCTGCATTGCCGCCACTGCAGCTTCTTGTGCTATGCGCGTTGGACAAATCAGATAAGTGTCCTGTGTCTTTTTCACAGACATCAACAGGTTCTCAGGGATTATCATATAACCTATGCGCCAACTTGCAAAACCATACGCCTTGGAAAGTGAATAAAGTGCAATAGTGTGTTGTTCTGAATCGGCAATGCTTGCAACTGAAAAATGTTCTGAACCATCAAATGTGAAGTATTCGTATGCTTCATCTGATATGTGATAAATATTCTTGTCCCGACATAGTTTATTGATTGCACGTAATGTGTCTTCGCTATACACAACACCGGTTGGGTTGTTTGGCGATACGGTCACAATGGCCTTTGTTTTCGATGTTATTGCAGAAGTAATACTTGTCAGACATGGTTGATAATCAACGCCAGTTTTTACCGCAACGGGATAGCAGGACAACATCTTGATGGCCATTTCATGATTAAAATAATAAGGACTTAATAATATAATCTCATCACCCGGATCGGTGATTGCAAACAGGGCATTCATAAAACCCATATTTGAACCCGCTGTTACTACCATGCTTCTCTGCTTGTTTAGGTAAACATTGTTATCTTGTTCAAGCTTGTCAGCGATGATGGATTTTAAAGGCATTATGCCATCGACATCGGTATAGAGCTGGTATTCAAAAGATGAGTCTACCGGGCATATCTTGTCAAAAACGGATTGTGGCGGGCTGTAATAAACAACTCCCTGACCCAGAGAAATTGTACCGGGCGATTTTTTAATTAAGTCAGCAATGTCAGCAATGATCGGCGACTGTACGTTTTGCATTCGCTCACTGGCGCTATAAATATTTGATGACATGGTTTCTACAAACAAAAAATTGCAATATTAATCGAGTTCAAATTGTTAAAAAGAAAGGAATGCTAATTATTATAAAAAAGCATTTTTCGACCTGAAAACTGACTTTTTAGAAATTCCATTTGATCGGCAAGAATCTTTCTATTCGACAATGCAAGATACTCTGCCCAATTAGGTATATAAGGTACAGCCAATAAGGGCATGTTCGCACGTTCCGGAGTACGGTCACCCTTACGTGTATTGCAATGACGACATGCGGTTACTACATTTGACCAGCGATCCCTGCCACCTTTTGAGATAGGAATAATATGGTCACGTGTTAATGATGCGTCATTAAATTTGTTGCCACAGTACATACACAAAAAAGCATCGCGCAAAAACAATTCACGATTCGTTAATGGTGGAATGATGCGTTTGTGGTGTTTAAGCTGATTGGAGCGTTTGACTGCTATAATCGAATTTATTTCAACAATTGAACGCCGACCCGTTAATCGGCTAGTGCCACCGTGAAACGTAAAAACACTATCACCAGCCGTCCAGGCTATCATTTCACGGCTATAAAGGTTGACCGCATCTTGCCACGGTATCCACCTTACGGGAGAACCGGCTATATCAAGTCTTAAAATTAATGGTGTCATTATACTTTTGTTATTGAATAGACTTTTGTAAAGTCATCCGTACTAACATCCTTTTGAGATGAGTTATAGTGTGCATGTTTTATGCGAAACCTAAACCAAGGTCAAGCCCTCATTATCACATAGTTTTCAAATTAGACATGAAAGAACTGGAAAAATTACTTTTTATAATGAAATCTCTTCGTGATCCGGATAAGGGTTGTCCCTGGGATAGAGAGCAGACTATTGACTCAATAAAGGCATTTACTCTGGAGGAAGCCTACGAAGTAGTCGATGCGATTGAGCGTAATGATATTGAGGGATTGCGCGATGAATTAGGCGATCTGTTATTTCATATTGTTTTTTATTCGGAAATGGCAGATGAAGGTGAGCATTTTAATTTTAATGATGTGGTCAAACAGTTAAATCAGAAACTGGAACGCCGACATCCGCATGTATTTGCAGACCACCAGGCGCAGACCATTGAAAACGTTAAGGTGTTATGGGAGCAAATAAAACAACAGGAACGTCTCGATAGTATAACTGAGGAATCGCCATTAGAAAGTCGCTTTTTAGATGATATTGGTAAGCATATGCCCGCTATTCAACGTGCAGCAAAATTACAAAAACGGGCGGCTACAATCGGTTTTGACTGGACAGATAGCCGGGATATTTTAAATAAACTGGACGAGGAATTATCTGAGCTTCGTCAGGCCATGCATGCCGCTGACAATATTGATGATGTAGCGGAAGAATTGGGTGATTTAATGTTTTGTTGTGTCAATCTCGCCAGACATTTTCAGATTGATTCTGAACTGGCATTACGTAACACAAATGAGAAGTTTGTCAGGCGTTTTAATTTTATAGAAGAGCGCTTGAAGAAAAATAATAAATCGCTTGCTGACGCAAGTTTGGAAGAAATGGATGCTCTTTGGAATGAAGCCAAACAAAGCACTTGAATATGCTTAATAAACTCGATTCCTGTCGAGATTGATTATCCTGCCATTAGAATCGAATTCGATTTCGGTAATCCATTTTCCGGTACTTTGTGGCAGCGGTATAAAGAACCAGCTTTTACGTAACACGTTCTGGTGATAATCACTTTTAACTGTTTCATGATCGGGCGGCCCCAATCTGTAAAGAACCTCTGCTTCTGACATTCCTTTACTAAGCTTGATGTAATCGCGCATATCAATTTCATCGGCAGAGGCTACAGATCCATAAAGTAGAACTAAGAGGAGGAGGAATTTCTTCATGGTATATCTAGTAATTATTCTTAAAGTTATAGAGTGAAATTAATGTTGTAGGTTCATTTACAAATGTGAAAATGTGTACAGCTTCATAAATAGCAGATTGTTCAAGACGAGTTCAGTTGTTAATGTGAATCGTGAATAGTCTTTATTATTTATTTATAAAACAATAATATATATTAATGATTTAATCTTAAATATAGATAATTTAAGCGGGTCTAATTATTTTAAACGTAAAAAAACGCCACTTTCAAATATCAAAAAGCGACGTTTTATTTAGAAAATGATATTAATAATCAGGCAGACTTATTCGCTTTTTCTTTCTCTTTATCACACTCCAACATGGCATAAGCCGAGTGGTTATGAATGGATTCAAAATTTTCAGACTCTACAGTGTAGGCTAATATGCGCTCGTCTTTGTTGAATTCTACTGCGACATCACGAACGATATCTTCGACAAATTTCGGATTATCATACGCACGTTCAGTGACATATTTTTCATCCGGGCGTTTTAACAAACCATACAACTCGCATGAAGCCACTTTTTCGATGATATCAATCAGTTCTTCAATCCAGATGAAGTCTTTCATCCTGACACGAGCTGTAATGTGAGAACGTTGATTATGTGCGCCATACTCAGAGATATTCTTTGAACACGGGCATAAGGAAGTCACAGGCACCTGGACTTTTACTAATACTTCGGGTTTGTGGTTCTTGATTTGACCAATAAATGAGACTTCATAATCCATAAGACTCTTAACACCGGAAACCGGCGCAGCCTTATTGACGAAATAGGGGAAACTCATTTCAATGTCGCCAGACTGGGCATTTAGTAGTTTAGTCATTTCCTCAATCATGCGTTTGAACGATTGAACAGTAATTTCATATTCGTGGTCGTTCAGGATTTCGACAAAACGTGACATGTGGGTGCCTTTGTATTTCTCAGGCAAGTTTACGTACATGTTGAAATTTGCGACTGTATGCTGCTCACGACCTGAACGATCACTGACAACAACAGGATGCTTGATATCTTTAATACCGACTTTGTCGATGGCAATGTGTCTGGTATCCAGACTATTCTGGGTATCAGGTATTTCTGTAGGTACGGGCGCTGGTTGGTTCATTTATTTAAATTCCAGTAACTTAGATTAAATTTGGTATATGTATTTTAGTAATAAAAATTCACTAAGCTGAATGATTCTACTCTATTTAGACGTCATATCCAGCCGTTGTAGGATGCATTGTAAGTACATTACGTTCCATTTATTTATTACGTTTGACGATATAATCAGCTATCGACCTTAACATATCGGCATTATCATCAAATGGTTCAAGACACTTAAGTGCTTGTTTATGCAGTTCATTCGCAGCTTCTTTTGCGCCTTTAAGACCTAATAAATTGGGATAAGTAGGCTTATTCAGTGCGATATCTGAACCCTGCGGTTTACCCAATGTCTCGGTATCGCTCTCAATATCCAGAATGTCGTCCTTAATCTGGAAAGCCAGGCCAATGCATTTTGCATATTGTGAGACCAGAGATAGTAATTTTGGATCAACTTCTTCTGCTGATAAAGCGCCTAATTCGGCACTGGCTCTGATCAAGGCGCCGGTTTTATGAATATGCATGTTCTCAAGTTCAGCTATGGACAAAGATTTACCCACGGCAGCCAGATCAATTGCTTGGCCGCCGGCCATTCCTCTTGAACCACTGGCAATTGCCAGCGTTTCTATCATAGACAGACGTTGTTTCTCGTTTACTTTGATATCTGGATCATGCGCTAAAATATAAAATGCCAGAGCCTGTAACGCATCGCCGCATAATATGGCAGTGGCTTCATCATACGCCCTGTGACACGTCGGTCTGCCACGCCGCAAATCATCATCATCCATGGCAGGTAGGTCGTCATGAATAAGCGAATAGGCATGAATAATTTCAACAGCACACGCTGGACCGTCTAAAGTATCGAGATCGATATCGAATGCTTCGCCCGTGGCATATAAAATTACCGGACGGATACGCTTACCATCACCGAGCACGGAATAACGCATCGCTTTATGTAATTTTTCCGGTTGAATCGAAGGTTCGGGTAACCACCGGTCAAGGGCTTTTTCTACAGATTCTCTATAAACCTGTAATCTTTCTGAAAAATCGGACATTTATTCCTTATTATTATCGTCTGCATGAAAGGACTCGAGCTCTGATTTGCCGTTTTTATTCAACAAAATACTGACTTTCTGTTCGGCCTCACTCAAGGCTTGTTGACACGACTTTGTGAGTGCGACGCCACGCTCAAAATGTTTAAGGGATTCTTCCAATGAAAGATCGCCTTTTTCCATTGTTTCAACCAACTGCTCAAGCTCAGCCAATGTTTTTTCAAAATTTATAGAATTGGTTTTCTTTGGCACAAGGAATCTCAAAACCCTAATGAGTTAAAAATATTATTATGGGGTGTAGCAAAAAAGGAGCATATATTAGCATCACTTGGCCTCATTACTAGTCTGGCAAAAGACTATCATGATAAAAACATATTTTTTGATGAGTTTGACAGAAATTCGACGCTGGGCTAAAGTTTTACTAACTTAGACTCAGTCTAATTTATAATAATTCGAATCAATCGAATATCAACAACCGGAGGAAATGTATGGAACTTAAAGGCTCTAAAACAGAAGAGAATCTGAAAGCAGCATTTGCTGGAGAATCCCAGGCAAACCGTCGTTATCTTTATTTTGCACAAAAGGCTGATGTGGAAGGTTATAACGATGTTTCGGCTGTATTTAGATCAACCGCTGAAGGCGAAACAGGCCACGCTCACGGACATTTAGAATATCTCGAATCTGTAGGTGATCCTGCAACAGGTGAACCTATCGGTAGCACAGACCTGAACCTCAAGGCTGCTATTGCCGGTGAAACGCATGAATATACCGACATGTATCCAGGCATGGCTAAGGCCGCTCGTGAAGAAGGTTTCGACGAGATTGCAGACTGGTTTGAAACACTGGCCAAGGCTGAACGTTCTCATGCGAATCGTTTTACCAAAGCACTTGAAGGACTGGGTTCATAAGATTCCAGTATCAATACGATTGAGCCGGTAATCACCGGCTCAATAATTTACACATTAATTCAAAATTTAACTTATGAATGAAAGGCGTGAAGGTAGTCTGGATGCTCCAACTCGTCATCCAATAGATTGGAAATCGGGAGAGTTTAACGATGAAGCCTCCTTATTTGATGAACTTGAGCGAGTTTACGACATTTGTCACGGTTGTCGCCGTTGTGTCAGCCTTTGTAATGCATTTCCGACATTGTTTGATCTGGTCGATGAGTCAGACACGTTTGAAGTTGATGGTGTAAAAAAAGAAGATTACTGGGATGTTGTTGATCACTGTTATTTATGTGATCTATGTTACATGACCAAATGTCCTTATGTTCCTCCACATGAATGGAATGTTGATTTTCCGCATTTGATGTTGCGTGCCAAGGCGCAAAAATTCAAAAAAGGTAATGTGTCGTTACGAGACAAGATGCTTACCTCTACCGATATGGTGGGCTCAATCGCAGGTATTCCTGTCATCGCACAAACTGTAAATGTTGCTAACTCAATAAAACCTGTGCGTAAGGTGATGGAAAAAACAATTGGTATTCATGCCGATGCCAGCTTGCCGGACTTCCACAGCAATTCCTTACGCAAACGTTATAAAAATCAACAATCCAACCCGGTCAATGTTGAAGCGACTGCTTTAACCAGGGGCAAGGTTGCTATTTTTGTCACTTGCTATGGCAATCGAAATGAACCGGATGTGGTTGATGATTTGATTGCTGTTTTAAGACACAACCAGTTGGAAGTCAGATTGGTTGAGCAGGAAAAATGTTGTGGTATGCCTAAAATGGAGTTGGGCGATCTCGAGTCGGTTGAGAAATTGAAAGATTTTAATATTCCGCAATTAATCAAAATGATCGATGAAGGCTATGACATCCTTGCCCCAATACCTTCCTGCGTGTTGATGTTTAAACAGGAGTTGCCCCTGTTATTCCCCGATGATGCGGATGTGCAAAAAGTTAAACAAGCGTTTTATGATCCGTTTGAATACCTGATGCTTAGAAATAAAGATAAAAAATTAAACACGGATTTTAAAAATAAATTGGGCAAGGTTGCGTACCATATCCCTTGTCATCAGCGGGTGCAGAATATTGGTCCAAAGACCAAAGAAGTTCTTGAGCTTGTGCCTGATACAGATATTACTGTGATTGAACGTTGTTCGGGGCATGATGGTACCTATGCGGTCAAAACCGAATTCCATGAAGTATCCATGAAAATATGTCGACCGGTTACCGATAAGATTAAGAGCGCAGAATTAGATCATTATATTAGTGACTGTCCTATGGCTGGTCACCAAATAGATAACGGGATGGACAATTCTGAGATGAAAGCTGAAAGTCCTTTTTCTTTATTAAGACAGGCCTATGGAATCTAATATGCAAAAATTAACACGTGACGATCTTTATTCTCTCGAACAGTACGCTGAAATAAGATCGGCTTTTCGGGCTGATGTCATGGCGCATAAAAAAAACCGTCAATTAGCTATTGGTCCAAACGTAACGCTTTATTTTGAGGATCGACTTGTCAT
>JBFIJV010000038.1:0-12975 GCA_041600575.1 Gammaproteobacteria bacterium | reverse complement strand
TAAAAGCGCTGATTAAAAGAGACAAATAATTACAAAGTGCGTGCAGTTAAATAGTCTGTTTACTTATTAGATTCGATATCGATAATGGACTTGAAGATATTTTCGTATTGTTTATGAATCACTTTACCGAAGAGAGGATCTTCTGCATTATTAAAACCAGCCTCAATCTGCCGCCAGTCATTTTCTGTTAATAATTCGTTTGCTTTAGGAAATACTTTAGTCTCTTCTATATTCATATGTGAACGAGTCAGGTCAACATATTTTTGTAACGGGTTAATCAGTATTTCTACATTATCATTATCCTGTAACTCATTCAGTATCCTTGTGAGATTTACCGCGGAGTCTGTTAATGTTTTATGGTCTTCCAGTAAATGATTAATCACCGATTCAATCTCTTTATCTTTATGTCGAAGTAACTCAAAAACGAAGTCCTCTTTAGGATGATGATAAAGATCAGGGTAGGAAATAATATACTCAGTAATATCTCTAATTAGTTGCAATTTTACAAGGCCGTTTTCTTGAAATAGTTTAATCTGGTTTTCGAGTACATCCATCAACTTGGCAGTATTTATATGTTCCTGGTGTAATTCATCAAGCGTTGTTGACATGTGAGTTTGCCTAATTATATTAGTAATGTATTAATGATTACTTTGTTTGAGATGAATCAATGTCGTTAAATTAATTGTCGCGAACAACAAGCCAACGGCGAGTAAATTATGTAGCGTGTTGGTCCATAAAGGCATATCAGTTAATACATTAATGACACCCAAAGCAAACTCAGCAAAGAAAAAAACACTTACTATAGTCATTGGTTTGACCAGATCGGGATAGTTTTTCTTTACGGATTTTAACCCGATCAAGACCAGGCACAGTAATACAACGGCAATGAGCCGATGACTAAATTGAATAATGCTGGATGTTTCATCAAGTATTAGACGATGGTTGCTATCCAGGTTTAGTTTCCGAACCACATTAAAACTTTTAAGAATATTGCCGGATATATTTTCGGTATAGGAACAGCTGATTAAGTTCGAGCAGGCAGAGCCGGTGTAGTTTGCACTGGCCCAGGCACCGCTGATAAGTTGAAGCGTTAACGTTGCTGATACAAGAAATAAAACAAGCGGCGCCGGTATTGTTGATCTATTTCGAGTCAATAATAATTGTCTCCAGATCAATCCTGATAGAACTATACCGCCCAGAATATTGCCTAAGGTAACTAGAGGCAAGCTACGCGTTGGCGTTGCGATACCTAAAATGGAAAGAAATAAAACGACGAGAAGCATCAGTACCGGTAGCAAAGGCGATATTTCTTTACGTTTCCAAAGCGCCATTATCAAAATGATTAAAATATTGATTCCTAAAATACTGGCGATGTAGCGATGCATTGCTCGAAATGTTTTGAATTCGGAGTCCGGTATTTCCAGACCCTTAACACCATCGGCAAGAGAGAGTTGAGCATAACATTCAGGCCACGGCTCACATCCCAGACCGGCTTCACCTAAGCGGATATGTGTACTCAGAAAAACGATCATGAGAGACATAATCAAGGCACTACAGTTGAGAAGAAAAAAACATTTCATTGAGCGTTGACTGTTTTCAGTATTCTGCATGAAGGCCTCAAACCTGAATATTCGGATTAGTTGTTTTTAGGTATGAAATGAGTAAATAATAAACAGCTCAATAATGCAATTTTCATTCAGGATTTTATTAATGTTAGAAATAGTGGCCTATACCATCGCCGGAATTATCCTTTATTTTGGTTCAGACTGGATACTGGTTCAAATTGAAAATGCTGCAGGGCAAAAATTTGAAAATCGCAATCTGATCTTTTTTGTGATCATCATGATACTTACCCTTAGTTCTTTCGCCGCAATACGATGGTTAGTCCCAGCGTTATAGATAAAGAACATTACAATTTCCTCTTGCTGAGTCTAAATAAGGTTCCTACTTGATCTAGGTCAAGAAAAAACGTCGATAAATAGCATACATTTAATCAATTGCTTAAATGATCCTGTGAATTGTTTCTATCTATGATCTTTTAACCTTTTTTAAGGAGGCGTTATGTCTGAAGAAAATGATGTTTCTGGGCAGGAAGAATCACAGCCTGAGCGTATACCGATCATGCAACAGATATTAGACAATCCTTTCCTATTGCTATTTCTTGGTGTCACTATCCCAACCGTCTTCTATATTATTTGGGGCATCATGGAAATTGTTACCATACCAATAGCGAAGTAATGATTTAAGGAGAGAACACTATGTCGGTTAGCCCTCCCGAAAAAAGGATATGGTGGAATGAACCCGTTCCAAAATCAGAACTAATTTGGGTTATCGTCGCATTTGTTTGGGGATTGATCATGTTTTTCATGATGATCTATTGGCATGCGTATGGCGAACAAAACCTGTCCAACGAAGCATATAAAATTACCGCTGAACAGTTCACAAAAAAGACTGAAGCGATGGTAGAAAAATATCAAATACGAGAAGAATCGGGTTATCCGGTTGTTCGTCCCCCGGCAGGTGAAGATATCTATATGATCGCCCGACTCTGGCAATGGTGGCCCATTCTGGAATTGGAAAAAGGTCAAACTTATCGTCTACATCTTTCTTCACTAGACTGGATGCATGGTTTCTCTTTGCAGCCGGTAAATATCAACTTACAAATACACCCTGATTACGAAATGGTGATCAGTATTACACCAACAACTACTGGAGAATTTGGCATTGTTTGTAACGAATATTGTGGTATAGGTCATCACACCATGCTCGGCAGGATGTACGTCGTCGATAACTAAGGGGACATAAACTATGGCAACCAATGAACAATACAGAACCTGCCAAACAACAGGGTTACGTGTTTATAAGTCAGCCGAAAATCTGATCAAGGCTAACGCTGTTGTTGCAGTAGTGTTCCTGCTTGTCGGCGGGCTCTTTGGAATAATGGTGGCATTGACACGCTGGAAGGCAGTCCATTTATTGCCTGCCGACTGGTTTTATCTCGCACTCACTGCACATGGCATAAACCTGCTTGTTGTATGGATTATCTTTTTTGAAATGGCTGTCTTATATTTTGCCTCGTCAGTTTTGTTAGGGAGTCGACTAGCAACGCCGAGATGGGCGTGGGCTGGTTTTGCCTTGATGCTAATTGGTGCAATTGTTACCAATATTGCTGTTCTGCAGGGTGGTTCAAGTGTGATGTTTACCTCCTATGTACCGCTAAAGGCAGATCCCTCTTTTTACGTCGGGGTTATCCTGTTTGCAGTCGGTGCCTTAACTGGCTGTTTTGTATTCTTTGGTACGTTGGTGATCGCTAAACAGGAAAACACTTATCAAGGTTCGGTACCCTTAGTGACCTTTGGTGCGACAGTCGCAGCAGTCATTGCAGTTTTTACGATAGCCTCAGGCGCGATCATTCTCATACCTACATTTCTTTGGTCCATAGGTTATGTCAATCATATTGATACCTTAATGTATCGAACTATCTGGTGGGCATTCGGGCATTCATCACAACAGATCAATGTGGCAGCACATATATCCATCTGGTATTTGATCTCGGCGGTCGTGTTAGGCGCGAAACCTTTATCAGAAAAAGTGAGTCGTGGTGCTTTTTTGTTGTACGTTTTGTTCCTTCAACTTGCCAGCGCACATCATCTGTTAGTCGATCCCGGTATTAGTTCTGAGTGGAAGATCTTTAATACCAGTTATGCCATTTATCTAGCGGTGCTCGGCAGCATGATTCACGGTATGACAGTGCCAGGCCAGATCGAAGCAGCACAACGAAAGAAAGGTTATACCAACGGTCTGTTTGAATGGTTACGAAAATGTCCATGGGGAAACCCGGCTTTTTCAGGAATGTTCATTTCTTTGATACTGTTTGGTTTCCTCGGTGGCATATCTGGTGTCGTTATGGGTGTTGAGCAAATCAACTTGATTATTCATAACACGATTTATGTTCCTGGACATTTTCATGCGACTGTTGTAGCGGGCACCACACTTGCGTTCATGGCGGTGACCTATCTATTGATCCCGCTTATCTTCCAGAAAGAAATAATGTTTCCGCGCATGGCAAAGTTTCAACCTTACGTCTTTGGTCTGGGAGTTGCCGGTATCTCTCTCTTTATGATGGGAGCGGGTACTCTGGGTGTGCCGCGCCGCCATTGGGATATTTCGCAAGCAGATGCCATACTGCCGTATGACTTTCCTGGTGCAGCCAATTTGATGATGGGTTTAAATGGCATGAGTGCGCTTTTAGCCGGAGTGGGTGGCGTAATGTTTATCCTCGTAGCAGTAGGTTCAATATTCTTTGGCAAGAAGATTGTTGATAGTACAGAAGCTGCCAAGACTAAACCGATAGAAGCAACAGTAGCGGCTCAGTATGGTAGCGAAAAGCATCCAGCGATTCCGGGTACGATAGTATTGGTCGCCGTCTTTTTTACAACCTTTGTCCTTTACTATTTTGTAAACTGGAAATATCTCGCAGAAGTCTGGCCACTGCGTTAGGGCAGGGTACCCATGATAATGCCCGTTGTTATTAGAGAGATATTATCAGTATGTAAACTTCGGATCGGTTTTGCGATCATGATAACAGGTCTTGCCGGTCTCGCCATTACACCAGGTCCTCTTCCGGAAACGTGGAAAATACTTTTATTTTCCATAGCTATCCTCATGTCATCAGCAAGTGCCGGTGCGTTTAATCAATTCATTGAACGTGATCTGGACGCAACAATGAAGCGTACCCGTAATCGCCCCTTTGTTACTGGTCGGTTTCAGGCGGATAAATACTGGTTAACTGTTATTGGTTTAATGTTAGTCATCTCTGTGTTGGCAACATCGATAGCAATCAATTCAATTGCAGCCCTTTATGTTTTTCTCGGCGCTTTCACCTACGGTGTTGTTTATACCGTTTGGTTAAAACAACGAACCTGGCTAAATATCGTTATTGGCGGTTTGTCAGGGAGTTTTGCTGTGCTTGGCGGCGCAGCTGTGGTTGATCCCTCGTTATCTGCAGCACCAATCTTATTAGCAATAGTATTGTTTTTATGGACACCTCCTCATTTTTGGAGTTTGGCATTTGTGTTTGCTAATGATTACAAACAAGCAGGTGTGCCTATGTTACCGGTAGTTTTTGAAAAACCGGTTGCAGCAAAAATTATATTTGCCCATACATTGGCCTTGGTGCTGGTTTCAATACTTCCATTCTTCTATGGGTTGGGCTGGATCTATCTTTTGGGTGCTCTCAGTGGCGGTCTATACTTTCTTAAGACCAGTTTTGAATTGGTGCGTCTACCATCAATAGAAATTGCGCGAAAAAATTTCCATGCCTCATTAATTCAACTGACACTATTACTCTGCGCCTGTGTTCTTGATGTGATAATAATTTAAATTATGCGGGAATCATGTGCCATTACATTTTAATTAAAGCACCATGCGCTGACTATAAAAACAAAATTAATATTTCTTTTTTAACAAAGATTGCTTTTGTTTTTTTATGTCTTTTTTCTTTTGAAGCCCAATCAGTAAATAACGATGTCCAGATATCAGAACAATATGATAAAGCTAAAGCACTCGAATTCAGCCAATCAGCAATAAACCGAACCATAGGCAGTTATAAATTTATCAATCACGATAAAAAGCCAATCGATATTATGCAATATCGTGGTAAACCTTTAGTTGTTAGTTTGATCTATACCAGTTGTCATCATATTTGTCCGACATTAACCAGCTCTCTTGCGAAAGTTGTAGCGGTTGCCCGAGAGGCATTAGGTGAAGAAAGTTTTTCAGTTGTAACAATCGGATTTGATACAGATGCAGATAGTCCCGAACGTATGCGTCTATTTGCTCGGGAACGTAATATTAATATACCGGGCTGGGATTTTTTAAGTACTGATAAAGAGACTATTGAAGCCTTTAGTGAGGATATGGGCTTTATTTTTTTTAAATCGTCTAAAGGTTTTGATCACTTGTCGCAGCTAAGCCTGATTGATGCCGATGGAAAAGTATACCGACAGATCTATGGTGTGGAATATGACCCACCTCAGCTTATTGAGCCATTAAAGGAACTATTATTTGGTAAGCGTACTGAAGTAAGTCTGGTGAGTAGTTGGATAAATAATATACGCTTATTTTGTACGATATATGATCCGCATAGTGGTCGCTATGAATTTGATTATTCAATATTTATAGGAATCATCATGAGCATCATCATACTCGGTGCAATCGCTACATTTATTGTGCGTGAATGGCGTCATAATAAACACATAGAGAAAAGCTAGGCATGATAGCGTTCAAAAAAATATTAAGATTTGTATTTGAGCATGTTGAAGATTGGTTTGATGTTGTTTTTGGCGCTAAATGGAATCCTTTTTATCAGCTTGGTGCTTTAGGCTGGTTTTATTACTGGATAGTCGTTATCAGTGGTTTTTATCTATACATTTTCTTCGATACAGGTGTTACCCAAGCCTATCAATCTTTGGAATACTTGACCCATGAACAATGGTATGCCGGCGGCATCATGCGTAGTTTGCATCGTTATGCTTCTGATGCCCTGGTAGTAATGATGATGGTGCATCTTTTGCGCGAGTTTGCTATGGATCGATTTCGAAGTCCGCGATGGTTTGCCTGGTTTACTGGTGTGCCCATGCTCTGGTTGGTTTTTACTGCGGGTATTTCCGGCTATTGGATGGTCTGGGATCAGCTTGCTCAATACATTGCTATTACCACGGCAGAATTTCTGGATGCAATTCCTTTATTTGGCGAAGCGATTGCACGTAATTTTCTAACTGATGCCAAATTGAGCGGACGATTTTTTACGTTGATGGTTTTTATGCATATCGCTCTTCCCTTATTTCTATTGTTTGTTATGTGGATACATATACAAAGACATGCTGCTCCCAAGGTGAATCCACCCAAGGAACTCGCAATTGGTACACTTAGCATGTTATTGATACTCTCTTTTGTAAAGCCGGCACTGAGTCAGGCACCTGCTGATTTAGGCATCGTTCCTGCCACAGTCAATCTGGATTGGTTTTATATGCCAATCTATCCGATTATGAATAATGTCTCCGGACTAACCGTGTGGATAGCGCTTATCGGGGCAACATTATTATTAATGTTAGTGCCATGGATGCCACCGGGTAAACGTGTGCCTGTTGCAGTTGTCCATCTTGACAATTGCAATGGTTGTAGTCGATGTGCCGCTGACTGTCCTTTTAGTGCGATTGATATGAAACCACGTAGCGATGGTAGTGCCTACAGACAAGAAGCTGTCGTTGACGAGAGCCATTGTGTTAGTTGTGGTATTTGTGTTGGTTCTTGTCCAACGGCAACTCCCTTTAGAACCAGATCTGAATTATCACCGGGAATAGAATTGCCTGAAGACAAGATAAAAGAATTGAGAGAAAAAACTATTGCTGCATCAAATGATTTGATTGGTAATGATCGAGTTATTATTTATGGTTGCCAGAATAGTCTCGATCCGGCAGAAATGGTTGATGCAAAAGTCGGTGTCGTGACAATGCCCTGTATCGGCATGTTACCCCCTTCATTTATTGATTATGTATTATCAAAAAAAATGGCTGATGGTGTTTTCCTGACAGGTTGCCGAGAAGGTGATTGTAGTTACCGTCTTGGTATCAAATGGACCGATGCACGATTAGCGGGCGAACGAGACCCGCGCTTACGCAAACGGGTAAACCAGGAACGTATCGGAAAGTATTGGGCTGGATTGACTCGGCGTAAGGAATTTTTCAGTGAATTAACAGCCTTTCGCATGCGACTGACCAAACTGGCAACAGCGCAAACTGAAAATCGGGCTGAGTCAAATGAAAGTGGTGAGAAAATAGATGCCTGAGCCACGTTATATATTAGGGCAAATCGTTGCATTTACCCTGTTCGCCATTGGGCTGGCCTACTTTTCGAATGCACCGAGTTACACTTATCATGATCCGGAAATGGCATTAATCATGGTCAGTTTTAGTCACGCCAGTGAACGTAAAGAAGATTGTCGCCGTTTTACGCCGGAAGAATTAGCGGCTTTGGCAGCAAACATGCGACGCCCCATGGACTGTAAGCGCGAGCGGGTGCCCGTCTATGTTGAAGTTACACTCGATGGTGAAAATTTATTAAGTAAATCTTATAAACCTACAGGTTTGGCTAAAGATGGTTCCGCTTCTATCTATGAAAGAATTACAGTCAAACCGGGGCAGCATCAATTAATTGCTAAATTAAGAGATAGTAGTCGAGAAGAGGGATTTGATTATGAGGGTGATGTTTTAATTAATATTAAACCTAAAGAGCTTTTCGTAATTGATTTCAGAAAAGATTTGGGTGGTTTTATTTTTAAGTGAGATGAGTACAGTGACATTAATTGAATGGCAAGACAATTTTAAAATCGGTATCGATGAAGTCGATTTTGAACATAAGGAATTGATTGAATTGATTAATGAATCATATAATGAAGCAAAAAAAGAAGGTTCCTTTTTAGCTGTTTTGGCTTCTCTTGGAGAGATATTCGAGAAAATATCAGCGCATTTTGCCTTGGAAGAAAAAGAAATGAGAGAATTGAAATATGATGAATATGAAGATCATAAACAGGAACATGAACAACTTTTGGACAGCATTAGAGACATAATGGATGAATATGAAGAGGAAACTCTACTAGACGAAGAAGATTTTGGTAACCGGCTGAAAGATTGGTTTGTAAATCATTTCAGTACAAAAGATGCAAGACTGCATAAGTTTTTACATCATTAATTTTATTAAAAAACAGGAGGAAGTAAAATGTTGAAAGTCAAATCAATAATATTATTGGCCTTGATAGCTAGCTTGCCTGCAATGTCTTATGCTGGCGATGCTGCTGCGGGGAAAGCGAAAGCTTCGCTTTGTGCCGCTTGTCATGGTGCAGAAGGGGTTAGTACTAATGACCTCTGGCCAAACCTTGCAGGACAAAAGCCAGGCTATCTCGTTAAACAAATGAAAGCCTTTCGTGATGGTGCCAGAAAAGATCCAATGATGTCACCGATGGCTGCAGCATTAACGGATGAGGATATTGATAATCTGGCTGCGTATTATAGCGGTTTATAATAGTCAATGTAGTACGGAAGAAGGGCGTCATACAAACACCCTTCTTTTTTTTGTCATAAATATTATGATTTACTTGACCTTGAACAAGTCGAATTAGAGAAAATTATGAGATAACAATTCAGGTTTAATTAATAATAAGTAGAATTCTGAATAAAGTTTGAAAGAAGTACACCAAAACTATTACGTGCATGCCTGAAATTATGGAAAAGACAAGTACATCAATTTCAAATATTGCTCTGTTCAATCTGGGGTTCAGGATTTTCTTCCTTGGTGCTGCAGTTTATTCAATAGTAACGATTCTATTCTGGATAGGGATATTTGCATTTAATCTGTCTTTGCCCATATCTGGCCTTTCAACTTTCCAATGGCATGCCCATGAAATGGTTTTTGGTTATGCTATGGCGGTGATTGCCGGTTTTTTATTAACGGCAGTGAAAAACTGGACAGGCATGCAAACAGTACATGGTTGGCCCCTGGCTTTGCTGTTTTGTTTGTGGTTAGTAGCAAGACTGCTATTTTTATTTGGTTCGACATTCATTCATATTGCCGCAGTTTTTGATCTGTTATTTATTCTTTCGGTAATTGTTGCCGCTGCGTACCCTATTGTTAAATCGAAAAACTGGAGGCAGCTTGGAATACTGTCGAAGCTTGTGTTACTTGCTGTTGCTAATTTATGTTTTTACTTAGGGTTTATGGGGTTTCTCGAACAAGGACTCTATTGGGGTGTTTACGGTGGCTTGTATCTGGTTATCGGTTTAATACTGACCCTCGGTAGTAGAGTTATTCCTTTCTTTATTCAAGGCGGCGTAGAAAGACCAGTGCAACTGTATAATCCCAAATGGATAACACTACTGGGTTTAGTCATCTTTCTTGTTTTTTTTATATCTGAATTATTTCTTCATAATAAAAATGTGACAGGAATAACATCAGCAGTTTTGTTCATCCTATATTCTGTTCGGCTTGTTGGATGGTACACCTCTGGGATATGGAAAAAATCATTGCTGTGGAGTTTGTATTTAGCAATGTTATTTATTGTCATCGGTTTTTTGTTATTTGCGTTAAACGCCTATGCGGGTGTTCCAAAATATTTAGCAATACACGCACTTGCTTACGGTGGTATCGGTGTAATGACGATGTCTATGATGGCACGAGTGTCGCTAGGACATACGGGCAGAAATATAAATGCCCCCCCGGGGACAGTGAAATACATGCTTGCCTTACTATTGGCAGGTGCCGTTCTTCGGGTGTTTTTACCGTTGATTGCACCTGGCAACTATCTAATTTGGATAATATCTTCTCAACTGTTCTGGCTTATGGCTTTTATCATGTTCGTTATAGCGTATGCCCCCATTTTGAGTAAACCCAGGCTCGATGGCCAGTTTGGCTGAAGGTGTGAATGAAGTATTTTGCAGTGCGCTAATCTCCCGGATACAAAGAGTTTCTGTTGCTTTTGCCCTGGTAGTTGATCTAAATCAACTGCCAATCAATAAAATCGACTATGTTTGTGAGAGGGTTTATAAACTCGGTTCTTAATAAGCAATGAATCAGCATTATTTAATTAATTAAAACTAGCGAGTGTTGTTTATCGAATATTTATAGTACGTTGATTTCCACGATAGAAAAGACAATTCAAGGAATACCTGTGTCTACAGGCGTGGGTTTTGGTCGGCCTTGCTTTTCGAAATTACAAGTTTCAGATCTAATGAAAATGGCTGACCAAAAGTCTAGTAACATAACCCGACATCTTACTAATACATTTAATACACTCAGTAACGACCTTCAACGTTTAGCCAGAGAGGCTGAAGAGAGGGTCGATCAAGATACAGCAGAAATCTTTCATGCACATCGATTGATTATTGACGATACTTCTTTACAAGAGATTATCTTTAATAGTGTTACTGATAATATCAGTTCAGCAGAAGAAGCAATTGAAAGTTGTTTTGATGCGTATTATTCCTATTTCAATGAGTTAAATGATGAGTATTCCAGAGGTCGTGCTGAAATATTTTCAGAATTAAAGCAACTCCTTCTAAATTTACTTCGTAATACTGATGTCACGCTTTCTTGTAAAGATGCCCAGGAATGTGCCATTGGCGAATGTTCTTTAGGTAATGACCATATTCTTATAATTAAAGAGCTGAGTGCTCATGCCATGATCAGGGTAAGTAAGTATACAAAGGGTATTATTGCTGAAATCTGTGGAAAAAATTCACATGGTGCAATTATCGCACGTGCACTAGGTATCCCTGTTGTAAGTGGAGTAGTAAATATAGAAGAAAATATTTCATGGACTAGTAAACTATTAGTTAACGGGAATATTGGTTCAATCATTATTGATCCGAAAGAAGCGACCCTGAAATCGTTAAGGGATAAATTCAATTTAAATACCAGATTTTTAGAGGTGTCGGAACCATCTCCAGGATTTAAAGTATTAGCGGATATTAATCAATGGGTGGAGGTGGAAGATGCCATAAAGGTTAATGCGGAAGGTATAGGGCTTTATAGAACAGAATTCGAAGCGCTTAAAATGGGTCGTTTTCTTAGCGAGCAAGAACATTTCGGCTGTTATAAAAAATTGATCGAAAGTATAGGTGATAAACCCGTATATATAAGATTGATTGATCTGGGGGCTGATAAATCGACAGAATGGCTTGGGATTGCCGAGGAAGAAAACCCCGCCTTAGGTTGCAGGGGTGCACGATATTTGCTGTTACACACGGATGTAGTAATAAGTCAGGCACGTGCCATTGCCAGAGTATCAAAGCAAGCACACATAAATGTTATTTATCCGATGATATCGAGCCTTAAGCAGTTTATGCAATTAAAAAAATTGTTCATGGCTTCAATTAAAGATATTAACTATGGAAAAATTTCGCATGGCATTATGTTTGAAGTTCCTTCCGCGTGTGCAGAAGCTAAGGAATTATATAAAGAAATAGATTTTGGTCGGATTGGCAGTAACGATCTTGTCCAGTACTTGTTTGCATATGATAGAACAAGCGATGACTTTGATTATGAAGAGCTACTGGACAACCCGGCTACATGGAACCTGATCAGTCAGTTAGTACAGATTGCCAAGGATGCGTGCAAACCTTTGGAGGTTTGTGGTGAGATGACCAACAATCCTGTTTTCATTCCTCGACTTATTGATCTGGGAATCACAACCGTAAGTACTTATCCACAGAATATTGCCAATGTTCGAAAAGCAGCCTGTGGAAAATGAGCCATCTATTTGATCTCGGACAAGAAACCCCCTTTTTTTTTCATATATTCTTAAATAATAAAGAGTAAAACAGGTGAGCGAGTGTCTACTTTGAGTATTTTAAAATATTTTTTTTTATTCTTCATGACATTTTCCTTTAACGCCATTGCAGGGGATTCATTTTTCGATGCGTTAATTAGCGGTAAGATTGATTTAAATATTCGTGCACGTTTTGAACATGTTGATGATGAATCAAAAGCATCCGGTTCTCGAGATGCTGATGCAATAACCATCAGAACAGCATTGGGATACAAGACAGCGGATTTTTATGAGATGTTTGCTCACGTCGAATTTGAAAATGTATCTGATATTCTTGACGACACTCAGTACAACGATGGTGAAAATGGGTTGACTGCGCTGCCCGTTATTGCTGATCCAAGAGGTACTGAGGTAAATCAGCTTTATTTAGGGATCAAGTTCATAGATAAAAACCTGATTAAAGTAGGGCGTCAGATAATCACCCCACGTGAAGCACCATTTCATCGTTATTTGGGAACCGTGCTATGGCGCCAGAACTGGCAGACACAAGATGCGGTCACTGTAACTAATACTTTTTTTAAAGATACAGAACTTATGGCAGGTTATATCTGGAAGAATAATACTATCTTCGGTACAGATAGAGACATGGAAGC
>JBFIJV010000037.1:0-13187 GCA_041600575.1 Gammaproteobacteria bacterium | reverse complement strand
CTCGGAATCAATCAAATCATCCAGCTCGGCATCATCAATTGACTTGATAACAAATATCCATCCATCACTATAGGGTTCTGCATTAATTAATTCCGGCGTATCTTCCAGCACGGAATTGACCTCCATGATAATACCGCTCAGAGGACAATAGATGTCCGAGGTTGATTTAACCGATTCAACCACAGCACATTCATCGGTCTGTCCATACTCACGTTCGATCTCGGGTGTTTCAACATAAACAACATCACCCAGCTGATCCTGAGCAAAGTCGGTAATACCAATACGATATGTGTTGTCACCAAGATCTTCTACCCAGGTATGACTACTCGTATATTTTAAATCAGCAGGGACACTATGCATCAGATTTGACCACTCTGTAATTTATATTATTGATTGTTTTTAAACTACGATTCATCCTAGTTTAAGACAGGCAATCCTGATTCGCTACCCGGCCGTAGTTGTTTTTTTCGGGAAAGATAACCAGATGATCTATTTCCAGTCGTATGCCTATGGGTTCATTAATCGGGTGGTCATGATGGCTAGGCACCAGACTAAGTAAGCGTAAACCGCTCTCCAGTTCAAGTGTATATAAAAACTCAGCCCCTCTAAAGGCTTTGTCTATGACACGTGCGGTCATGTGGCTGTCATCATCATGCAATATATCATCAGGCCGTATCAAGACGCGTACTGTCTCACCCGACTTTGCTTCATGAGCGACAGGGCTTTGAATAATGCCAATTTCTGTTTGGACTTCTTTAGCATTGATCACTTCACCGCTAATGAAAACACCTTCACCAATAAATTTGGCTACCACTGATGTTTGGGGTTCATGATAAAGGTTAATCGCAGTATCCCATTGTAATAATTGACCCTCATTCATCACACCAATGACATCCGCCATGGCAAATGCTTCAAGTTGATTGTGCGTAACCATAATGCTGGTAATACCATCTTTCTTTAAGATCTGACGTAATTCACGTGCTATTTGTTCACGTAGTTCAACATCAAGACTGGCAAACGGTTCGTCGAGTAACAACACGCCAGGTCGCGGCGCCATCGCGCGTGCCAGGGCGACACGCTGTTGTTGTCCACCGGATAAATTGTGTGGATATTTATTAAGATGTCTTTCCAGTGAGAGTAAGGCCACCAGTTCATCTAATCGCTGTGCTACCAACGCGGCATTGAGCTTCTTTAAACCAAAGATAATGTTATCTTTGACACTCATGTGCGGGAACAAGGCATAGTCCTGAAACACCATGCCGATATTGCGTTGTTCTACCGGAAGATAATGGGTTGGATTACTGACCCTGACCCCCTTGATCCAGACCTCACCTTGATACTGTTTTTCAAATCCTGCAATGCAACGTAATAAAGTCGTCTTGCCACAGCCGCTAGGTCCAAGCAGACATGCAATTTCAGCCTCGTTCACACTAAAGGAAATTTCTTCCAGTATAGGTCGATCTTCTATAGATAAAGAGACGTCTTTTATTTCGATAGCGTTATTCATTATTATTGTTTATCTATTATTTATTGCCCGGACGCGAACGTGAAATTGAATTACTAATCAGAATAACCGGGATGATACCTGCCATCACAATCGCAAGCGCGGGAACCGCTGCATCAGCTAATAATTCTTCATTAGCAAGTTCATAAGTGCGTACTGCGAGCGTATTAAAATTAAACGGACGCAAAATCAGAGTCGCGGGTAATTCTTTAAGCACATCGACAAACACCAATAATAACGCCGTTAATAAACTACCGCGCATCATTGGCATATGAATACGTTTCACAATACTTGCTGACTGCATCCCGGCTGTCTTGGCAACTTCATCCATTACTGGCTTAATCTTGCCCAGTGCAGCTTCAGAAGTATTGATAGACACCGCGAGGAATCGCACCAGATAAGCAAAGACCAGCGTAAAGACAGTGCCACTGATTAATAAACCACTATTGATGTCAAAGTTATCCATTAGCAGTTTATCTAATGTGTTATCAAACCACGCAAACGGAATCAACACACCAACTGCAATAACAGTACCGGGAATGGCATAACCCATACTGACAAACCGCACCATCATTCGATTTATTACCGACTGACTATTTCTATTTGAATATGCCATGAACAAGGCAATAACAAGTGCCAGAATAGAAGTGATAAACGCCAGTACCAGACTATTAAATAATAATGCATAAAAGTCTTTACCCAACACGCTGGAATAAGTATCTATGGCCCAATTGATTAATATGCCAACGGGGATGATAAATCCAAAGATTAAAGGTGAAGCACAGACTATCAATGCTATTGTACCTTGCCCCTTACTTAATTGTTGTTGCATCAATTTACTGTAACGACTACTGGTATGATGAAAACGCGCGCGCTTTCTTGATCGTTTTTCCAGATATAAAAAGACTGAAACAAACACCAACAACATGGCAGACAATTGTGCTGCTGCCATACTATTACCTAAACCAAACCAGGTTCTGAAGATCCCGGTCGTAAAGGCAGACACACCAAAATATTGGACCGTGCCATAATCAGCAAGTGTCTCCATCACCACCAACGATAAGCCCACCATAATAGCGGGACGCGCCAGGGGTAAGGCGACGCGTCTGAACGCATCAACCGAGTTACAACCCAGCGTTCGAGATACTTCCAACACACAGATTGATTGTTCGATAAACGCCGAGCGTGCCAGTAAATAAATGTAAGGATATAAAACCAGCGACAGCATCGCTATCGCACCGCCCAAAGACCGGACTTCAGGGAACCAGTAATCACGATAATGCCAGCCGGTTAACTCCCTGATCATGGTTTGTAATGGTCCGGCCACATCAAGTGCGCCGGTATAACTATAGGCAATGATATAAGCGGGAATAGACATCGGTAATAGCAATGCCCATTCAAGTTGCCGGCTCATTGGAAATCGGTACATGGTAACCATCCATGCCGGAATCACACCAAGCAATAAACTAAAAAAACCAACACCGATTAATAACGCGAGTGAATTACCAATATAGTCCGTTAAAACTGTATCGCTTAAATGCGACCATACTTCTTTTTCAGGAAAAAAAATAGAACCAAAAACAACAGCTAGCGGGATGCTAAACAGTAATGAAACTAATAGTAATGAGGTATTCCATTTAGTTGCATAAAATGATCGGATTTTAAACTCCGGTGCATTGGGTAATGCTTGTGTGGCACGAGTAACAAGCATATCTCTTCTGATTTACTTCCAGCCAACTCGATCCATCAGCAACACACCATCTTTATTGTATTTGCCCAACAAACTGAGATTAAGGTTATCGGCCTTGAAGTCGCCCCAGCTTTTCAGAATTGAACTACTAACAATAGCCGGATTAATCGAATATTCATAATTGGTTTCTGCATACCAATGCTGCGCATAATCGCTTACCAGGTATTCAAGTAATTGGAGCGCTTCTTTTTTATGCTTTGACGGTTTTAATATGCCAGCACCACTGACATTCATGTGTGCGCCACGGCCAGCTTGATCCGGCCAGAACAATTTTATTTTTTTTGCCGCCTCGACTTCATTTGCCTGATTCGACGCCAACATGCCTGCCAGATAATAAGTATTAACCAATGCGATATCACACACACCCGCAGCGACTGCTTTTATTTGATCACGGTCACCGCCTTTGGGTTGTCTGGCGAAATTCTTAACCAGTCCCGCTGCCCAGGCTTCGGTCTTTTCAAGACCTTCATTAGCTATCATTGCGGCAACGAGTGATTGATTGTAAACATTCGAGGATGAACGGACACAGATACGATTTTTCCATTTTTTATCTGCCAGATCCGCATAGGTAGATAACTCGGATTCTTTAACTCGCTCAGGCGCATAGATAATTACCCGGGAACGTAAAGACAAACCAAACCACTGCTTATCTGCATCTCTGTAATATTCTGGAATAGTATTCATTAAAACATCTGAATCAATCTGCTGAAATAAGCCACTGTCCTTGGCTCTAATCAGACGAGCAACATCAACCGTCAGCAGCATATCTGCCGGTGAATTACGACCCTCTACTTCCAGTCGTTTTAATAATGTATCTGCTTCGCCCGTTACCAGATTGACCTGAATACCCGTATCTTTGGTAAATTGATCAAACAATGGTTTGATCAAGGCTTCCTTTCTGGCTGAATAGACATTAACCTCTGCCGCAAATGATAACTGCTGTACAAATAAGAGACTGATCAATAATAATTTATTCATGGTGCGCCAGATTTGTTAATAATTACAATATTGTAAATGATTATGAATTACATGTATTTGGAAACTTCTTACCTATTAAAATACATATTGTTAAGTATTTTTAGTATGGAAATACCAAGTAGACTTTTACATATTATAAGTCTGACTTGAGAATTATTTTTGCTTATACATACCGGCCAAAAAGTTCATGCTAAAAAGCGAGCTTAATCACCACTAAAGGCTCGTATCGTCACACGATAATTCTTAATGAATTTCTAATAGATAAGCTTCGCGAAACTAGCCCATTTCTAATCATCTCAACTCAACCACAGCCACTTCACTAAGCCTTATTCAGATTCACAATCAAAAGATTTTCGCGATGCATATTACTAATTCGAATCCCAGATTGATTGAAACCAAGCTAGTAAATAATTAACTACATTTCTACCTGAAAACCAACATACCAAGTTCTCGGGGCGCCCGGACGTGGCCCATGTGGCTGTCTGGAAACAATGTACTCTTCTTCAAATAAATTTTGTATTCCAGCAAAAATTTGCAGATCACTTTTGATGTCATAATAGGCGGCAATATCAACAATCTCATAAGAGTCAGTCTTACCAAAACGTGCGTCAGCAGCACCAAGACCGTTCACTTCAGCGCTGACGTTATTTGCACTGGTAAATGTTTCATCTACAAAACTAGCCCTGACAGAGGCACCCCAACGGGAAAACTTAACAGAACTACCTACAGTCACTTGATACTCGGGAATATAAGGCACTTTATTGCCTGCACTTCCGAAACTAAAAATGGACTCGGCATCCGTTGAGCTTGAGTTATTTTGCTGTTCGGCTTCAGTATAGGTAAATGCAACGAAGTACGGGTTACTAAAAGACCAATCCTTTGCTAAACCTAAATCAAACTGTCCAGATAATTCAAGACCTAAGGACTCAACTTCACCAAAGTTTTCGTCATTGCCAGTACCCGTACCACCGATATTATTAACCACGATTAAATCTTCAAATTCGGTCAAGAAACCAACTGCTTCTGCGGTAAGTACCTGGTTATTGCTGGCATATCGAAGCCCAATTTCATAGCTGGTACTCGTCTCTTCTTCGAGGTTATTGTTGATTGCACCACCCGGTGAAGGTGGTGAAAAACCAAAGTGAACGCCACCAAAGGCTTGTAGTTCACTAGTAATGTTATAGCCGATACCAATACCACCACCCAACATGTCCAGGTCATCATCTCTAGTTGTTCCCGCATTATAATCAACGCGCTCTAGCTCGAGATATTCATAACGAATACCCGGCGTAAACCACCAATTACCGAGTTCAATTCGATCTTCCAAATAGAATGCCAACGCCGTTACTTCATCTTCACGATCAGCCTGCGAACCAAGTGCACCAAATGTCACACTGGTAATAGCTCCTGTTGCGTCCTGATTGTACACATCATTTTGTTGGAAACGATCTTCCTGATCTCTATGATAACGAACACCCAAAGTCAGCTCGTGCTTTAACATAGCAGCATCAAAACGGAGATTAGCTTCACTTTGTATACCTGTTGAATAATATTCGCGATTATTAGCACGTACACGTAAACCACAAGCCAGATTCCCTTGCAAACATTGCAGTCCAGTTCCGTTTTGATTGCCTGCTAAGGCCGCAGACAAACTATCATTAGCCGCTAAGCCGCCAGCAGCAGAACGAATATCATTTAATTTATACCAATTACGAGCAAACTTGTTGTAGTAAGCCGTCGTAACCAGATCAAAATCATCTGTAGGTGAAAGAAAATAGCGTATGTAGCTACGATGATGTTCACGTTTGATATTATCGAAACGTGATGCTGAATAGCGCCTATTAGGGTCTGCCCTAAAATCTGCAGTACTTAAACCCAGATAGGTTTCGTCTGCTTCAGCATCGGTAAAACCGTATTTAACTTCAAATCGTTGATATATATTTGTTGCCGGCTCCCAGGCAAGCTTGATCATTGGTTCAATATTTTGAAAACCAGTGTCATCCCTGTCGTTAAAACCGGGAGCAGCATCAATGGTTTTAAAACCATCGACACCTCTGAAGTAACCCTCCAATAAAAATCCAAACCGACCCGCCTCAGTCTCTATAGTATTTCCATGTAACGCATGTGTACGGTATTCGTTGTCTTCGCCATATTGCGCTCGTAAGAAAGTACGTTGCTCAAAGGGTATTGGCGTGGATAAATAATTGATTGCGCCACCCGTTGTATGTGGCCCGTATTTAATTTGACTACTTCCTTTTAAAATTTCGAGTCCACTCATACGTCCAGTCGTTGGTGAATAATAGGCTGAAGGCGCTGCATAGGGTGCGGGAGCCGCAAGCACACCATCTTCCATGAGCGTTACTTTTGCACTACGTGATGTATCAACCCCTCGCAAACTAATATTAGGGAACAAACCATAGCCATCCTCCTCACGAATATATACGCCGGGAACCTGGCGAAGTGTGCGGTTGATATCATCGTAGGAGAATTCTCTAATTGATTCATAATCAATGTAATGAGCTGAACCGGGGATAGTATATACAGCGGAAGGATCACCGATAATGCTTACCTGAGATAGTATTTCGGTTTCTTCTGCTGTTACAGTTGATTGAAAAGCTAGATATAAAATACTGATCACCAAACCATTACGAAGTGGTGTACTAAAAAAATTCATGCCTATTCCCCAAAAAGATTAATGTTTGTAATTGCTCGATTAGAAGCGAATACGTATTATAATAATAATGAGAATTATTTACATTTAAAAATTGTAACTGCTCCAACAATGTTAAACAGCTAAGGGATTAAATGTACTTTAAATACCGAAAGGATTAGCAGAATGCATTTGCAAGTCCATTGCTCGATCTAAACACGCAGAAGCATCGCAGGTACACGAACCGCATTTATTGCCAACACCCAGCTCACTTTCAAGCTGATGCAAACAGTTTACACCCTCTCTTACAGCTTTTTTGATGTCGGTCTCGGTTACCGCATTGCAAATACAAACATACATAATTAAAGATATTAATAATTCTCAATTAAACAGTAATAGTAATTCTAGTATGAATGAGAAGTATTATCAAATAGAAATTAATAAAAAACCCTCATTTTTTAAAACAAAGGTTTTCAATAACTTACATTTTTGATTGTAGGTAGTTTTCCAGTCCTACCTTGCCAATCAATCCTAACTGTGTTTCTAACCAATCGACATGTTCCTCTTCGCTTTCTAGAATCTCTTCAAACAATTCTCTAGAACTATAGTCCTGGGTCGATTCACAAAATTTGATTGCTTCTTTTAAATCCGGAAGTGCTTCCATCTCCAGCGCAAGATCTGCTTCGAGCATTTCTTTCGGGTTCTCCCCAATCCTGAGTTTGCCCAAATCCTGAAGATTAGGCAGGCCCTCCAGAAAAAGCACACGTTCAATCAATTTATCGGCATGCTTCATTTCATCAATTGATTCTTCATGCTCATGTTCAGCCAGTTCTTTTAAGCCGACATCTTTGTACATCCTCGAATGTAAAAAATATTGATTGATTGCGGTTAATTCATTTTTTAGTACCGCATTGAGATGTTTAATGACCTGCTTATCGCCTTGCATAGTGCCTAGTCCTTGATTGAAGAATAATATTTGAATAATAGAGACACAGATTAACTTGTCAATGTTTAAACTATTGATTTAAATTGATAATTATTACTATTTACATTACTTTATAGATCAGATTTTTCGTTGAGTGTAATGTCCCGTTATAGCATTAACTCAATCAACCTCAGGAGAAATGTGATGGACGTTTCCAGTATTATCTTTCTAGGTCTGCTCGCGGCATTAGTCATGTATATGGTCACACTTTATAATAATTTAGTGTCGCTAAAACATAGTGTAGCCAAGGCCTGGTCAAACATTGATGTGTTATTGAAACAACGCCATGACGAATTACCCAAACTGGTTGAGACATGTAAACAATACATGGGCTTCGAACAGGAGACGCTTGAAAAAGTTATGCAGGCTCGTTCTGCGGTTGCCGCAGCAAGAGAACGCGGTGATGTCTCATCATTAGGTCCGGCAGAAAGCCAGTTAAGAATGGGGCTGGGTAATTTATTTGCTGTGGCTGAGGCTTACCCCGACCTAAAAGCCAATGAGACCTTCAAGCATCTGCAACAACGCATTTCAGGGCTGGAAGATTCAATTGCCGATCGGCGCGAGTTTTATAATGAATCGGTCAATGCCAACAACGTACGTATAGAGCAGTTCCCCGATGTCATCATTGCACGCATGCTGGGATTTACAGCGCGTGATTTACTCGTATTCAGTGATGAAGAAATAAAGGATGTCGATGTAAAAGCACTGTTTGGTTAAAACAACATGTTCGATGTGTTTCCCGCGATAAAGGAATGGGTACAACGGGCACCTGCCGATGATTTCTGGTTATGGGCAATTGGTCTTGTTGTTGCCACCATGGTTTGTTTTTTCTTTACCTTTATCACACTGCAACGTAAACGCATTATTGAAGATACGCCTACCTCGAAGATACGTTCCGCTGCACAAGGTTATATTGAATTAGTCGGTCACGGTCAATTGATGGATGGCCAACCGATCATCGCACCATTGACTGACACAATTTGTACCTGGTATGACTATAAGATAGAGGAGTATCGACAATCTGGTAAACGTAGTTCATGGGTGACGATCAGAAGCGAAACGAGTAGCGAATTATTTCTGATCAAAGATGATACCGGACAATGTATCATTGACCCGGAAGGTGCTAATGTTACCGTCGTTAATAAAGATGTATGGTATGGCGGCGAAGCGAACCCAGTACGAGGTCCGTTAACAGCAAACAGCAAAAAACATTTTTTCTCCAACCTTGGTCGACATCGACGCTATCGATATACAGAAAAACGATTACATAGGGAAGAAAGCCTGTATGCCATTGGTCTTTATAAGACGGTTGGCGGCTCTGGTGCCAAGCTTGATGTAAACGAAGATGTACGCGAACTGGTGCGTGAATGGAAAGCAGATACTGTAGCCTTAATGAAAAAATTTGATGCCAATAACGATGGTGAAATTGATCTGCAAGAATGGCAAAAGGTAAGGGAAGAGGCATACAAAAACGTCGTTAAAAATCACAGCGAACAAAAGACCCTGCCACCGGTCAATATCATGAGCAAGACCAATGATAGACGTCGACCATTTATACTTTCAGCTTTAGAACAGGATGACTTGACCCGTCGGCTACATATTTATTCTGCATTATCACTAACTCTGTTTATACTATGCGGTAGTCTCTCTACCTTGCTGATCAGTATTAGACTGGCGCCTTAGGTCTCTACGTAAACATCTTGAATTAATAATTATTAAACCAATATCCATTTATATGAAAAATCCACTTATACAAACTGAAGGTCTACCGGCTTTCGACGCTATACAGGCATCACATCTTGAACCGGCCATCGACCAACTATTAGCTGAAAACAGGGCTATGATTAAAACATTATTATCGAGTGCCGAAAATTATAACTGGGATAACTTACTGCAAAAACTGGAAGATATGGATGACCGCTTAAATAGAGCCTGGTCACCTGCCAGCCACCTGCATTCGGTAGCCGACAATGATCAATTACGTGAAGCTTATAACGCCTGTCTGGAAAAACTCGCTGACTATTCGACCGAGGTGGGACAAAATGAAGACCTGTTTCATGCCTACGAACAGATTGCGAACAGTAACGATTTTAATTCTTTAACAAATGCGCAGCAGAAAATTATCACCAATGGCCTACGCGACTTCAAGCTGTCCGGTATTGCTCTTGATGCAGAGGCCAAAGAACGTTACAAAATAATTCAACAGAAGTTATCAAAACTGCAAACTCGTTTCGAAGAACATTTACTGGATGCGACACAGGCATGGAAAAAATTAATTACTGACCCGGGTGAATTATCAGGCTTGCCGGAATCGTGTCTTGCTCTGGCCGCACAAACCGCAAAAAATGCTGACAAGGAAGGCTGGTTGTTCACACTCGAATTCCCGTCCTATATGCCGGTGATGCAATACGCCGATAATGCCAGCTTAAGACGAGAGGTCTATGAGGCTTATGTGACTCGCGCCTCGGATAAAGGCCCCAATGCAGGGGAGTTTGATAACAGCGAGATTATGCTGGAGATCCTTAAGTATCGAACTGAGAAAGCCAAACTCCTTGGGTTCGACAGTTACGCACATTATTCGCTTGCAACGAAAATGGCAGAGAACCCGGATGAAGTGTTGGGATTTTTAAGTGATTTGGCTGAACGAACTAATACCTATGCCAGACAGGAGTTTGAAGAATTAACCCGCTTTGCCCACGAAACTGCCAACGTGACACAACTTGAAGCCTGGGACGTTGCTTATTATTCAGAAAAATTAAGACAGAAGAAATTTGATATCTCACAAGAAGCCTTGCGTCCTTATTTTCCAGCAGATCAAGTTATTGAAGGTTTATTTGCTATTACCAATAAACTCTATGATGTGACAATTGAGCAACGCGCTGGGGTTCAAGTCTGGCATAAAGATGTGATGTTTTTTGACATCCTTGACCCACAAGGTGAATTACGGGGTAGCTTTTATCTTGATCTCTATGCACGCCAACACAAACGGGGTGGGGCATGGATGGATGAATGTATTGTCAGGAAAAAGTCCGGTGCAGGTATACAGAACCCGGTCGCGTATTTAACCTGTAACTTCACACCACCGGTAGGTGATAAACCGGCTTTGTTAACACACGATGAAGTCACCACCTTATTTCATGAATTTGGTCATGGCTTACACCACATGATGACACGCGTTGAATATAGCGGTGTATCCGGGATTAATGGTGTGCCCTGGGATGCAGTCGAGCTCCCCAGCCAATTCATGGAAAACTGGTGTTGGGAAAAAGAGGCGCTCGATCTGTTTGCCCGACATATTGATACAGGCAAGTTGATGGATGATGCGTTATTTGAAAAAATGACTCGTGCCAGAACATTCCAGGCTGGAATGCAAATGGTAAGACAGCTTGAGTTTTCCCTGTTTGATTATCGTTTACACATGGAGTTTGCATCAAATGGGGCGCTCGTTGTACAGGACTTGCTTAACGAGGTTCGTGAAAAAGTCGCTGTTGTGAAGGCACCTGAGTTTAATCGTTTTCAACATAGCTTTGCTCATATCTTTGCCGGTGGCTATGCAGCCGGTTACTATAGCTATAAATGGGCAGAAGTTTTGTCGGCTGATGCCTTTTCCAAATTTGAGGAAAGAGGTATCTTTGATAAAACGACAGGAAAAGAATTCCTGCAATCTATCCTTGAACAAGGCGGCAGTCGTGAACCAATGGATCTATTTGTTGAATTTCGTGGACGCAAACCAAGTATTGAACCTTTACTGAGGCACTCTGGAATTACAGCGTAAGGATAAATAATGCATAAGATCAAAATCAATTACATATTATTCAGCATATTATTGGTGCTGGCTGTCATTGTTAAGGCAGAAACTGTGTATGTAATCGATGAATTAAAAATCGGTCTGCATGAGGATAGCAGCATTGATAGTCCCATTATTAAACTCGTAGCAAGCGGCACTCAGATGACAGTCATTGAGCGAGATAATGAATTAGTACTTGTACAGGGAGCAGATGGAATTCGTGGTTGGGTAAATAGCAAATATCTTGTTACAGAAAAACCCGGGAAATCACGCATTATTGAGCTCGAAAAAAATAATGAAGCCTTGAAAAAAGAAATCGAATCATTAAAAACAAAAACTGATACGAGCAAAGATAATACAGACTCTCAAAAAGTACTTGAACAACAGTTAAACTCGGAAAGACTCAAAGTAGGAGAGCTTCAGGCTCAACTTGCCGACCTTAGGACTAATATAGCCAAGATTGATGACTCTGGAAAGTTACTCAACGATATCGAGTCTCTTAAGCAGGAAAATCAGCAATTGGTCGCACAGCTTGAATCATCGGGAATTGAAGTGGTGACGGATTCGAACTCAATGATTGAAAATTCATTTTCAATTAGAAACTGGAAACAATTTGCCATCACACTCCTTATTGTTTTTCTAATAGGCATCGCCAGCGGCATCTTTCTACTCGACTTATACAATCGTCGTAGACACGGTGGTTTTCGAGTTTGATCGGCTCGTCCTGCATTTAAATTAAAAATTAATAAAACCTTTTTATAATTGTGTTCAAAATAGCCACCTGGAATGTCAATTCCCTCAAAGTCAGGCTACCGCATGTTTTACAATGGCTTGAAACTGCAAAACCTGACGTATTAGCTTTACAAGAGACCAAGACCGTCGATGAAAACTTTCCGGAAGATGCCATCAAGGAAGCTGGCTATCACGTCAGTTATATTGGTCAAAAAACATACAATGGCGTTACGACTATATGTAAGTCACCAATTGAAACGATTGCGACCGCCATACCCGATTATGATGATGAGCAGCGTCGAGTATTAGCTGTTAATACAAATGAATTAACGGTATTAAACCTCTATGTTCCAAATGGTTCGGAGGTCGATTCAGATAAATACCGTTACAAACTGGAATGGTTTTCAAAACTTCACCCCTTTATCAAGCAACTTAAATCTAAAAATGACCGTGTCATTATTCTCGGAGATTTTAATATTGCTCCAGAAGATCAAGACGTTCACGCGCCCGAAGAGTGGATAGGTAATGTGCTTGTTAGCCAGCCTGAACGCGATGAGTTCAACAAACTAATCAAGCATGGCTTTAATGATTGTTTTCGATTATTTGATCAACCGGAAAAAAGCTTTTCATGGTGGGATTATCGTGCTGCCGGGTTTAGACGTGACCGTGGCCTTCGAATTGATCACATACTAGCTTCCGATACATTAGCCGGAAACTGCCGTGCATGTTACATCGATAAAGAGCCACGCAAACTTGAACGTCCGTCAGATCACACCCCTGTCGTTGCAGAATTTGAATTTT
>JBFIJV010000036.1:0-13342 GCA_041600575.1 Gammaproteobacteria bacterium | reverse complement strand
TATGTGAGGATATACCAAGTAAATCGTATTTAATCAAAACCTACAAGCCTGATCTAATGAATTTTTGGTTAAATGTAATAAGTGACATTTGATAACACTTAAAATAAATCTCTAAAACTGGTTTTGCCAGTCTCATTCAGAAATACCCTCCTTTTCATGTCAACCGATCAGTGAGTTGTACGTTTTAGTATTCAACGACAGAATTTTTGTGCGAATACAAGCTTTGGTCAAATAGTAGAAAGTAACTCAACGTTATTGATATTAAAGGATAAGTATATGATTAAAATAAAAAAAATGGCTTTAAAACTGGGTCTGATTGCAACGGCAATAGCCCTGAGTAGTACTTCAGCGTTTGCAGACTCGGATCATCACTATAAGGGCTCACATCATAATAAACACGTCATCCATCGTGGTCACGATTCACGAGCACAGCCAAAACATGTTCATGTTTACAAAAATGTCAGAGTTGACAGGTATTATGGTCATCATTATGACGGCTATGGGTATTACAAAAGTGATAATGATGCTTATAAGTGGCTTGCGTTTACTGCCATCACCTTAAAAGTACTCGATAATTTAAATGAACATCAACAACGAGAGCATGAAGCTGCACAAGTTGCAGCGACTAAAGCTAAAGTTGGAGAAACTATCGTCTGGAATGATGGCGCAGCATCGGGCGCTGTTACAGTGATGCGTGATGGAACAACCACCTCTGGACGATATTGTAGAGAGTATCAACATGAGGTGACTATCGGCGGTAGATCAGAACGTGCTTATGGTACGGCTTGTCAACAGCCAGATGGTAGCTGGGAAATCATCTCAACCGGTTCCTAGAGGCTATAAGAGACTGCTGGTTAAGATAAACCCAGGCTAATAGTGAAGTATATTTAATCCAGTAGTCTCATTGTACAAATAAGTTACTACACAGTGGCTTAATATTACTACATTCCAAATGCTTCTTTTATCCGTTCATCCTGAGCATTTTTTTCTGTTTTTTCCCGCTGTTTATTTTTTTCAGTCTCTTCCTTATGCCATTTTTTTACTGAGCTCCAAAAGCTTTCATTGGATTGCTCAGCTGATGCGTCAGTTGTTTGTAAGCTATTTGATGTTCTCAGTTCGGAACGTTTTATTTCTAAAGCTTGATATGCGGCAGCTATTTTTTCCGATTCAGGTGTGATGGCTTTCGCTTTTTTTAGATAGGAATCGGCATGATCGATCTTGTTTGAATTTATTGCGCTATAAGCTAAATCAATATATTTGTCAGATATGGTTTGTATTCCTGATATTGCCGCCTGATTGTTTTCATCAAGTTCTAATATTGATAAATATTTTTTAAAAGCGTTATTTTCTTCCGGGCTCGTTAAACGTAGCGCGTTGATATCTTCTTGCGCTTTCATAAGTAATTTCTCAATCCGGGTTTGTGTCTGAGTTTGCAGTTCATGTGGTACTTGTTGAGTAGAGAAAGCATCCTCTTTGTTGTTTATGAAGAGTAGTGCTCCAAAGAGAATTAATACTAAGCATGCTAACAAAATTAACAGCTTTCGTTTATGTGTAGAGGAGGAAAGCTTTTGTGCTTTTGTTCTCTGGATGGTTGTGGCATCCGTTTCAAGTGGTTCTGTTTTTATGGTGTTTTGTGCTGATAGATCAAATGTTGCTTCCTCTGAGGATTCAATTCTGACTGTAGGAATATCACTGGAATCTGTTTGTATAAGAGACTCAGAAACCTTGTCTATATTAATTTCAGTAAAATCAAAATTATTGCGCCACTCGACCATACTTTGCGGCCGATCATTGGCTTTAAAAGCCATTGCATGGTCAATTGCAGCAAGAAAACTATCAGAGTAGCGGTCTTTGAGTGTCGATGCGATGGGTATGTAAGGATCAGCTATGTCATGTATTATAGCTTCACTACGATCAATAGCTGATACTGGCATTATACCGGTGACTGATCGATACAGTGTTGCTCCCAAACCATAAATATCTGTCCACGGACCTTGTCGATCACTTCTTGAACCATATTGTTCAATAGGCGCATAACCAGGTGAAACCAGTGTGGTTAGCGTTTTGGACTCATCATTATCATCCCGGCCTGTTTGTAAACGCGTTTGTCTGGCGGAACCGAAGTCCAGTAATACCGGACTGCCGTTTGTGCGAATGAAGATATTACCTGGTTTGATGTCACGGTGAACAAACCCTTGGGCATGCATGATTTCAAGACCATCCATGAGTGGTCTCAGTATTTTGATGATTTCAGATTCATTCAATGTTTTTCTATTCTTCAGAATTTGTTGCAGACTTTTGCCTAGTTCATAATTCATGACCATGTAGGCGGTATTATTCATTTCGAATATATTGAACACCTTAACCAGATTTGGATGCTCAAACCTGGTCAGTGTTCTAGCCTCACTGATAAAGCGTTTTAAGCCCCACTCAAAGTCTTCAACATTTTCCTCTGAAGTTGGTTTTACACTCCCATCAACATTTCGACCCGCAAATTGCTCAGGTAGATATTCTTTCACCGCAACATCGCGGTCAAGATTCATATCATAAGCCAGATAAGTAATGCCAAAAGCACCTTGTCCCAGTACATTCTTTATTTTATACCAATGTAGTTCGTGACCTGACTTTAGTGTAAGTGTTGATGAGGTAGTCATGTGATAATTATTTCATAATAGTGGTTTGTGACTAGTTTAATACATTAAGGCTGATGGTTGAAAAATAGCATAAAATTAAGTTTAGTATTAAGCATAGAGTAGTTGGATGAGATGTGAATAAACCCTATGCCATGAACCTGTTATAAACAAACAACATAGACTAACTATTATAAGCTTGATTTTTACAACAACTTATTGCTATGGAGTGAAGTAAACAAGACACACAGATGAGCAGTGGGAACATGACCTGAACAAGCCAATGCTTTACGTCTTATACCTTATCGTTAGTTTTTACCGAAGTCATATCAATGCCGCAAATATACTTGATTATAGTATATGAGAAAAATCTAAAATTCATATAAGATTATATTAAAGAGCATATGTTTTAAACTGGTTATGAAGTTTTTTCGGAGAGAATTATAAATGATAAATAATAAATACAGCTCCTATGTCAACTGACGCAATAACTGTTGTTAACAATCATCTTCGTGGTATCGCACGTCGTGCGATGAATCCTCTCAGTGGTGTTGAAGGCAAGCGCGCATTGGTTGACGAATACGCTGCTGCTCATCCTTCTATATTGGAAATGGATCCGGATGCGAACTTTATTCCTGTTTCATTTGGGCACTTCCATGGCGAGTGGGCTATTGCTAAAAATTCAGATCCCGATAGACGAATTTTATATATTCATGGTGGCAGTTGGGTGGCTGGAAAGGTAGAAAAGTATAGACCGCATATTGCCAGAGTTGCAGCTGTCTGCGGTTGTGCTGTACTGGCGATTGATTACCGTCTTGCACCAGAAAACCCATTTCCAAGAGGATTGGAAGATTGTGTCACGGCATATCAGTGGATGTGTGAACACGGCCCTGATAGTGATACGAAAGCTAATAAGCGGTTTATTATGGGCGATTCTGCCGGTGGAAATCTAACACTTGCCAGTTTGCTTGTATTAAAGGACAGAAACATTGCTCAACCTGATGCTGCAATTTCATTATCTCCGGTTACAGACATGAGTTGGTCAGCGAATTCTATAAAAACCAAGTCTAAAGTTGATGTGGTATTAATTCCCACCCTGATGCCGATGCTCTCATTGGCCTATTTACAAGATAAATACGATCCAATGACACCTTATGCTTCACCATTATTCGGTGATTTGCAGGGTTTACCACCCATACTAATACAAGTGGGTGAAACGGAGATATTGTTAGACGATGCAGTGCGTTTTACCGAGAAAGCACAAGCTGCGGGAGTTGAGATCATATTACAAATTTATCCTGAAATGCCGCATGTATTTCAGGCTTTTGCGCCTTTTTTACCTGATGCGAATCTTGCTTTGAAATGTATTGGTGATTTTGTGAAAAATCGCTTTTGAAGCAAGATAGAGATACAAAAATTTGTTAAGTTTATTAACCAATACGATAGAACGTTGTAAATGTTAATTATTGTAAACGGTGTTTTGAAAACGATTATTATTAATTGACATAATAACGACACATGATTTTAAAAAATAGCGTATGAGACAGGAGAAAATAGTGTTAAAGAATAATTCAAAATTTTCTAAAAACGTATTGCCAAATATTGCTTTTGATTATAAACAACGAATGTTTGAATTTTTTTCGTTGGTTTTATGCCTTTTTTTGCTTTTAGTCTATATGCAATCTTCCTTTGCACATGGCGCATCATCAGGCAATCCGGCTAAAGACAATGATAGTGAATTAAAATATAAAATTCAGAGCAAAGGAACACAATATCTGAACAATAAAAAAAGTGATGTTGCAATCAGAGTACTTGTAGAAGAAAGTAATTTAGGCAGCTCTGAGCTTGAAGTGGGGGAGATATTCTTGCCGGCAGGTCTTGATACACCGGTTCATTCACATGGCTCTATAGAGATTTTTTATGTTTTATCGGGCCAGCTGGAACATGTTGTAAATGGAGTGAGTCATATGCTTGAACCGGGAATGGTTGGCATTGTTAAGCCCGAGGATAACGTGTCACATAAAGTGCCAATAGCAGCTGATTGTCGTGCATTGGTAATATGGACACCAGGCGGTGAGATTGATCGTATCAAAAAAAACTACACACAACATTTAATTGAATGAATAATAAATATTCATTTTCTGTTCAATATGGGGTTATCTTCTATAATTAGTGCCCTACGTGCCACATAAAATAATTCAGGAGTCCAAATGCCCAAGGCGAGTGAACTGAAACGAGGTATGGTCATCGATATCAATGGTGTGCCCCATGCTGTAAAAAATGTAGATGCAAAGAGTCCTTCTTCCCGTGGCGCAACGACGCTTTATAAAATCCGCTTTAAGAATCTACAAACGGGACAAAAGCTGGATGAGTCCTATAAGAGTGATGAACTTCTGAAAGAAGCAGATTGTGTCCGTGTATCGGTACAGTTTTCCTATAAAGATGGTGAAAATATTATCTTTATGAACTCTGAAGATTATTCCCAATACGAAGTGAAAGAAGAAGAGCTTGAGGACCTGATGGGATACGTTACGGAAGGACTCGAAGGTTTGACAGCGTTGATAATGGATGGTGTGTTATTGAGTATGGAGTTACCGCAATCGGTGGATATGGAGATCGTTGATACGGTACCCAATATCAAGGGCGCGACTGCCGCTGGCAGGACCAAGCCTGCGACTTTGACTACGGGTATTGAAGTGCAGGTGCCGGAGTATATGGAGATTGGCGAAGTTATTCGCATCAATACTGGAACGGGCAAATTCATGTCTCGTGCTTAAATAAGTATAAAATAATAAATTTAAATAATTAAATGACAGGAGAAAGTTATGTCGAATGAAGGTTATCATGAACCGATAGAAGAACTATCTGATGCTACACGTGATATGCATCGTGCTATTACATCTCTGATGGAAGAATTAGAAGCCGTTGACTGGTACAACCAAAGAGTTGATGCGTGTAAAGATGATGACTTAAAAGCGATTCTTGCACATAACCGCGATGAAGAAAAAGAACATGCGGCAATGGTATTAGAATGGATCCGTAGACAAGATCCCACCATAGATAAGGAATTGAAAGATTATTTATTCACTGATAAAGAGATAGCGCATAAATAAATTAGATAAATAATAGCTTAATAAATGTGTCCATATGAAATGTTTAATGCGAAGGATGACTATATTGACGGTCTCCTGTGTCTTGATGGTGTTATCCTCATGTACTCATATGCGCGAAGTCGGTGCGAATGACATGCTTTGTCCTGATTCACCAAATTGTGTTTCCAGCCAGGCAACTGACCCCGCGCATTTTATTGAGCCATTCAGTTTTAGTGATGATCCATCAATGGCTATGTTACGACTCAAGCAGGTATTACTGAATGAGAAACGTGTGACGATTGTTAATGAACAGGAAGATTATCTGCATGCTGAAGTCCGCAGTCTCATTTTCAGGTTTGTTGATGATGTTGAGTTTAGATTGTGCCCGGAACAAAAGCTGATTCAGTTACGCTCTGCATCGCGGGTAGGATATAGTGATTTCGGAGTGAATCGTCGGCGCATCAATCGCATCCGACAAAATTTCCAGCAATAAAATTAATTACAAGGGTAGGCTTCTGTAAAGGCAACAAACATCAACGCTGTCGCAGAATAATGTAACTCTTTAGGATGTGCACGCAGATATTCAGTGGTAACTGTAATAAGTTCTTTAGAACTTATATCTTGTGGTATGCAGTAATAATTAATTGATTCAAATGAAAAGAGTTTTTCTGCATCATGATGTCCGGCCACATAACCATAACAGGCGTTAGCGAGTCCAGCATCGGTCTTATTAAGAAAATGTTCACAATATTCCAGTAATTCACCACCATTATAAAAACTAGCTGCGGTACTTTGTGTAGAGATAAGCAGCAACAATGCACTCAATAAAAACTTCATGGATTTATATTTTAGTTCGGTGTCGGTTTTAAAACAGCTTATAACTTTAATGTCTGCCTTTGCAAATTATTACAATAAAATAATAGTAAAAAATACATAGTTAATGGTGCTTTTAATACACAGTGCAGCCTGTGATAGGGTAGAATAGTGATTATGATTGAACCACTCCTGCTTTCCGCTGTACGTATTTATACTTTCGACCAGCAAAAATTACTGACCAATGCGACCGGGTTTTTCTTTGAACGAGAACAACGTTTGTTTCTGGTGACGAGTCGGCATGTGATGATAGATGAGCCGAGCAAACATTTTCCTGATCGAATCGAGATCGAGTTACATATAGATTCAAGTAACATGACCCAATCAACCGGTTTTTCAATTCCACTTTATCGTGATGGTAAAAGCCTTTGGCGTCAGGCAGTGGATACTGCCGGTGAGATAGATGTGGCAGTGATTGAGATTGAACGCAAAGCATTGCCCGCTACCATTGTATATAAAGCTTTTACTCCGGAGCATTTACTGGCAGCTTCCGATCAGATTGAAGTCGGGTCTTCATTACTTGTTGTTGGTTTTCCATTAGGTTTTCACGATACGCTGCATCATATGCCCGTCGTTCGTCAGGCAGTTATCGCGTCTTCTTTTGGTTTGCGTTTTCAAGGACAGGGATATTTTCTCACTGATGCTCGAACACATCGTGGCATTAGTGGCGCGCCAGTGGTGATGCGTCTTGCTGAATATGATTCAAAATCTACTCGACTTCCCTGGTTATTATTGGGGATACACTCTGCTCGACTTGATGTGGGTACACGTGATCTTGAAGTTGATGAAGCGCTTGGGCTTAATTGTTCATGGTATGCGGATATCTTATTAACGTTAACGCAACGCTAATTGAGGATAAAGAATAAAACCTGTTTTCAATTGAACTAGCATGATTAACTAGAGCAATGTTTTATGATAATAATTGATGTCGGTCCTTTGGGTAATGTTTTGCTACCTGAGGATGAAGTAGAATTAACTGCAATCCGGGCGCAAGGTGCCGGAGGGCAAAATGTAAACAAAGTCTCTTCAGCGATTCATCTACGTTTTGATATAAATTCCTCATCACTCCCAGGCATCGTTAAACAACGACTTTTGAAATTAAATGATCGACGAATTTCAAATGAAGGTTTCATTATTATCAAGGCACAGCAGTTTCGAACCCAGGAAAAAAACAGGGCTGACGCGCTTGAGCGTTTAGAAGAGATGATTAAAGCTGCAGCAGTTATTCAAAAAGTCAGACGGCCTACTAAACCGAGCAGAAATGCAAAAAAGAAAAGACTCGATAGTAAAAGCCGACGGGCCAGAACCAAGACTTTGCGTGGCAAAGTATCAGACTCGTAATAAACAATCTTTCTGGATCATATTCAATGCATCTACATATGTGTTTATTGGATTGCGATGTGGGATTATCTCGCACTGCAACAAATATTTTATCGGATTTTTAACGATACTACCAAAAGGTGTGACACGGGTGTAAAGTTATATTACATTTAATTACAAGGCATAAAAATTCTTAAACAATAAGAAAACAACTAAAATTTTAAATTCAATTGAATATTCAGGAGAGGGAATATGGCTAGAGTCGCGTTAGTAACAGGTGGAACCAGAGGAATTGGTGAGGCGATAAGTGTTACGTTACATAAAAATGGTTACAAAGTAGCTGCAAATTATGCTGGCAATGATAAAGCAGCAGAAGAATTTACAAAACGGACAGGTATCCCTGCCTATAAATTTGATGTCGGTGATTTTGCCGCTTGTGAAGAGGGCGTTAACAAAATTACAGCTGACCTTGGTCCTATAGAGGTCCTGGTCAACAATGCCGGTATCACACGTGATACCACGATTAACAAAATGGACCCACAGCAATGGGAAGATGTTATTCGAACAAATTTAACTTCATGTTTCAATTTAAGTCGTTTGGTGATTGAGCATATGCGTGAAGTAGGTTTTGGTCGGATCATCAATATTGGTTCTATCAACGGGCAAGCTGGCCAGTATGGACAAGTAAACTATGCAGCGGCTAAATCAGGCATTCATGGTTTTACCAAGGCACTGGCTCAGGAAGGCGCGGGCAAGGGTATCACTGTTAATGCAATTGCGCCTGGCTACATTGATACTGATATGGTTCGTGCTGTACCGGAAAATGTACTTGAAAAAATCATCGCAAAAATTCCTGTTAAAAGACTGGGTAAGCCTGAAGAGATCGCTGATGGTGTTCTATTTCTGGCAAAAGATGATTCCGGTTTTATTACCGGTTCAACCTTGAGCATCAATGGTGGTCAACACATGTATTAAGCTCGTTTAATGTGAGCGTAGTTTATGACTGAAAAAATATTCAAAGGTAGCTGTCTTTGTGGTGAAGTCAGTTATGAGATAGAAGGGCCTTTTAAAATTTTTCAGTATTGCCATTGTTCTCGATGTAGAAAGTTTACCGGCAGTGCACACTCAGCAAATTTGTTTGTTCCACCTGAACGGTTCAGGTGGACGAGAGGTGAAGAATTCATAGGACACTATGAGCCTAAAGAAGCCAAATACTTCGCCACTACTTTTTGTAAACAATGTGGGTCATCTTTGCCCTGGGCAGCTCAGCAAGGCAAGACAATTGTTGTCACAGCAGGAACGTTAGATGATGATCCGGGAGTTCAGCCAATGTGGAATGTATTTTGGGGATCGCACGCGCCATGGCTTGAAGAGACATATCGTCTTCCAAAACACGATGAACTTCCAAAAAAATAAAAATCATTGTGATGACTTTTGTTAAAAGATATCTATAATTTTTTGTATATCTTATGCAGGAGGATTTGTATGAAAAACTATTTATCAGTATTTCTAATAGTTGGTTTCTTGATGACTTTTAATACTGTTGCAGAGCCTTTGTCAGTATCAGGTAGTGATAATATTCAATCTGTCTTGTCTGCGCATAAAGGGAAGCGTGTCACAATCAAGTTGAAATCGGGCAATGAGTTAACGGGTACAGTAGGTGAGGTTAATAGCCATGTCGCTCATTTAATAGGATTGTCCGGCAAGGAATTTTACGATGCGGTCACCTCGTTAAAAAGTATCGAAGCAATTGTAATAAGAACCAAAAATTAAATTTCAATTCATCTTCTTTGAAAGAATATACTGGTTATTAAAAACATTTTTTTATTATTGAAAGCATAAGCATGCTTATGTTGAGTAACCTTCGATGGTCAGAGAATGTGTTTCTATCAATTCTTTAACAGGTATACGGACAAACTCTTTATCATAAAAATCATCGACTATAATCACGTTGTCCCAGATAACAATATCCAGATCAATAGTACGCGGACCGGCTTTATTACCATGTTTGATTCTGTCCAGCCGTTTTTCAACTGATTTTAAATACTTATTGAATGTATCAAAGTCATGCTCTGTTTCTAGCCAAAATGCACCGTTCAGGAAATCAGCTTGTTCGGTGAAGCCCCAGGGCTTGGTGACAATATAATTTGAGTTTGCCCTGAATTTTGTCTCCGCTTGTAAGATCTCTTTAGCCGAGTCACAATTTTTTTGTGGTTCAATATTTGAGCCGACTGAAATAATAGTTGATATCATACGCTGCCATGTTAATAAAATTAAAATACGATAAAGATGACCAATATGCCGAAATCAAAAAAAATGTCAAAAGGTACTGCATTAATCACCGGCGGTGCTGTTCGTCTGGGCAAAGTTTTCAGCACTGCATTGGCCGAGGTCGGCTACAACATCGCAATACATTATAACTCCTCATCCCAGGCAGCGAATGAAACTGCTGAGTTATGCCGACAGAGAGGTGTTGAATGTGACATATTCCAGTTTGATTTTAACCAAACGAATGATGTTGCTGAATTAATCAGGGCTGTGCACAAACGATTTCCCGACCTGAGTGTGTTGATTAATAGCGCCTCTGCCTATGACCAGGCAACGATGATAGATACGACGGAGGAACTGTTGGAAAAACAGTTTAAGGTTAATTTAATGACACCTTACTTTCTAACAAGGGCTTTCGCGAAACAATGCAAATCGGGTAGTGTCATTAATATTATCGATAACAAGATTGCTTTTAATCAATATCAATACTCAGCGTATTTGCTATCTAAAAAATCACTGGCAGAATTCACCAGGCTGGCGGCGCTTGAATTAGCACCTGCAGTTCGTGTTAATGCATTGGCTCCGGGAGTGGTCTTACCCGCCAGTGAGCGAACACAGGATTATATAGATTGGCGCGTCCAGGGGATTCCTGTGCAACGACAAGGTACAACAGAGAATATTACCCAAGCGCTGCACTATCTGCTTGATAATGAATTTGTTTGTGGACAAATATTAACGGTAGATGGCGGGGAGTCACTGACTAATACTGGACAAAATGCGGCGAGCTATGAATAAGATATCATCATTCAGAAATTTGGCCATTTGCCGTTCGGGAACGAATCCTGAAATGCCTGTGTTACCATAACAAAAACAACGAAAACCTGGGGAAATACATGCAACATCTTTATCGACGGATTTATGCCGATCCGGAATTTCATGAACTTGAATTAAAACGAGGTTGGTTTAGTTGGTGTCTAGCCAGTATTTTATTATTTACTTATTTTACTTTTATCCTGATCATTGCTTTTGCACCACATATTTTTGCGATTCCTGTTATTGAAGGTCAGATCATTACCTGGGGCATTCCCGTCGCATTGTTTGTCATCTTCTTAAGTTTCGTGCTTACCGGTATTTATGTTTATCGTGCCAATACTAAATTTGATCAACTAGTTAAAGATGTTGTTGAACATGCAAGGAATGCCAGTGATGACTAATATGATCAATCGTTTCATCTGCATTATTTTTATGTTGTTTTTACCTGCCTTATCGGGTGCTGCAGATGTCATTCAGGGAGAGGTAACGCAGCAGCCGGTTAACATTACTGCGATTTCGATGTTTCTTATTTTCGTAACAGGAACTTTAGGCATAACCTATTGGGCCGCACGTCGCACAAAAAGCACCAAGGATTTTTATGCTGCCGGGGGCCAGATTACCGGTTTGCAAAATGGACTGGCTATTGCCGGTGATTATATGTCGGCGGCATCTTTTCTGGGTATCTCAGGATTGGTATTCGCGAGTGGCTTTGATGGGCTTATTTATTCTATTGGTTTTTTGGTCGGCTGGCCGATCATTCTTTTTTTACTGGCGGAACGGTTACGTAATCTGGGTAAATATACATTTGCCGATGCAGTAAGTTATCGTTTGCGACCACTGCCGATTCGAAGTCTGTCTGCATGTGGAACATTGACCGTGGTTTTGTTGTACCTGATTGCACAGATGGTTGGTGCGGGTAAGTTGATACAAATATTGTTCGGTCTTGAATATCATTATGCTGTTGTGATTGTTGGCGTACTCATGGTCCTGTATGTCACTTTCGGTGGTATGTTAGCCACAACCTGGGTGCAGATCATAAAAGCGGTATTGTTATTGTTTGGTGCGACCTTCATCGCACTTGCAGTTATGTATCAAATGGATTTCTCCTTTGAAACCTTGTTTGTCAGTGCCGTTGAGGTTCACAAAAGCGGTATTAATATTATGTCGCCCGGTGGTCTGGTTTCTGATCCTGTGTCAGCGATCTCGCTTGGACTGGCACTTATGTTTGGTACGGCCGGTTTACCACATATTCTAATGCGTTTTTTTACCGTGCCTGATGCACAAGAAGCACGCAAGTCGGTTTTCTTCGCGACCGGGTTTATCGGTTATTTTTATATTCTGACCTTCATTATTGGTTTCGGTGCCATCGTTCTATTAGTCAATAATCCTGAGTTTCTTGATCCAGAAACGGGTGGGATTCTCGGTGGCAACAATATGGCGGCGATTCATTTGTCCCAAGCGGTCGGTGGTGAAGTCTTTTTAGGATTTATCTCGGCAGTGGCCTTCGCTACTATTCTGGCGGTGGTATCGGGCTTAACGTTATCAGGAGCCTCTGCTATTTCGCATGATCTCTATGCGAGCGTAATTCGGCATGGTGAAGTATTGGAAGGTGAAGAAATTCGCGTATCCAGGATTGCGACAATCATCCTGGGTATAGCAGCGATCTTTCTGGGCATTATCTTTGAACAACAGAACGTCGCCTATATGGTCGGGCTTGCCTTTGCTATAGCGGCCAGTGTTAACTTCCCGGTCTTGTTTCTATCGATGTTCTGGCAAAGGTTAACCACGCGAGGCGCCTTCATTGGTGGCAGTATCGGTTTAATCACGGCAGTTTTATGTATGTTGTTCGGACCTACGATCTGGGTCGATATTCTGGGCAATACAAAAGCAATATTCCCTTATAAACATCCAGCACTGTTTTCCATGAGTGCGGCATTTATATCAATCTATATAATTTCCAGACTTGATAATTCTGAATCGGGACGTGCAGAGGCATTAGCCTTTGAAGATCAATATGTACGTTCACAAACAGGATTGGGTTCTGAGGGAAGTGTTCAACACTGAATAACAAATGAAACGATGTCAGTGGTGTGAAGGTGACTCACTCTATATTGAATACCATGACAAGGAATGGGGTGTGCCACTGCATTCTGACAGAAAATTATTTGAATTCCTTGTGCTGGAAGGTGCCCAGGCTGGTTTGAGCTGGATCACCGTACTCAGAAAGAGGACAGCTTATCGAACTGCATTTGACCGGTTTGATTTTAATAAAATCGCGACTTATGAAGAATCAAAAATTCAGTCCTTGTTAAATAATCCGGAAATCATCAGGAATAAACTTAAAAT
>JBFIJV010000035.1:0-13427 GCA_041600575.1 Gammaproteobacteria bacterium | reverse complement strand
GTTAACGGTAGCGTTAATGTAATGAAAAATGTATCTGTTATTCGCAATCTGGAGAAAGGAGATTGTTTTGGTGAAATGGGTTATCTCGCTAAAACCAAAAGAACAGCATCAATTAAAGCAGCTGATCACACGTCTTTGATGAAGATTAACTCAACGGTGATATCACAGGTATCATTAAATTGTCAGGTCAGATTTCTCAAAGTATTTCTAAGAACCTTGATTCATCGTTTATCAGCAACAACAGAAAAGATCTCTCAGGAAGTTTGAATATGCTGCAAAAAGAGTCTTATATTTTGCAGTTGCTGAATGTTTGCAGTATCCTTTTTAAGGCTTAAACTGAAGTGATATTTAATTAGCGTAGATATTTGTAATACGCAATTGATTTTAAAATAATTATAATAAGATGAATCTAAATTCATTGGTGAAAAGAATGAGTGTATGCCAATCGATAGAACAGATACTGCGTTCAGGTAAACCACATGTTGTAGTGCTTTTTATTGGCTTCTGTATTGTCTTGATCGCCTCATTACCCGTTTACAGTGTTAGTTTTGAGTCAGGCGAATTTTCAGGTAGTGTCGACACAACTCTAACCTATGGATCGGGTTTCCGAGTGGAAGGTTCCGATACGCAAATCATTGGACTTTCCGGTGATACAGTTGGTGCAGGACTTTCAGGAACTGACGCTTCAATCACAGGGACTGCTTTTTCTGAAAACTCTGACGATGGCAACCAGAACTATGATGAAGGCCTCATTAGTAATGCCGGGAAATTTAATACAGAAGTTGAGCTCACATACAAAAACTTCGGTTTCTTTACACGTTTTAATGGTTTCAAGGATTATGAAAATAAAGGTGCTGGCGATCGACTCGCATTATCCAGCAAAGCAGACAGATTAGTCACTGAAAATATTAATTTACAAGATCTATATGTCTGGGCCAATTTTGATATAGGTTCCGCACCTGCCAGTATTCGTGTTGGTGAGCAGGTATTAAGTTGGGGCGAGAGCACCTTTATACAAAACGGTATTAATGTCATTAATCCCTTCGATGTAAGTAAATTACGCACACCTGGTTCACAAATTCGCGATGCCTTAACACCCGTTGGAATGGTGACTTTTTCAATTTCACCGATCGATGCTTTGTCCTTTGAAGCTTATTATCAATATGATTGGGAACGAACAATCATTGAACCAGTAGGCTCTTATTTTTCAACCAATGACTTTGTTGGAGATGGGGGCAGGAAGGTGATGTTAGGTTTCGGGGGTAGTGCGTTCGGAACGAGCTTTATTGGTTCTGACAGAGGCACGTCATTTGGTGCATTAACGGCAGGAATTAATGGCGCGCTAGGCTTGGCTCCGATTGGTGCCCCTGTTGCATTAAGTCTGTTTGAGAGTGATTTTCTAGGTGTTTTGCGTGCCCCGGATAACAGGGCTGATAATGGTGGTGAATTTGGTTTTGCATTTCGTTACTTTGCCGAAAATTTAAATGATACAGAATTTGGTTTATTCTTTATTAATCATCACAGTCGTACACCTATAATCAGTGCTGTCACGGGATCTGCAGCAGGAGTAGCTAATGCAACGGGTGCAGTACTCGGTTTGACTGCCAGTGCCGCAACGCCAGGACTTGTTGCAGCATTAGGCGGGGGTGCTATCGGTGTTGCAAATCTAACAGCCGTTGCCGGAGCTGTTGCCACCGATCAATATTCGAGAACGGCAAACTATTTAATCGAATATCCCGAAGATATTCAGCGAGTGGGCCTAAGCTTTAACACACAGTTACAAAAATCAGGCGTTGCTTTGCAAGGTGAATATACTTTTATCCATGATGCGCCATTACAGGTTGACGATGTCGAATTGTTGTTTAGAGCGTTATGTCCGCTAGCCGCATTAAACGCGGCTGTTGCCGTAAACCAGCTTGACCCTGGATGTGCTAATACAACGACAAATCAGTATTTGCCCGGATTTATAGAACGCAATGTCAGTCAGTTTCAGGTTACGGCAACGAAAGTATTTGGCCCGATGCTTAGTGCCAATACCGGTGTCCTCATTGGCGAAGTCGGTGTGACACATGTCCACAATATGCCAGATAAAAGTGATTTACGTCTTAACGGTGCTGGCACCTTTACCAGCGGCAATCCATTTCAGGCTGGTGCTACGGGTGCCCATGCCGGTAAAGCAGCGGAAGCTGCCGATCATTTTGCCGATGCAACTTCCTGGGGTTTTCGAGTGGCGGGTCGCCTAACCTATAACAATCTTATTGGTCCTTTAAATGTCTCGCCACGATTCGCCTTGTCTCAGGATGTCAGTGGTATTACTCCCGGACCAGGCGGAAACTTTCTTGAAGGACGAAGAGCTATTACGATAGGAGTGAGTACGGATTATCAAAATGAATGGCAGGCTGATCTGAGTTATACAAGTTTTCAGGGAGCAGGCCGGTATAATTTACTCAATGATCGTGACTTTATCGCTTTTAGTATTTCACATGCATTTTAGGATAATGGGAAAACAATAATGAAAACAATAAAAATCCTTATCCTGTTCAGCTTGTGTACAACAACGCATCTCTATGCAGAAATATCATCGGATGAAATTGCCAGGTTAGGTAAGGACTTAACACCACTAGGTGGTGAAAAAGCAGCTAATGCTGATGGAACAATTCCAGCATGGAACGGCGGTCTTACCTCACCACCTCCCGGATATATTTCAGGCCAGCATTATGTTGATCCATTTCCCGATGACCCGATCCAGTTTACGATAACCAAAAGTAATATGTCTGAGTATGCTGATAAGTTAAGTGAAGGACATAAAGCATTATTAAACGCGTATGCGGATACCTATAAGCTCAATGTTTATCAGACCCGTCGTAGCGCCTCCGCACCAAAGCGAATTTATGACGCAACTAAACAAATTGCAGCAACAGCAAAATTGACAAGTGATGGCAATGGTGTGGAACAGGCCACAGTCGGCATACCATTCCCCATTCCAAAAAGTGGTCTTGAGGTATTATGGAATCATTTATTACGTTGGCGTGGAGACTATGCGGAACGTAGTATTGCTCAAGCAACACCCACTCGAGGCGGCGATTACACTCTAGTCCAGTTTTCAGATCAATTTAATGTGTTATACAGCCACGAAGGCATGACACCGGCAAAATTAAATAACACCATTTTGTATTTTAAGCAGGAAGTCAAAGCGCCTGCGAGACTGGCCGGTGGCATTTTATTAGTACATGAAACCATGAACCAGAAAGCCGAAAACCGTAAGGCATGGTTATATAATCCCGGGCAGCGTCGTGTAAGACGGGCACCTAATGTAGCATTTGATAATCCCGGAACAGCTTCAGATGGGATGCGCACCAATGATCAATTTGATATGTATAACGGAAGTCCAGAGCGCTATGAATGGAAGTTGCTTGGTAAGAAAGAAATCTATGTGCCTTATAATAACTATAAACTACATTCTCCTTCATTGAAGTATAAAGATATCCTGACACCACTGCATATTAATCAGGATTTATCGCGATACGAATTACATCGGGTCTGGGTTGTTGAAGCGACATTAAAATCTGATGCCAGACACGTATACAAACGACGTACATTTTATGTCGATGAAGATTCATGGCAGATACTCATCGTCGATCAATATGATAACCGTGATCAACTATGGCGAGTTTCCGAAGGTTTCGCAATGAACTACTATGATGTAAAAAGTGTTTGGACGACATTGGAAGTGCATATGGATCTACAAGCAGGAAGATATATAGCAATAGGTCTTGATAATGAAAGCACGCCTTACAATTTCAATGTGAAGTATACTGATAGCGATTTTTCACCATCGGCATTGCGCAGAGAAGGTCACCGTTAGATATAAAAAATCAAGCTGTTCAACAAAAGCCTGAATATTTTTAATAAAAATACTTAGCTTATTCATAACAATAATAACTCTATGTCTGGATGATTAAACTTCTCAAAATCGTTCTAACATTCTTATTGCTTTGTTCTGCACAGTTAATCACCGCTGATGAGCAAGCGGTAATCTCTCCACTAGCTCATAAATCGTTGTTATTAGCATCCTCAAAATATGGTCCTTTAACGGTAGTTGTTGGCGAAAGAGGTCATATACTTTATTCCCATGATACAAAAAACTGGGCTCAAGCCAGTGTTGATACAAAGGCTACCTTGACTAGTGTCATTATGCTGGATGAGAAAAATGGTTGGGCAGTTGGTCATGATGCAGTGATCCTGAAAACGGACGATGGTGCCAGGATATGGCATAAAGTATTTAGTGATGTTGATGAGCAAGCGCCGTTGTTAGATATCTATTTCAGGGATGCGTTAAACGGCATGGCGATCGGCGCATATGGATTAATGTATCTTACTCATGATGGTGGGGTAAATTGGCAAAAAACAGATTTGAAGCTACTTTATAAGAATAAAGATGTAGATAGTGAATTTCAGGATGAGTTTACAGAGACGGAAGATTTACATCTTAACGCCATTTCTTATGCGGGTGATCATCGTTTTTATATAGCGGCTGAAGCCGGACGAATATTTCGTTCAGATGATGATGGACAGTCCTGGCTGGATTTATCATCACCTTATCGGGGATCATTTTTTGGAGTATTACCTTTATCTTATAAGTGCGTTCTTGTTTACGGCTTGCGCGGTCATCTTTATCGTTCTTCGAATGCGGGTGATTCATGGATAAAGATTGAAACTGGAACGGAAGAAATGTTAACCGATGCCAAAATTCTTTCTAATGGCGATATCGTCGTTGTTGGATTAGCCGGTACTATGATATTGAGTAAGGATAATGGGAACTCATTTTTAAAAGTAGATTTGCATCATAGACATGGTCTATCTGAGATACTTGAAATAACAGACAGGTCGTTGCTTTTTACGGGTGATGCCGGTATTCAATTATTATCTAGAGATAGTTTAACTTCCGGTCAATAATTTAAATGTCTGAAATCAAGATTGTTTCCTTAATAGAAAATCTTTTGTTCAACAAACGAAAGACGGTCATTGGTTTATTTATAGTTGTTACCCTGTTTATGTTGTGGTCAGTATCGCATCTTCGGGTCGATGCTGGTTTTAGTAAAATGTTGCCATTGCAACATGATTACATGAAAACATTTATCAAGCATCAGGCTGAATTTGGCGGTGCTAATAGAATACTGGTTGCACTAACGGTTGATGAAGGAGATATCTTTACACCCGAATTCTTCAATGAATTGAAACTGGCTACTGATGAAGTATTCTTCATCCCCGGTGTTGACCGTTCGAAAGTCATGTCCTTATTTACGCCGAATGTGCGTTTTACTGAAGTAGTTGAAGATGGTATTGCTGGTGGCAATGTCATTCCCGATGACTATCAAGGATCAAAAGCAGATCTGCTTAAGGTTAAAGAAAATATTATCAAGGCCGGCATACTTGGCAGGTTAGTCGCAAATGATTTTAACGGTGCATTGATTAGCGCCCAACTACTGGAAATAGATCCAAATACCGGGGAGAAACTCGATTACGTAAAAGTTGCTGAACAGCTTGAAAATAAAATACGTCAGAACAATTTCAATACACATTCAAATGTGAACATTGATTATCATATTATCGGGTTCGCAAAAGTAATTGGCGATATCACTGATGGAGCTAAACGTGTTGTTTTATTTTTTATCATTAGCTTACTTATCACCAGCGTACTCGTTTATTACTATGCTCAATCTTTCGTTACAGCACTTGTTCCCTTGTGTTGTTCAATCATTGCAGTTATCTGGCAGTTAGGTTTTTTACCCTTACTAGGTTTTGGGATTGACCCAATGTCTATTCTGGTGCCATTCCTGGTTTTCGCAATAGGTGTGAGTCATGGCGTACAAATGATAAGTGCTATTCGTGTTGAGACCTATCTTGGCGCGAATAATTTTGAGGCTGCCAAAAAAAGTTTCAGGAGGTTATTTGTCCCAGGTATGGTTGCATTAATTAGCGACTGTATAGGTTTCATCACTATCTTGTTAATCAAGATAGAAATTATTCAGGAAATGGCAATTACCGCGAGTATTGGTGTGGCCATGGTTATTTTTACCAATCTGTTTCTTTTACCTGTTTTGGCTTCATATCTTGATTTTAAAAATATATATCAGCAAAAATTAAACAAACGTGCCAGCTATCTAATCCCTTTCTGGAAAAAGTTTAGTGGCCTGGTAGATAAAAAAATCTCAATTCCAATCGTTATTGCGGCTTTGTTACTATTTGCATTTGGTTTCTGGAAAGGATCAGAAATAAAAATTGGTGATTTGCATAGCGGTATTCCCGAACTACATAAAGACTCCCGTTACAATATTGATAGTGAAGTTATTACAGATCGTTTTTCAATCGGCGTAGATGTTATTACTGTTATTGTAGAAACGATTCCGGAAGGTTGTATCAATTATGAAGTGATGTCACTGATCGATCAGTTTGAATGGCATATGAGAAATACCGCTGGTGTGCAATCAGTGATGGCATTACCCACAGTGACGAAACGTATTAATGCCGGTTGGAACGAAGGCAACATGAAATGGCGTGTTTTGCCACGTAATCAGTCTGTATTGACACAATCAGTTGCTTACGTGCCGACATCATCGGGTTTGTTAAACAATGATTGTAGTGTTATGCCGGTAATGATTTTTACTGAAGATCACAAGGCAGAAACAATAGAAGAAATAATTGCCAGCATTAGAAAATTTGTTTCAGAGAACCCGAATGAAAAAATAAAGTTTAAACTGGCTACCGGTAATGTAGGTGTCATGGCAGCAACCAATGAAGAAATAAAAGAAGCACAGTTTCCAATTTTAATGTATGTATTTTCAGCAATTATACTACTTTGCCTGCTAACTTTTAGATCTGTCAAAGCAATGATATGCATCATAATGCCGTTGGCACTGGTTTCAATTCTAGCCTATGCTTTAATGGCGTATCTACAGATTGGCCTGAAAGTCAACACCTTGCCAGTTGTCGCCCTGGGTGTTGGTGTTGGTGTTGATTATGGCATTTATTTTTATAGTCGATTCGATGATTGTCTAAAACAGGGCATGTCGATTAAAGACGCTTATTTTTATACCCTTTCAACAACCGGCTTTAGTATCCTGTTTACGGGTATTACATTGGCCGTGGGTGTTATTATGTGGATCTACTCGCCATTGAAGTTTCAGGCGGATATGGGAATCTTACTCACCTTTATGTTTCTGCTTAACATGCTGGGTGCGATATTTTTATTACCGGCAATCGCAAGTCTATTAATAAAAGATACTATAGCGAAATAATGGTGCCCTGAGCAGGAGTCGAACCTGCGGCCTTCCCCTTAGGAGGGGGACGCTCTATCCAACTGAGCTACCAGGGCATGACTGAATCCATAACAAAAATCTTGTAATACAATTAATTAGTGAATTGATTGTATTATTGAAACTAATCTGTTTTCAGTGGAAAATCAATCCTGACTGTGACATATGTGTGACAGTATTTATTCAATTAGTGTCTGCTCTTCGATTCATTATCCTCGGCTCCTAAATAGGCTAATAACAGTATAAACTGTCTACCTAAGTCAATATTTTTATAGAATGAAGTCAGCTTGGTTAGTAAACAGTTGAAGCGACACCGTTATCGTTTAGCGAAAAAAAATTGATGATTGTTGAAAATAAACCAGATTAACAATTTGATACAATCTGCTGCTAATCAAATAATGGAAGGTCCAATCAGTATTCTAGTAATGATGCCTAATGGCATGCCAATTAATACTTGCAACCATAGTCAACCACGTATTATTAATTGCAAATAATCAGCAAGATACTTAAGGGGTCGAGGATGTAAAGTTTCGAGTGGATGAATTTGTTTGAGAGCATTTTGCATGGACATCATTTCAACATAAAAAATAGTTTTTTTAGATTAATAAACATATCCTGCGTCTACTATTAAATAAAGCAAAACAATTTTTTGATGTCATGATTCCTCTTTTATAGTATTCGTGTTTTTATATTTGCGTAGCAACAATTTTTCAATCTCTACCAGAATCAATACTGAAGATGCAACTAAGGTTACCCGAAACCAGGCCTCGGCACTCATGGCTGCAGTCGCAAACATTGTTTGCATGGGACTCGTGTAGGTAAAAGCCATCTGAATCACTAGTAACAAAGCAATTGCATAAAGTACATAACGGTTACCAGATAATCCTTCATACGTTAGCGCCGGTGCCAGCAGATAACGGGCACTGCACAGGTAAAATATCTCAAACATCACCAGAGTGTTTACAGCGATGGTACGAGCTAACTCAATCGGAGCACCATGCCCTCGTTCCCACAAAAACAAACCGAAGGTACCTATGACAAGTATCAACGAAACGAAAATTATTCGCCAAATCAGGAAGCCTGTCAGAAAGGGTTCTTTAGGGTCACGTGGCGGACGCTGCATCACGTTTGCTTCTGATGGTTCGAAGGCCAAGGTCAGTGCCAGCGTAACTGCCGTAATCATATTGATCCACAATATTTGTGCTGGCGTAATGGGTAACATTTTACCCATTACGATAGCAGCGATGATGATAAGTGCTTCGCCACCATTGGTAGGTAGTATAAACATCATGGATTTCTTCAGATTGTCGTAGACTGTACGTCCTTCTTCCACAGAATGAGCAATGGAGGCAAAGTTGTCATCAGCAAGTACCATCTCAGCTGCTTCTTTAGCAACCTCAGTGCCCTTTAGTCCCATTGCGATGCCGACATCAGCGCGTTTCAAGGCGGGTGCGTCGTTGACACCATCACCGGTCATGGCAACCACTTCGCCAGTCGATTGTAATGCCGTCACTAATTGCAGTTTCTGTTCGGGGGAAACTCGAGCAAAAATATCAGACCGCTGTACGGCATGTTGCAGGTCTTTCTGGTTGTATGCTTCAAGTTCTGAACCATTGATTACCGTAGCACCATCACCGATACCCATTTGTGCACCAATAGCACTGGCAGTAATAGCATGATCTCCGGTAATCATCTTCACGCGAATGCCGGCCGACTGACAAGCTCTGACTGCACGGGTTGCCTCTTCTCGAGGAGGATCCATGATGCCCACAATACCCAATAGAACAAGGTTTTCTTCAACATCATCGAAAGTAAGACTTTGATGATCCGCAGCTGCTGTTTTGAAGGCGATCGCCAGTAGTCGTTGGCCCCGATTAGCCATAGTGTGCATACAGGATTCCCAGTAGGGTTTGTCTAGTGGTTTATTCTCAGTGTCCATTCGCTGTTGTTGACACATTTCCAATACGCGTTCCGGGGCACCTTTGAGATAAATATATCCGTGTTGTTCATGGTCATGATTTAAGGTCGCCATGAATCGGTGTTGGGATTCGAAGGGGATGGCATCAGTACGGGGATATAAGGTTTGAAAGGTATTGTGATCGAGACCTGCTTTTTGAGCCAATGTTAGCAACGCACCCTCAGTAGGATCTCCTTGTATTAACCATTGTTCACCAACTTCTGACAGAGAAGCATCATTACATAGTAATGCCGCCTGAGCTATTTCTCTTAACAAAGGAAATTCTTCTGTAGTAATATCTTGATTGTTCAAATTGAAGGTGCCGTGCGGGTCATAGCCTGAGCCACTGACTTCGCAAATACCGACGCCAGTCGCTACACTCAACACAGTCATCTCATTACGGGTGAGCGTCCCGGTTTTGTCTGAACAAATAACAGTGACTGAACCTAGCGTTTCTACAGCAGGTAGGCGACGAATAATGGCATTTTTCTTTGCCATACGTTGCACGCCCATAGCCAGAGTGATAGTCATGATAGCAGGCAATCCCTCCGGGATACCGGCGACTGCCAGACCCACAGCCGCGAGAAACATTTCCGCTGCTGTATAATTTTGTATAAGGATTCCGTAAGCAAAGGTCGCAGCGGCGATAATACCTATAATAAGCGTAAGCCACTTGGCAAATGTGGAGATCTGTCGAAGCAGTGGTGTAGTGAGAGTCTGCACTTTCTGCAACATGTCACTGATGCGGCCGATTTCAGTGTGATCGCCAGTAGCGATGACAACCCCTTGTCCCTGCCCATAGGTAACTAGTGTCCCTGAAAACGCGACACATTTGCGATCACCAATGGCAGCATGTTCTGATACGGGCAGGGTACTTTTTTGAACGGGCTTCGATTCGCCTGTGAGCATGGCTTCATCGATGCGTAGTTCACGCGATTTGAATAAACGCAGGTCGGCCGGAACTTTATCTCCAGACTGAAGTAACACGACATCTCCTGGAACCAATTGCTCTGCGGCTAGAATGATGAACTTGCCATCCCGCTTCACCATCGCCTGATGCGATAGCATCTGGCGGATAGCATCAAGCGCTTTTTCTGCTTTACCTTCCTGTATGAAACCGATAATGGCATTAATGACCACTACACCAAGGATAACGCCACTGTCTACCCAATGACCTAATAGTGCGGTGACAACACACGCCCCCAGCAGCACATAAATGAGGACATTATGAAACTGGATTAAAAAGCGAATGAACGGTCCTGTTTTTTTTGTCTGACTCAAATGATTGAGACCGAATTTTCGTATGTTTTGTTGCGCTTCCTGTTTTGATAGGCCGTTCATAGTAGAAGAGACCTTTTCAAATACGGTATCGGCATCGTATGTGTGCCAGAGTGATGGTGGAGTGGAGTTGTTATCAGTCATAAATATTCTCGATTAATTTATTATGATTTTTAAACAATGTATTTTTCTTATCTAAATCGCAATAGTGATTATGAGCATTTTCAAATTCGTTGTCACTAGACTGTCCCTTGTCATGCTGTTAAGTAAATAAGGTTTTGAATATTGGTTACGCAAGAACTAAATATAATACAACTCACTAAAGGCATAGAATTATTTAATTTAAGTTCACCTTGCAGTTAGTTTACAGATGATTTTATTGTTGTGTGAGTTGATCTAGCGCAAACGATCATTAGTGCAAATATATTAATGTCACAAGGCTATTTTTTAGATAAACGAGGGATTATTTCTTTGAAAAAACAACAATTCATTAGTAATAAATGCTTTGATGAGATTCAGATTGGCGACAGTGCATCAATAAACCGTCGTTTGACGATGGAAGATATTAAACTGTTTGCAGTCATGTCAGGAGATGTGAATCCGGCACATCTAGATGAAGACTATGCAAAAGACAGCCTGTTTCAGGAAATTATCGCACATGGTCTTTGGGGTGGCTCGTTGATTTCAACAGTACTGGGTACTCTCCTACCTGGTCCTGGAACTGTCTATCTCAGCCAGTCCTTGAAATTCAAACGACCGGTGATGCTGGGGGATGTACTCACAGTCACTGTAACGGCCAAACAAAAAATACCTGAAAATCGCAAAGTGGTATTTGATTGTTTTTGTACAAATCAGGAAGGCATCAAGGTTATCGTTGGCGAGGCAGAGGTCATTGCGCCCAAAGATAGCATCAAGCGTGCTCGTACTATATTGCCAAATGTCCGATTAGCTGAGCGTGGTCAGTTACGTGAATTATTCGATGCAACCATACCGTTAGAACCCCTGCCCACAGCAGTGGTACACCCCTGTAGTGAGTATGCGTTAAAGGGTGCAATCGAGGCTGCTGAAGCCGATCTGATTCTGCCAATATTGGTTGGGCCTGAGAAAAAGATCCAGAAAATTGCCCACCTTCTGGAAATAGACTTGAAGGACTATCCTATTATTGATGTTGAGCATAGTCATCAAGCTGCTGAAAAAGCCGTAGAACTTGGACGTTCAGGAAAGGCAGAGGCTCTAATGAAGGGTAGTTTGCACACGGATGAATTGCTGAGTGCGGTATTACATAAGGAACGAGGTCTCCGTTCCGAGCGTCGTATTAGTCACGTGTTCGCATTTGACGTGCCGACGTACCCTCGGCCCCTGTTGGTCACGGATGCAGCCATCAACATTACGCCGGATTTGGAGACAATGCGTGATATCGTGCAGAACGCAATTGATCTGGCACATGCCTTATCAATTGAAGTCCCAAAGGTGGCATTGCTAGCGGCGGTTGAAATGATCAAACAAGACATCGACTCCACTTTGATGGCGGCAGCAATTTGTAAAATGGCTGATCGTGGACAAATTACGGGTGGTTTGCTGGATGGGCCGTTGGCCTTTGATAATGCTGTCTCCACAGCTTCGGCTAAGGCCAAGGGTATTGTGTCTTTGGTAGCAGGGCAGGCCGACATCCTGGTGGCTCCAGATCTGGATGCTGCTAATATTCTTGCGAAACAATTAACCTATCTGGCTGATGCTCAAGGGGCCGGAATCGTTATGGGCGCACGTTTGCCAATTATGCTGACTAGCCGTGCTGATTCTGAAATCGAACGTATTGCGTCCTGTTCATTAGCAATTTTATATGCAAACTATAAGAAGGAACACCTGCTTTGAGGACACAAGTACTGGTACTCAACTGTGGTTCATCAAGTATAAAGTTTCGATTATTCACGAACCAGGGCAATGATCTGACTTTAAATATAAAAGGTAAAATAGAGGGGCTTAATCATCAAGCCCGATTTATTGTGGATACTTTAAACGCACCCGTTACACCATTAAAAGAAAATGCAAATCATACGATAGCTTTGTCATTTCTGATTGACTGGCTCAATAAACAACTAGACAACAGTATACCCTTACTGGTTGGTCATCGTGTTGTACATGGAGGAGTTCACTTTACTCAGCCTGAGTTGATTTCTGAAGAGATATTATTTGAATTGAAAAAATTAATTTCACTGGCACCACTGCATCAAGGACATAATTTAGCTGCAATAGAAGTCCTTAGAGATCTCTATCCAGATTTACCTCAAGTCGCCTGTTTTGATTCTGCCTTCCATGCTGGACATGGGAAACCCGTCGATCAGTTTGCGTTGCCACAGTACTTATACGATAAAGGTATTCGCCGTTATGGATTTCATGGTCTGTCGTATGAATTTATTGTCGATGAGTTGCGTAGCAAGGCGCCTCATCTGACAAAGAGTAAGTGTATCGTTGCCCATCTGGGTAATGGGGCTAGTCTATGTGCATTAAACCAGGGACAAAGTATTGATAGCACAATGGGCTTTAGCACACTTGATGGGCTCCCCATGGGAACACGCTGTGGCTCCATTGATGCGGGAGTGATCTTGTATTTATTACAGGAAGAGAAACTGAACTATGATCAACTGAGTGAGTTACTTTATCAGAAGTCAGGTCTGCTTGGCGTATCCGGTTTGAGTCATGATATGCGTGTGTTGGAAGCCAGCAGTGAACTTGCGGCTGTCGAAGCTATTGAGCTTTATGTCCATAGAATAGTGCGCGAAATAGGAGCACTTGCGGCCACACTGGAGGGCCTTGATGGATTGGTGTTTACAGGTGGAATAGGAGAAAACTCTACTATTATTCGCGAGCGAGTTTGC
>JBFIJV010000034.1:0-13814 GCA_041600575.1 Gammaproteobacteria bacterium | reverse complement strand
TGAAAATTATAAAATAACGCATTTATTTCTACCGCCCACGGCTATCTATATGTTGCTAGCATACGAAGGCGTGAAGGACCATGATTATTCAAGTCTGCGTTATTTCTGGTATGCCGCTGCGCCGATGTCAGTTGAAAAACTGAAAGAAGCTATCAGTGTTTTTGGGCCGGTAATGGTTCAGACTTACGGCCAGGCTGAATCACCGATGGTATGTACTTTTTTGTCGATACAGGATCATGTTGATGCTGTTGAAACAAATGACTTTTCCAAAATTCGTTCCTGCGGTAAAACAGCACCTCAGATCGAGTTGGCTATTATGGACGATGATAGAAATATTCTGCCAAATGGTCAGGAAGGTGAAATAGCTGTAAAAGGTGATTTGCTCATGCGTTGTTATTATAACAATCCTGAAGCAACGGCCGAGATTCGCGTTAATGGCTGGCAACTTACCGGCGATGTTGGTGTGTTTGATGACGATGGTTATTTGTCTATTGTCGATCGTAAACGCGATATGATTATTTCCGGTGGTTTCAACGTTTACCCCGGAGAGATTGAACAACTTATCTGGGGACATCCGGCTATAAAGGATTGTGCTGTGATTGGAATCCCCGATGAAAAATGGGGTGAACAGGTTACAGCGGTGGTTGAATTAAAAGACCCTGATGTCAAACCAGATGCACAAGAGATCATGGATATTTGTAAGAAAAAATTAGGTAGTGTTAAATCACCGAAGGAAATTTTATTTTGGGATGAATTACCCCGAAGTCCGGTCGGTAAGGTATTAAAAAAAGATATTCGTAAATATTTTTGGGACAAGGTTGGTCGCAAAATATAATTCACAAAGTCATTCAATAAACACCATATTTTTATTTTAAGTTCCACGCATCAATTGTGGAGAGGATAGTTAAATGAACATTAGTATAGTTGGCGCACATAACACAAAATTCGGTGCATTCGTTAAACGTGATCGTGAAACAGGCACTGTTGAAGATTTGAAATCATTTTACGAATTAATAGTGGAAGCAGGTGCGGGTGCTATTGCGGATGCAGGACTTGAAGCATCTGATATTGATGCGATTTGGCTTGGTTCATGTTCACCTTCCTTGTTTGTGAATCAGGAGCATGTTGGCCCATTGGCATTAGAAATAGATCCAAAAGGTTTGCTCTTTAAGCCAACGACAAGAACCGAGGCAGCATGTGCAACTTCTTCAGTTGCTATCTATAACGCCGCTTACGCTGTAGCCAGTGGACGCTTTAAAAACGTTCTGGCACTTGGTGTTGAGAAGATGAGTTTACTTGATACCAAAGGCGTTACGCATGCATTGGCTTGTAGTTCTTATTGGCCTGACGAAGGTTCTATGGGAGTGACCTTCCCCGGATTATTTGGTGAACTGGCTAAAGCCTATCAAGCAAAGCACGGCATGAGTGATGAAGAATTGCGAACTATGTTTGCCCACGTGGCTGCCCAGAATTACCGTAACGGTATTCAAAATCCGATGGCACATTTTGGCCCGGGAAGTGTGCCGGATAAAAATCAGTTAACAACTGCAGAAGCAATATTGAATTTACCCGATTCAGGGAAAGGTAGTAATCCGATGATTGCTGAACCATTAAGATTGCATGATTGTTCTCTAATCTCGGATGGTGCAGCAGCAGTTGTATTAACAACAACCGATAATGCTAAAGCAAACTTTAATCATGCAGTTGAGTTGTCGGGTATCGGCCATGTTACTCAACGAATGATGATGAGTGAGCGCAAGGAAACCTTGCATGAGCTGCAAGCTGCAAAACATGCTGTGCAACTGGCGTGTACAGAGGCAGGAGTGCAGGTTGCCGATATGGATCTGGCTGAAGTACATGACTGTTTTACTATCAATCAAATGCTCTGTGTAGAAGCGATGGGTTTATCAGAGTCGGGTCGAGCAGGGTATGATTTTATAGATGGTAAATATGATGTTGATAGTAATTGTCCTATTAATTTATCGGGTGGTCTAAAATCAAAAGGTCATCCGGTTGGTGCGACTGGCGCATCAATGCATGCATTATGTTACAAACAATTAACAGGTGCACCTATAGGCGTAGCCGCAAAAGAACAACCAGAATTGGCAATGACGGTCAATATCGGCGGTTCAGGAGTAACAAACTGTGTTTCTGTTATGCGTCGCGTGAAATAAATTCATATGGATTTACAAACAAAAATTTGACGCTTCACAATAATATTTAAAGAGGTATAAAAGTTTATGCGCGCATATCAGGTACAAACAACCGATGGTTTTGAAGATATAAAACTGATCGAATTAGACGAACCAAAACTGGCAGCGGATGAGGTTTTGGTGAAAATGAAAGCGTGTTCACTCAACTTTCGTGACCTGTTGATTCCACAAGGTGGTTATGCGCGAAACGACATTAGGCCCATTATCCCTGTGTCAGATGGTGCCGGAGAAGTTGTTGCTGTTGGTGGTTCGGTTACAACGCATAAGGTAGGGGATAGAGTTGTCGGTAATTTTTTTCAGGAATGGATTGACGGACCGATGGGTATGGCAGGATTGCATTCTGCATTGGGTGGTTCTATTAACGGTGTTCTGGCTGATTATTTTGTACTTAAAGCAAATGCTGCCTTGTCTATACCGGAACAATTATCTTATGAAGAAGCTGCAACGTTACCCTGTGCTGCCGTCACTGCATGGCATGCTCTGGTTTCATTGGGTAATCTGAAGCCGGGTGAAACAGTACTATTATTAGGAACAGGCGGTGTTTCGATATTTGGTCTACAGTTAGCTAAGGCATTGGGCGCTAAGGTCATCATTACTTCTTCCAGTGATGAGAAGCTTGAAGTAACAAGGGGCATGGGTGCTGATCATACAATTAACTATCGCGAACACCCCGATTGGGAAAATGAAGTGTTGAAGATTACCGATGGTAATGGTGTAGAAAACGTATTGGAAGTGGGCGGTGTAGGCACCTTTGAAAAATCAATCGCTTCAGCCAGGGTTAACGGCATTGTCTCTATGATAGGACTGTTAACCGGGTTTGATGGCCCAGCATTTAATTTATCAGTGATATTCAATTTATTACGGATTCACGGTATTTATGTTGGTAGTGTTGAAATGTTCAATGCGATGAATAAGGTTATTACGGAACATAATATTCAACCTGTGATGGACAAGACGTTTAACTTTAGTGACTCATTAGATGCTTATCGCCATTTGGCTGCTGCCAGGCATTTTGGCAAAGTGATTATCGTCAACGATAACTAATTTCATTCGTATGATGATGTTATTAAGTTATAGTTTTAATATTGAATGTCCATTAAACCAAAGAGAAAATAATGAAGGCTGTAAATTATAAGAAGATGGGTTCTGCGAATGAGGTTCTGGAGTTTGTCGAACTCGATACACCTTCACCCGCACATGGAGAAGTTTTGGTACGATTAAGTTTTTCAGCGGTTCACCCTTCTGATGTCAAAAAACGCGCGGGTGCGTTTCCTGATCTACTCGATAATGGTTTCATTATTCCTCACAGTGATGGTGCTGGTGTAATAGAAGCTGTCGGTCGTGGCGTGCCTCATTCAAGAATTGGCGAACGTGTTTGGGTTTATCAGGCGCAGTTCGGCAGGCGGTTTGGAACGGCAGCCGAATATGTTGCAGTTGAATCCAGGCGAGCTGTATTCCTTCCCGAGAATATTGGATTTGATATAGGTGCCTGTATGGGTATCCCTGCGATGACGGCACACCGTTGTGTGTTTGCTGATGGTTCAGTTGAAGGACAGGCCATTCTCGTTACCGGTGGTGCTGGTAGAGTGGGTCATTATGTTATTCAGTGGGCTAAAAATGCCGGTGCAACTGTCATAGCCACAGCAAGTAATCCTGATGCAGAAGCAGCATGCTATGCTGCTGGTGCTGATATTGTTTGTCCGCATCAAGGTGAAGAACTGCTAAATACAGTTGCTGAAATGACAGATGGACAAGGTGTTGAGCGTATTGTTGACGGTGAGTTTGGCGGTAATCTGCCCGTTCTGCTTGAGGTCGCACGTACTGGCGCCACGATTGCAACCTATGCATCAATGCGTGTGCCTGAACCAACAATACCGTTTAGACGGATGATGTTCATGGATCTGACCATACGCATGGTCCTGGTCTATGCTATGCCGGAATCAGCCAAACTTGATGCGATTGATGATATTACTGATTTCCTGGAAAGAAATTTACTGCAACATAGAATTGCACATCGTGTACCACTTAACAGAACCGTAGAGGCACATGAGTTGATTGAACAAGCCGGATTTTATGGAATGGTGCTGATAGAGATTTAATGAATAAAACAGAGTTGGAGTAACGGTTTACCTTAGCGTGGGTTATCGAGGTTATATTTTTTCATCTTTCGGTAAAGTGTACCTTTTGCTATACCCAGATTCTTTGCTGCTTGAGTGATATTTCCACCAAATTCTCTAATTGCGTTCTCAATTGTTTGCTGTTCGGCAATATCCAGGTTTGATAATGATTCGCAAAAAATATTTTCTTCATACGTAGAGTTTATTAATGACTCTCCCGGTTGATAACCCGCAGGTAAATCATCCATAGTCAGTGTCTCGTTCGACGACATATAACACATACACTCAATCACATTAACCAGTTCCCGTATATTGCCGGGCCATTCTCTATTTTTAAGTGCTGTTATTAACGTAGCCGAAATACACTTTGGTGTAATTTCCTGTGATTCCTGAATTTGCTTTAGTACCAGTTGTGCAATTTCTTCTATATCGTCTTTTCGTCTTGATAATGGGTCTAACGGGATAGCAACTGTTGATAAGCGGAAGTATAAATCTTTTCTGAAACGACCTTCCGCAACTTCTTTCTTGAGATAGGTATTGGTAGCGGCAATAAGTCTGAAGTTGACTGAAATTGGAGCGATTGCACCGACACGATGTATTTTTCTCTCTTGTAGTACACGAAGAAAAACAGGCTGAATTTCGAGTGGCATTTCACCAATCTCATCCAAAAACAAGGTTCCACCATTAGCAGCCTCAATTTTTCCCATCATGCCGCCTTTTTTAGCGCCAGTGAATGCACCTTCTACGTGTCCAAATAATTCACTGCTCAAGATATCTTTGGTGAATGCACCACAGTTCAGGTCTATAAAAGGTCCGTTAGCGTAATTACTTGCTTCATGGATGGCACGCGCAAACATTTCTTTACCTACCCCGGTATCTCCCAATATTAAAATAGGCAGTGGTGTTGATGCTGCTTTACGTGCTTTTTCTGTACTGGCCTTTATTGAGTCACTATGGCCGGAGATTTTATGAAATGAGTCGGTATTATTATTTGTATTTGTTTTAAGAACGGTATCGTTAGAAAAATGATTTGTTGTCTGGGAAAGGCGTTTATTTACCGGTAAGTGTACTTTAAAGCCTACAATCTCATCGTTATCATTAACAGGGTCAATCCATTCATCTGACAGCCAGGAACCTTCATCATGTGGATACATGATGATATCGCCTCCAAATTGTTCAAGCGATAAACGGCGTTTAGAAGAGACATCGTACTCGATACCGAGTGAATTAATTATGGCGCCAGCATTTTGTGAATGACCAATTAACCTTCCCTGCATATCAAATAAAAGTTTACCAGAATTACGATGACTATTATTGAAATCACAACGACTGTTTTCCTGAATGAGCTTCCATTGTTCCGATGTGTTTTTAGCTAGCGATAATTGAATTTGATTAGCCCATGCTACAACCAGGGGAACGTGAAACTTGTCGAATGTATTTGATAGACCTGAGACATCGATTACCCCCATCATCTGATCATCATAGGGGTCGCTAATTATCCCGGCAGTACAGGTCCAGCTTTTAAAGGCTTGAATGAAGTGTTCTTGCCCATGGACTTGTGTTGGTAGCTTTGTTGCCATAGCCGTACCAATGGCATTGGAACCTGATACGGTTTCTTTAAAGCCACAACCGGATACAATACCAATGTCGATGGCATTCTCTATACATTTGGGGTCACCGACAACATCCAGATTGACGCCGTTGTGATCGGTCAATACCAGAATAGTTTCAAGATCACGAAGAAAAACTCTAGCCTGTGCGAGTACTGGTCGCGCACATTTCATGAGTTCGGTATTTTTTTGACGAAGGATATGCAACGAACCTTCAGTTTCTAATAACGGGGCAGCCCTTAGCTCGGGGTCGACACCTAATGAGAGACAGCGTCCCCATGAACTTGCTATTAAATCTCGTACTGGAAGATTCTTGGAGTCTCCACCAGAGCAAAGGAAGTTATCCCATGCTTGATCAATATCTTTCTGAGAATAAAAATGTGTATTGGTGTGAGATTGTTTTAGTTGCTGGCTCATATAAAATAAAGAATTTCGATTAATTATTATTTGGTTAGGGTATTTATCCCCCCAAACATTATGAGCCAATTAGTTAGCTTTCAACTCAAATATTTGCGCGATATTAACATTTTTGGACCTTATCAGCATTAATTTTTAACTTACATAATCATGTATTAGCCACATGAAAAATTATTCAAAATTACTACAAATATCTCCAATAAATTGTGTTTTTATTTACAATTTATACTGCAGTCTAACCTATTTAGAACGACCGTTCCATGTTAGGACACTATCGTTCCTATATGGCTCGGTCCAGTAAAGATAAATAATAATTTATTTGATATTAATCTCATTTATATCAATGGCTTGCCTGTTATTTCTCGGCATGCAATGTTCTTGGCATAAAACTTGTTCCCCACCTACAGTTATTGTTGCGTAACTACTTTATGTGACGATTCTAGTTTTTTTTAACTCTTTAAGGGGGAGGAATGAAAAAATATAACAACAATATTTTGAAGGCCGCAGGCTTTCTATTGTGTTTTGGCGGAACGGTTGCGACCAGTTCTGTAATGGCTGCAGAATCACCAGCTTGTGATACATGCTCTGGTGGTATGTTTGAAGATTGGGATGTCCGTTTGAGTGGTTATGCTCGTACCTATTTTGGGTTAGGCCTTGAGGATCATGCGGAAACTCCTGAAAACGATCAGTTCGATTTCACTATGGCAAGAGGAACGCTTTTGCTAGATTGGGGGCTTGATACGGGTTGGGCTTTTTTCAAGATGATTAATCGTTACGACAGAGAGCTTGAGACTGATTATATTGATTCAATAAAAAATCAAACGTCCTTAAATCCTTCTGGAGCATTATTGCAGGGAACTGCAATTCGCGGTCAATATCTGGATCAATACAATACAGATCATCTGCAAGAGTTTTTTCGTGAGTATTATGTTGATTTTGGTCTTTTTGACGACAAATTGACTGTACGTGTAGGTAAGCAACAATTGGTTTGGGGTGAAAGTGATTTCTTTCAGGCCATGGATTTGGTTCACGGTTTTGATTATCGCTGGCGTCTGTTCTTTGAAGACAACCAGGATTGGCGTAAACCGCTATTTCTGGTGAACTTCAATCTCGATTTATATGACGAACTCGGTGGCACGTTGAACTTTTTCGTTCGACCTGGTTTGGATCGTGATGATGATGTCGGTAGTAACTTCAATATTGAAGGTGGACGTTGGATTCCGCATCCATATCGTGGTGTCGATTTTACCGCTTTTACTCAATATAACGCCGATCATACGGATGGTTCACAGGATGATCCTACTTTTGGTGTGCGTTGGAATAGTACCATCGGTTCCATAGGTTATTCTGTTGCTTATCTTAGAACGTTTAATCCAGCGCCAATTATGAACCCCGCACAAGGCGCCGGTGGTGGACCTTCAGGCACATCAGCATTATTTGGTGTGACTGAACAATTCTCCTTTGGTGAAGTTGCGCAAAATCCGGTTCTAGGTGATTGGATTTATCCTCATATCAACGTGTTTGGTGTTTCGGCTAATGGTTATTCTGCAACAATTGATTCAACTTTGAGTGCGGAAGTTGCGTTTATACCTAACAAGCCATTCAACTTTGGTTCTTTACGCTCATCTCTTCCTGGTTGGTCAGGTGTTAAGACTAAAGACACATTGGTAACAATGTTTCGCATAGATAAAGAATTCAAATTAACAAAATGGTTAGGTACTAACAGACCATCACTGTCTAGTGTGCAGTTATTTGATACCTGGATATTAGATCATAATGATAGTGATGAAATCGTTGAGTTTGCTTCTTTTGGTGCACAGAAAAGAGAGCATACGGCTTATTTGACAATATTTTCACTGTTAAACTTCAAGCGAGACACAATTAACCCAACGTTTGTTGTGGGTACTGACTTAAGTAACGGTGGTGGTTTTGGTATCGCTGCAGTTGAGTTTGTCTTTGGGGATGATTGGCGTGTGAAAGTTGAAGCAGATCTTTTTTGGAGTGATGGTGATGAGAAAAAGACAGCAGGAAACGGTACGGGTCTGACTGGTCCGTGTACGACATGTTTGAATCCATTAGGTACACCAGAAAACGACGCTTCATTGTTTGACTGGTTTGCTGATGACAACCAATTAGTGTTGAAGATTACGAGACAGTTCTAGATTTATTTAAGTAATCATGAATCTAAATAAGCAACTAAACATTACTCAGGATGTCCTCTTAACTGAAGGACAATTGTTAAAACGTAGGAGTATATAAAATGTATAAGAAAGTATTAGTTACATCACTTGTGTCTCTGGGACTGCTTGTTGGCGGCCCTCTGAGCGCAACAGCTGAGGAGATGCCTGAAGGCACTATAATCAGTGCAGAAAACCTCGATAAGGTTATCGATATGACATTCGAAGGTAAACGTGTCGGTGATATGTTGCCTGGTAAATACGAATGGATGATTCGTAATCATCACTTAAAGATACCTGTTCGTCATTCAGAGCCTGTTCCAATGGACCCGAAATACATGGAATGGACTCAGAAGAGTAAAGAAACTGTAAAGTTTAATCCTTCTGATCGTACTGTATCTGGTTGGGAAGCTGGTATGTTTTTCGACCCACAAGATATCAAGATGGATGATCCTCATGCTGGTGATAAGTTAATCTGGAACCTGCGTGGACCAACTTACGGTGCAACAATGGATTTACGTCACATCTCCTGGGTGTTTTTAGACGCTCACAAAGGTATGGAACGTATTCAACGTTGGTGGGCACAACGTTACTATATGGAAGGACGTCTTGATGGCGGTCCAATTTCAGAAGGTGACGGCACTATCCTGCAAAAAACGGTATTGGTTGCTACCTACCCACAAGATATTAAGGGTTTAGGTATTTTCTCAATTCGTTACAATGATCCAACCGCACAAACTCCTGATGACACATGGGCATATCTTAAGTCTGTAAGACGTGCACGTCGTTTAACGGGTAATGCCTGGATGGACCCTATTGGTGGTACCGTACAATTGTATGATGATTGGGATATTTGGGATGCTGTACCAACTAAATACAAGTCTACTACGTTGATAGGTCGTCAATGGATTTTTGCAATTGCTCATGCTCCTTTAATGACAGTTGATTTAAAATACAAGAATACTATTCAAGAGTTCCCTGCTGTAGGCATGGATATCCCTCCTCATTTCTTCCCTGCGCCTCAGGTTCAATGGGAACCACGTGAAGTTTGGGTTATTGAAGGTATTCCTCCCGATGAACATCCATACAGCAAGAAAACCGTTTGGATGGAAGTTGATTACCCACGTCCGTACTACGGTGAAGCACTTGACCAAAACGGCAAGTTCTGGAAGTCATTCATCTTCCAAAACCGTCGTGACGTTGGTGATGATGGCTATTTAGCAACCATGCCAGTAGTTGGTCACATCATTGATTGGAAGGCTGAGTTCTCTACAACCTGGTCTTCTAACATGAAGGCCAATCCAGCTGGTGTTGAAGCTGATGATGTGACACTTAAGAAGTTAATCAGTATCGCAAGATAATAATAAGTGAAATAACAATAACTAAGTTTTAATATTGTTCTCCCCTCAAGATAGCTGCTAGATAATCCTCATCTAGCAGCTCTCCTTTTTTTGGGGTGTACTTGATTATGAATGATAAATTAACCATTCTCAGGATTTGACTAGCTTGCTGTATGTCCTGCGTGGTTAAAAAAACACTTTAAGAGAAGGTTTTATGAACATGTCAGAAAATAATACGGCAAATGATCCAACGGCCGACTCGATAATGATAAAAGAGTCCTCCGGCCAAAAATTTATAAAGTTAATCTTATCAATACTGCCGTGGGCCATAGTTGGGACGTTGTTATGGGCAGGTATATTTGTTAAGCCTACAGCTGTAATCGAAGAAGTTATACCTCCAGTCATTGATGTGCGCGATAACATTTTCGGCTTGAGTCACGTGAAAGGTGATACCTATCTAGCTGCAGGTAACTATGGAAAAATTCTGAAAAGTACTGATAAAGGCCGAACCTGGAAGAATCAAAATTCAACAGTCCAGGCACATTTACAAGATATTGCGACCTGGGATGAAAATCGTTCCGTTGCTGTAGGTAACGGTGGTGTTATCTTAATAACCGAAGACGGTGGTAATACCTGGGAAGAAGTCGAATCACCCAAATCTGATGTAGCGAATAAGTTGCTTCGCGTACACGATTATCCTAATGGCGAAGCCTGGGCTGTGGGTGAGATGGGCATGATACTGCAAACCAATGATTACGGTAATACATGGACCCAAATGAGAGAAGAAGAAGATGTTTTTATGAACGATATCTATCGTGCGGATGAAAACACACTCTATATAGCTGGCGAATTCGGTTTGATTTTCAAAAGTTCTGATAATGGTGAAACCTGGTCAGATACACAAACCGATAGTCCCAATAGTTTTACTTCAATTAAATTTCGGGATCCTCAAAATGGTGTAGCGGTCGGTTTAGGTGGAGCAATTGTAGCAACCCATGATGCCGGTGAAACGTGGACGTATATTGAACCCAAAATATCAGAGATGACCGAGCATTTGATGGATGTTGATTGGTTCGCAACTGAAAATGAATGGATAGCAGTTGGTAATAAAGGTAAATGGATAAGGTTTTCAGATGACTTGACAGAGTTTCATTCAAAAAATCTCTCTGATACAGATTTAACATCCCATACAGAATTGGTCCTAAATGGGCATACTTTCCTTGCAGTTGGTCAAACGTTAGGTGAGTTGGATCTGAAAACGGATGAGTGGACTTTGTTGGCGGATTAGTTTTCAAATACAAATAATAATAAATTAATTTAGGGGAAGTCGAAGCATTCAGTTGCTGACTCGTTGGAGAATAAAATGTTAGAGAATTTTGCATTATTTTGCATGAAATACAGAAAAGCTGTTCTTGCAATTGTAATTGTTATAACGGCTGTTCTGGCAAACTTTGCCTATCGTATAGATGTAAAAACCGTGTTTGAAGATTTGCAGCCCGGTTCTCACCCATACATTAAAGTTCACGAACAGTTTAAAGATACATTTGGCGGCACAAGCATTATCACCTTTATGATTCAATCAACAAAGGGTGATATATTCCAGATGCCGGTGTTAGAGAAAATCCACGATCTTACTCAAGGTTTATATAAGATCGATGCGATTAATGAATTCCAGATCTATTCTATAGCGGGAAAGAAACTTAAAGAAACCCGCGCTTCAACCGTCGGTATTGAAAGCTTCCCTTATATGTGGCCAGATTTACCTGAAACACAAGCCGATATTGAGTATATGAAAGAGGCTATCTTACGTAGCCCTCTGGTATATGGCCCATTTGTATCAAAAGACCTTACGGCTACACTAATAACAGTCGACTTTTTTGATAATTTACTCGACTTCAACCTTGCCTATAAACAGGCGTATGAGCTGGTAGAAAGGCTGGATGATGATACTGTCGATATCAGTCTTGTTGGTAATCCAATTCTTTATGGTTGGGTCGACCATTATCTGCCAGAAACTATGAATCTTATTGGTATAGCTGCGGTAATATTTCTGGTTTTATTGTTTGTCATAAATAGAACATGGCGTGGGACTATATTACCGTTGTTGTCTGGCGCAATTAGTGCCATCTGGGCACTAGGTGTGGCTCAATTGTGTGGTATCCATTTTGACCCATTGGTTGTTGTGGTCGCTATGTTGATTACTGCTCGAGCAGTATCTCACTCAGTTCAGATGATGACACGTTTCCACGAAGAGATAGATAAAGTAGAAGGTCATGAACAAGATCTCGATTCACTGACTGCAGCTACAGCAACTATGAAAGATCTGCTCAGACCTGGTCTGTTAGGTATCGCAACGGATGCGGGTTGTGTGACTGTGGTGGCAATAAGTCCGATCCCGTTACTACAAAAATTGGTTGTGCTTGCGGTCGTTTGGGTTGGCACGGTTGCGATTAGCTCAATTATTGTGACACCAGTTTTACTATCATGGGTTAAAAATCCGAAATCATACGCCCATCCATTGAATCTTGATAAGTTACTAATACGGCCATTCCTGGAATTTTGTGTCAGAATTGTTGCAACTAAAGCGAGGTATTTCGTTGTTGCATTTGGAGTATTGCTTTTCATCGTAAGTGGTATTTATGCTGTCGATTTAAAAGTGGGTGATGCAAATCCTGGTTCACCGATTCTCTGGCCTGATGGTCGTTACAATGTAGATTCAGCAAAAATTAATACACAATTTCCTGGTGCAGACAGAATGTTTGTTGTCGTCGGTGGTGTTAAAGAAGGTGCCAAGAATGAGTTTGGCGGTAAGGTGACCGGCAAGATAAAAAGTGTTGAAATCCTGGACGGTATGTTGCGTTTTCAACGCTATATGGAACAACAACATGAAATCGGCGCTACCATCTCGATTGCGGATGTACTTCCATCGGTTAACCAAACTTTGCGTGAAGGTAATTTCAGATATTCTGAGTTGGGTGATAATACAGACAGTAACGGTGAGCTAATGTTTATGTTTGAGCGTGCGTCTGAACCGGGTGATTTACTACGTTTTACTGATGTCGATATAAATTACGGTTCAGTACTAATGTACTTTTCAGATCGTAAAGGTGTAACGATTCAGACAGCCATTGCACGAGTTAACCAATTTATTGAAGACAATCCAAAACTCCAGGAAATGGCTAACTTCAGATTGGCCGGCGGTATTATCGGTGTGATAGCGTCTGTTAACGAGGTCATTTTATCCGGACAGATCCAGTCGATTGCTCTGGCATTATTCATTCTAGTGATGATGTGTATCATTGTGTATCGTTCCAGTATAGCCGGTATGTTCTTTATGGTACCGGTAGTATTAGCGAATCTGGTTACTTTTGCATTTATGTCCTGGCAAAACATCGGTATGAACATTAATACTGTGCCCGTTGCTGCTCTTGGTATTGGGCTAGGTGTGGATTACACATTATATATATGTGATCGTATCAAAGGAGAATATGACTTAGGTAAATCACATTTGGAGGCGATATCAATATCGCTTCATTGTGCGGGACGTGGTGTGTTAGTTACCGCATTGGTGCTGATAGTCAGTGTAGGTGTTTGGTTGTTCTCTTCACTACGATTTCAGGCAGAAATGGGTATGTTAATCGGTATGTGGCTTACTGTATCAGCGTTATCTGCCTTGTTCTTAATGCCTGCAATGGCATATATCTTTAAACCAAAATTCATTTTTGATGAAAAAAGAGCGCTGACCAATGATGCATCTGACTCAGCGCTAGCAGATAGTGCCCCAGCATAATAAGTTTGGTTTTGCTTCCTCTTTCATGTTTTTGCATGAGAGAGGAAGCTTTATAAACACAAATTATATTTATCAATGAATTGTGTTTGGTAGCAGTTTCTTACAAGCAAATATTTCATGATAAACGTACGAAGTTCGTCAAAAATCGTA
>JBFIJV010000033.1:0-14275 GCA_041600575.1 Gammaproteobacteria bacterium | reverse complement strand
GAAATGGTAATGCCGGGCGACAACATCAAGATTACGGTTAAGTTGATTAACCCGATTGCGATGGAAGAAGGCTTACGTTTTGCGATACGAGAAGGGGGTCGCACAGTGGGTGCGGGCGTCGTTTCTAAAATTATTGAGTAAATATTAAATGGCCGAACAACAAATAATCAGGATTCGCCTTAAAGCATTTGATCATCGACTGATCGATCAATCTACCAAGGAGATTGTCGAAACAGCGCGACGTACAGGTGCCCAGATTAAGGGTCCTATACCACTGCCGACCAAGAAGGAACGTTTTACGGTTTTGATTTCACCGCATGTAAATAAAGATGCACGTGATCAATACGAAATACGTACTCATAAACGTTTGATGGATATTATTAATCCAACCGATAAAACGGTAGATGCGTTAATGAAACTGGACCTGGCGGCAGGTGTTGACGTTCAGATTAAACTAAACTGATAAAGACTGGCGGATAGAAATAATGACAATAGGAATAGTAGGTCGAAAACGTGGTATGACACGTGTGTTCACTGAAGAGGGACATTCTGTGCCTGTGACCGTAGTTGAAGCTAGCCCTAATCATGTAGCTGGTTTGATAACACCCGATACTAAAGGTTATACGGCGATACAGGTTTCATGGGGCGCGAAGAAATCATCGGCACTGACTAAATCAGAAGCTGGTAACTATGCCAAGGCCAACCTTGAAACGGCTGAAGGGCTTTTAGAGTACCGCGTTTCCAGTGAAGAGCTTGAGCAGTACGCTGCAGGAACCGAAATCAAGGTTGATATTTTTGAAGCAGGTCAGAAGGTTGATGTAACCGGTACGACTAACGGTAAAGGTTTTGCTGGCGCTATAAAGCGACATCATTTTAGTCATCAACGTAATTCACACGGTAACTCATTGTCACATCGTGCTCCGGGTTCTATAGGTCAGTGTCAAACGCCAGGTCGTGTCTTTAAGGGCAAGAAAATGGCAGGACATCTGGGTAATGTACAACGTACAACCCAAAACCTTGAAGTAGTCCGCGTTGATAGCGAACGTAATTTGCTTTTGATTAAGGGTTCAGTCCCTTCAGTTAAAGGCGGTAAGGTGATAATTAAACCTTCGGTAAAAACACGATAATAAGGCAGTAATAATGGAACTTACGATTCAAACATCTGGCAAAAAGAAAACAGGCACCATGAGTGTGTCCGATAGTGTTTTCTCTGCTGAATTTAATGAGCCATTGATACATCAGGTTTTGACCTCGTATCTGGCAGGTGCTCGTTCTGGTACCAAGGCTCAAAAAACCCGTTCTGAAGTTAGAGGTGGTGGTAAAAAACCGTTCAAGCAAAAAGGAACCGGTCGTGCAAGAGCAGGAACAATACGTAGCCCTATATGGCGTGGCGGTGGTATTACCTTTGCAGCAAAACCACGTGACTACAGTAAAAAGTTGAATAAAAAAATGTATCGTGCAGCGATGCGTTCGATACTCTCTGAGCTTGTTCGTCAGGAACGTTTCATTTGTGTAGATGAATTCGATGTTGCTGAGTCAAAAACGAAACTCGTATTAGAAAAATTAGCCAGTTTTGATCTTGGTGAAGTTTTAATTGTGACCGAAGAGTTAAACGAGAATCTTTATTTGGGTGTACGAAATATCCCTAAAGTCGACGTGATTGATACGAATGAAATTGATCCTTATTCATTGATTGGTTTTGAGAAAGTATTGATGACACAGGCCGCTGTTCAAAAAGTTGAGGCATGGTTAGCATGAATCAGGAAAAATTAATGACAGTTTTGCTTGAACCCAGAGTGACTGAAAAGTCTACGCTGGTTGGTGAAGCTTATAATCAATATGTATTTAAAGTAGCTAAAGATGCGACCAAGCCAGAAATAAAAAAAGCGGTAGAGCTTATGTTTGAAGGCGCTGAAGTCGAGTCGGTTCAGGTTGCTAATGTAAAGGGCAAAAGAAAAACGTTTGCACGTAAACCAGGACAACGTGTTAACTGGAAAAAAGCCTATGTCAAATTAAAGCCTGGTTTTGATATTGATTTCATGGGGGCCTAACGGAAAAAATTATGGCATTAGTTAATCCAAAACCAACATCAGCAGGCCGTCGTTCAATGGTCAAGGTTGTTACGCCTGATTTGTATAAAGGCAAACCTTACGAACCATTGTTAGAGAAGCAAAATAAACATTCCGGCCGTAACAATAACGGTCGTATAACTGTTCGCCATCGTGGTGGTGGTTCCAAGCAACGTTATCGAGTAATCGATTTCAAGCGTAACAAAGACGGGATTCCGGCAAAAGTTGAACGAATTGAGTATGACCCGAACAGAACAGCACATATTGCTTTATTGTTATATGTTGACGGTGAAAGACGTTACATCATTGCACCGAAAGGTATTAAAGAGGGCAGCCAGATAACATCAGGTTCCGAGGCGAGTATACAAGTTGGCAACTGTATGCCATTACGTAATATTCCATTAGGTACAACGATTCATTGTATTGAATTGAAGCCGGGTAAAGGTGCACAAATCGCACGCAGTGCAGGCGCTGGCGTTCAGTTAGTTGCTAAAGAAGGTCAACATGCAACGCTTAGATTAAGATCTGGTGAAATGCGCAAAGTATTGTCTGATTGTCGCGCCACTATAGGTGAAGTTGGCAACGGAGAGCATTCACTTAGATCACTAGGTAAAGCCGGTGCAACGCGTTGGCGTGGAATTAGACCAACAGTACGCGGTGTTGCTATGAACCCGGTTGATCACCCACATGGTGGTGGTGAAGGTCGTACTTCCGGTGGTCGTCATCCTGTTAGTCCATGGGGTACACCTACTAAAGGTTATAAGACTAGAAAGAATAAACGAACTGATAAATTAATCATTCGTAAACGTAAGTAATCGAGAGGAATAAATAGTGCCACGTTCAGTTAAGAAAGGTCCATTTGTTGATCATCACCTGGTAAAAAAGGTTGAAATAGCAAGGGAAAATAATGACAAGCGTCCAATTAAAACCTGGTCACGTCGCTCTATGGTTATGCCGGAGATGGTGGGTTTGACTATAGGTGTACACAATGGTCGTGACCATATGCCTATTTATATTTCTGAAAATATGGTGGGACACAAGTTAGGTGAGTTTGCATTAACGCGTACCTTTCGTGGTCACATTGCAGATAGAAAATCTTAATAATTAGAAAACAAAATTATGGCAACTTCAGCAACATTAAAATTTACTCATTTGTCTCCGCAAAAAATGCGGTTGGTAGCAGATCAGATTCGTGGCATGGCAGTTGACCGTGCAATCAACCTGCTTGCTTTCAGTAATAAAAAGGGTGCAGATATTATTAAAAAAGTACTCGAGTCTGCGATTGCCAATGCTGAAAATAATGATGGCGCAGATATTGATGAACTACGAATTAGTGAAATACAAGTGAATCAAGGACCAACGATGAAGCGTTTACGTCCACGTGCCAGAGGCCGTGCCGATAGAATTATAAAAAGAACCAGTCACCTTACTGTGACGGTTTCTGAAAACGGAGATCAATAAGAGCATGGGTCAAAAAGTACATCCAACGGGGATACGCCTCGGCATTATTAAAGACTGGACCTCAACCTGGTACGCGGATAGTAAGGATTATGCTAACTACCTGCATGCAGATTTGAAGGTCAGAGAATATGTCCGTAAAAAACTGGCTAATGCATCAGTGAGCCGTATTCAGATTGAACGCCCCGCAGGTAATGCACGTGTCATTATCCATACTGCTCGCCCTGGTATTGTGATTGGCAAAAAGGGTGAAGATATAGAACGTCTTCGTTCAGAAATATCCAGGATGATGGGTGTGCCTGCACATGTTAGTGTTGAAGAGATTCGTAAACCGGAACTTGATGCTTATCTGGTTGCTGAAAGCGTTGCACAACAAATTGAAAGACGCATTATGTTTCGTCGAGCAATGAAACGCGCAGTGACAAACACCATGCGTTTAGGAGCACAGGGTATCAAGATAACTGTTGGTGGTCGTTTAAATGGTGCTGAGATTGCGCGTACGGAATGGTACCGCGAAGGACGTGTTCCGCTTCACACCTTACGTGCTGATATTGATTACGGTACTGCGGAAGCAAATACCACTTATGGAATTATTGGAATTAAAGTCTGGATCTTCAAGGGTGAAGTGTTTGTTGGACATGAACAAACGACCGAAGAAGAAACTCAGAAAGACGAAGTTAAGGCATAAGTAATAAAGAGTAAAACAAACTAATTAGGAATTTGACGTGTTACAGCCAAAAAGAACGAAATATAGAAAACAAAGTAAATTACGCAACCGTGGTCTTGCCACCGTTGCTAATAAGGTCAGCTTTGGTGAATTTGGTCTGAAAGCAATTGGCAGAGGTCGTATTACCGCACGCCAGATTGAAGCAGCACGACGTGCATTAACGCGTAAAGTAAAGCGTGGCGCGAAGGTCTGGATCAGAATTTTTCCTGATAAACCGATCACTAAAAAACCTTTGGAAGTTCGTCAGGGTAAAGGTAAGGGTAATGTTGAATATTGGGTTGCCCAGATTCAACCAGGCAGAATGCTTTATGAAATGGAAGGTGTTCCTGAAGAATTGGCACGTGAAGCGTTTGAATTAGCTGCGGCTAAGTTACCAATTAAAACAGCATTTGTTGCGAGGACAATACTGTAATGAAAGCAGCAGAATTAAGAGAAAAGTCAGCAGAAGAGCTGCAGACAATTTTATTGGAAGAGTTACGTGCTCAGTTTAATTTACGTATGCGAAAAGGCACCGGGCAGCTTGATAAGCCCAGTGAGATGAAAAAAACACGACGTAATATTGCACGACTTAATACGCTTATTAACGAGAAAAAAATTGCATCAGGTAAAGAAGTATGAGCACTGAAACAGCACAAGCAAAAACAGTAACCGGTACAGTTATTAGTAACAAAATGGATAAAACCATTTCGGTGTTAATTGAGCGTACTGTGAAGCATCCTCTTTACGGAAAGTTCATGCGTCGTTCAACAAAGTTGATGGCGCACGATGAGGCTAATGAATGTAACGAAGGTGATATTGTGGTTATAGAAGCAACTCGACCCTTATCAAAAAACAAATCCTGGCGCTTACAAAAAGTGGTCAGTAAGGCACAAGTTGTATAACCGGTTTAGGGAGATAGAGCGCACATGATTCAAATGCAAACAATGCTTGATGCAGCAGACAACAGCGGCGCACGCCGGCTGATGTGTGTGAAAGTATTGGGTGGCTCAAAGCGACGATACGCTAATGTTGGTGACGTAATTAAAGTCAGCATCAAGGAAGCTATCCCTCGCGGCAAAGTTAAAAAGGGCGACGTTTATAACGCAGTTGTTGTACGCACCCGTAAAGGTGTACGTAGAGCAGATGGATCGTTGATTCGTTTTGATGGCAATGCTGCTGTATTGCTGAATGCTCAATTGCAACCCATTGGCACACGTATATTTGGCCCGGTAACACGTGAACTACGTGGTGAAAAATTTATGAAGATTGTTTCTCTGGCACCGGAGGTACTCTAAGATGGGTCGAATTAAAAAAGGTGATGAAGTTATTGTCATTGCAGGAAAGGATAAAGGCAAACGCGGTGTTGTTTTGTCAGTTGTAAGTGAACTGGACAAAATCTTTGTTGAAAATGTCAATATGATAAAAAAACATACCAAAGGTAACCCGATGCAGGGTACGCCAGGTGGTATCGTCGAGAAAGAAGCAGCAATACATATATCCAATGTTGCTATCTGGAATCCAGTTTCCAATAAAGGTGATCGAGTTGGTTATCGTCATCTGGAAGATGGTCAAAAAGTACGATACTTCAAGTCAAACAATGAAGTAGTGGATGTATAAAGGTCAAACTCATGGTCAGATTACAAGAACATTATAATAATACGGTGATAAAACAGTTAACCGAACAATTTGGTTATAAGTCACCTATGCAAGTCCCGAAGATCACCAAGATTACTCTTAATATGGGTATTGGTGAGGCGGTTGCAGACAAAAAGGTAGTTGAGCATGCTGTAGAAGACATGACCAAGATTGCCGGGCAAAAGCCTGTTGTATGTAATGCGAGAAAATCGGTCGCAAACTTCAAGGTACGTGAAGGTTGGCCGGTCGGTTGTAAAGTCACATTACGTCGCGAACGTATGTATGAATTTCTGGATCGTTTAATTGCAATCGCTATACCGCGCATCCGGGATTTTCGTGGTTTGAATGCGAAATCATTTGATGGTCGTGGTAATTACAATATGGGAATCAAGGAACAGATTATTTTTCCTGAGATTGATTATGACAAGATTGATGCATTAAGAGGTATGGATATAACAATTACTACCTCTGCTCGTACAAATGAAGAAGGCCGTGCTCTACTAACGGCATTTAATTTACCGTTAAGGTCTTGAGGTTTATTTAATATGGCAAAATCATGCATGGTTAATCGCGAAATCAAACGTATACGTTTGGTTAAAAAGTACGCCGCAAAAAGAACAGAATTGAAAGCAATGATTAAAGATACTTCACTGAGTGAAGATGATCGTGCAATGGCGCGTGAAAAGTTAAATAAAATGCCAAGAGATGCAAGCCCTGTACGTGTTCGTAACCGTTGTAATATTACGGGTCGACCACACGGGTATTATCGTAAATTTGGTTTGGGAAGAAATAAATTGCGTGAAGCAGCTATGCGTGGCGATGTGCCAGGTTTGGTTAAAGCAAGCTGGTAATTAAAGAGAGAACTATAAGATGAGTATGTCAGATCCGATTTCAGATATGTTGACGCGAATTCGTAATTCATTACAGCGTAATAAGCGTGATGTGAAAATGCCTTCGTCAAAATTAAAGGTAGCGATTGCAAACATCCTGAAGCAAGAAGGTTACATTATCGATTACAGCGTTGCAGAACATGATAAGAAGGCTACGTTGACAATAGAACTCAAATATTTTGAGGGCAAAGCGGTTATCGAGACGATTAAGCGTGTTAGCCGACCAAGCCTGCGTAGTTATAAGTCTGCTGATGACCTGCCAAAAGTAATGGGTGGTCTGGGTGTGTCAATTATTTCTACAGCAAAAGGTGTCATGACAGATAAATCAGCACGTGAACAAGGTGTTGGTGGTGAAGTCCTGTGTTACGTTTCATAAAAGATTGGATTGAATTATGTCAAGAATAGCAAAAAATCCAGTAACTATACCAAGCGGTGTTAATGTAAATATCGTTGGTAGTATGGTTACTGTAAAAGGCAGCAAGGGCGAGTTATCTCATGATGTACATCCTTTGGTTAAGGTTGAACAGGAAGAAAACGAGTTAAAAACAACGGTTAATAGCAATAGTAAATTAGCAAAGGCATTATCGGGTACTACTCGTGCGTTGCTACAAAATCTTGTGACGGGTGTCAGCGAAGGTTTTGAACGTAAGTTAAATATTGTTGGTGTTGGTTATCGAGCTGCCGTTTCAGGAAAAGTATTGAATCTGACTTTAGGTTTTTCGCATCCGGTTGCATTTCAGATTCCAGAAGGAATTACGATTGAAACACCGAGTCAAACTGAAATTGTAATTAAGGGTTCTGATAAACAACAAGTCGGTCAGGTAGCTGCAAACATTCGCAGATACCGCCAACCTGAACCTTATAAAGGTAAGGGTGTTCGTTATTCGGATGAACGTATCATTCGCAAAGAAGCCAAGAAGAGCTAGTCGATATGAGTAAAAAAACAGATAGAATTCGTCGTGCCAGAAAAGCACGCGCAAGAATCAAACAGCTTGGTGTAAACCGTTTATGTGTTTATAAAACACCTCGACATGTTTATGCACAAGTGATCGCACCAAATGGCGCGCAAGTGCTTGCGAGTGCATCAAGTTTGGATAAAGAAATCAAGGGTCAGATCAAATACAGCGGTAATGTCGAAGCAGCCATTACTGTCGGTAAAGCTCTGGCTGAACGTGCGAAGAAAGCAGGTATTTCAAAAGTTGCTTTTGACCGCTCAGGCTTCAAATACCATGGTCGCATTAAAGCATTAGCAGATGCTGCACGCGAACAAGGTATGGAATTTTAAGGAAGGGTCTAATGGCATTAGGAAACTCAATAACCGGTAACGAAGATCTTCAGGAAAAACTTGTCAACGTAAATCGCGTTGCCAAGGTTGTGAAAGGTGGTCGTCAGTTTGGTTTTGCAGCATTAACGGTTGTAGGTGACGGTAACGGGCGCGTTGGTGTGGGTCGAGGCAAATCTCGTGAAGTACCTTTGGCGATCCAAAAGGCGATGGAAGATGCGCGTCGAAATATGATTTCAGTTCCCCTGAATGAAGGAACACTTCAATACCCTATTACAGCAGAATTCGGAGCAGCCAAGGTTTATATGCAACCAGCATCTGAAGGTACCGGTATTATCGCTGGTGGTCCAATGCGCGCTGTCTTTGAAGTAGTTGGAATTCATAATGTTTTGGCCAAGTCAATCGGTTCAACTAATCCAATCAATGTCGTTCGTGCAACAATTGAAGGATTAAAATCGATGTCTTCACCTGAATATATTGCTGCCAAACGCGGTAAATCTGTAGAAGAAGTGGTCAGCTAATCATGGTTAAGAAATCTGACAAACAAATAAAGGTTACGTTGATTAAAAGTACTAATCGACGTATTCAAAAACATAAAGCCTGTGTTAGTGGTCTAGGGTTACGTCGTATTGGTCATACTGTCACTGTTAGTGATACCCCGGAAAATCGCGGCATGATCAATAAAGTAGATTACTTGCTTGCAGTGGAAGAGGATTAAACAAATGCGCTTAAACACAGTTAAACCCCATCCTGATTCAACTTCAGATGCAAAGCGTCGTGGTCGTGGTATAGGTTCCGGACTTGGTAAAACAGGTGGTCGTGGACATAAGGGACAAAAATCACGTGCCGGCGGATATCATAAAGTTGGTTTTGAAGGTGGTCAGATGCCACTTCAGCGTCGTTTGCCTAAAGTCGGATTTAGCTCTCGTATCGGTCGTGTTACCGAAGAGATTCGTTTGCATGAACTTGCTGCTCTGGATGTAGATGTTATTGATATCGATGCACTAAAGGCTGCACGATTAATTAACAAAAGTATATTACGAGTCAAGGTTATCCTTTCCGGTAAATTGGAAAAAGCAGTCACAGTAAAAGGTTTGATGCTGACCAAAGGAGCAAAAGCGGCTATTGAAGCGGCTGGCGGGAAGATAGAGGAATAAATGTCCGCATCTAATCCAGCAATTTCAGGCGGGCTTTCGGGTCTTGGTCGGTCAACAGAATTGCGACAACGTTTGTTGTTTGTTTTATTTGCGTTATTTGTTTATCGCGTAGCAACACATATTCCTGTGCCAGGTATTAATCCAGTGGCATTAGCCGATCTGTTTAATCAACAGCGCGGCACAATTCTGGATATGTTTAACATGTTTTCAGGCGGCGCATTAAGTCGTTTCTCAGTGGTTGCGCTGGGAATTATGCCTTATATATCAGCATCTATTATTATGCAGTTATTATCGGTTGTTGAGCCAAAATTGAAACAACTGAAAAAAGAAGGTGAAGCAGGTCGACGTAAGATTACACAATATACGCGTTATGGCACTGTTGTATTAGCCACCTTTCAGGCATTTGGTGTTGCCGTTGCATTGGAAGGCCAACAGGCTGCAGGTTACTCGGTTGTTATGGACCCAGGTATAGGCTTCAGGATTGCAGCAGTGAGTACACTTGTCACAGGCACAATGTTTTTAATGTGGCTGGGTGAGCAGATTACAGAACGTGGTATCGGAAACGGAATTTCAATGATTATCTTTGCCGGTATTGTGGCCGGGTTGCCGTCTGCAATAGGTGGGACAATTGAATTATCAAGAACAGGTGAAATGCATCTGTTGGCAGTAGTTGGATTATTCGCGCTTGCTATTGCTGTTACAGCGTTTGTTGTATTCGTTGAACGTGGCCAACGCCGAATTACGGTAAATTATGCGAAACGTCAGGTTGGTCGAAAGATGTATGGTGGTCAGGCCAGTCATTTGCCATTGAAATTGAATATGGCGGGTGTTATTCCGCCAATATTTGCATCGAGCTTGATATTATTTCCAGCTACGATTGCGGGCTGGTTTGGTCAAAGCGAAGGTATGGGTTGGTTACAGGATATCGCTACCACGCTATCACCGGGGCAACCGATATACGTATTGACTTACGCAGCAGGGATTATATTTTTCTGTTTCTTTTATACAGCGATGGTGTTTGACCCAAGAGAAACGGCAGAAAACCTGAAGAAGTCCGGTGCTTTTATTCCAGGTATGCGTCCTGGTGAACAGACCGCAGCATACCTTGATAAGGTACTAACCAAGCTGACTTTAGCGGGCGCTGTTTATATTACGTTTGTGTGTTTATTGCCGGAATTTTTAATATTGAAATTTAATGTGCCGTTTTATTTTGGTGGTACATCACTGTTGATTATTGTTGTAGTTGTTATGGACTTTATGTCTCAGGTACAAGCACATTTAATGTCTCATCAATATGAGGGACTTATGAAGAAGGCTAACCTTAAGGGGCATGGGCGACGTTAGTTCGTTAGCTTGGGCATGTTGGAGAAAGTGAGATGAAAGTTAGAGCATCAGTAAAAAGAATTTGTCGAAATTGTAGAATTATTCGACGTAATCGAATTGTACGTGTTATCTGTACCGACCCGCGGCATAAGCAGCGCCAGGGATGATAACAGGCGCTAGAAATTATATTGGAGAGATTGAATAATGGCTCGTATTGCAGGCGTTAATATACCGGATAACAAGCATTTAGTAATTGCTTTGACTTATATCTATGGTATTGGTCGTACCCGCGCACAGGAAATATGTGTGGCGGTAGGTTTAGAAGCTTCCAGCAAGGTTAGAGAACTTAGTGAAGCGGATCTTGACAAGATTCGCGCTGAGATTACTAAGTATGATCTTGAAGGCGATCTACGTCGTGAAGTCTCAATGAATATCAAACGTTTAATGGATCTTGGTACTAACCGGGGGATTCGACATCGTCGCGGATTACCCGTTAGAGGGCAGCGTACGAGTACGAATGCCCGTACCCGAAAAGGTCCAAGAAAAGCGATTAAAAAATAAAACTACAGGTTTTTAACTATGGCCAAAACAGCAACAAAGACTCGTAAGCGTGTAAAGAAAACCGTCGTAGATGGTATTGCGCATATACACGCTTCATTTAATAACACAATCATTACGATTACCGATCGTCAGGGAAACACCCTGTCATGGGCTACTTCCGGGGGAAGTGGTTTCCGAGGTTCTCGTAAGAGTACACCGTTTGCTGCTCAGATTGCGTCGCAAAAAGCAGGCGAAGTTGCACGTGAATTTGGCATGCAAAACCTGGAAGTATTTATAAAAGGGCCAGGACCGGGTCGTGAGTCTGCGGTAAGGGCACTTAATTCAATCGGCTTCAAAATCACTAATATTACTGATGTGACACCGATTCCACATAACGGGTGTCGCCCACCCAAAAAACGTCGGGTTTAATTCAGGAGCTTTAATAATGGCACGTTATCTCGGACCAAAATGTAAACTTAGTCGGCGTGAAGGCACGGATTTATTCTTAAAGAGTCGTGCTAGACCGATTGAATCAAAATGCCAGATTGATAAAACACCTGGCCTTCAAGGCACACGTCCTAAAAGGATGTCTGACTACGCATTACAATTGCGCGAAAAACAAAAACTGCGTCGAATCTATTGCGTATTAGAAAAACAATTTCGTAAGTACTATAAAGAAGCAGCAAGTCGTAAAGGTGCGACGGGTGAGAATTTATTACAGATACTTGAATGCCGTCTGGATAATGTTGTTTATCGTATGGGTTTCGGATCTACTCGAAATGAAGCGCGTCAATTGGTAAGTCATAAATCAATTTTGGTAAATGGCCAGTCCGTCAACATACCTTCTTACCAGGTGAAACCAAGCGACACTGTTGCGATTCGTGAAAAGAGTAAAAAGCAATTAAGAATTCAGGATGCGCTGAATGTGGCTGAGCAATATGGATTGCCAGACTGGGTTGATGTGAATACTAAAAATATGGAAGGCGTTTTCAAATCAATTCCTGAAAGAAGTGAACTGCCATCTGAAATTAATGAACAACTCGTTGTAGAACTTTACTCCAAGTAATCAACGTGTGGAGGATAATGAAGCATGCTATCGACATTTAATGAATTACTAAAACCTAGAAGGGTTGATGTAGAACCTATAAGCAATACCTCTGCAAAGATTACGATTGAACCTTTGGACAGAGGCTTTGGCCATACATTGGGTAATGCACTACGTCGTGTTCTTTTGTCTTCAATGCCTGGCTGTGCTGTTGTCGAAGCAGAGATTGAAGGTGTTTTACATGAATACACCACCATTGAGGGTGTACAGGAAGATGTCACGGATATTCTGCTGAATCTGAAAGGCCTTGCAATTATGATGCATGCTAAAGATGAAGCAATTTTAACGTTGAAGAAAAGTGGTCCTGGTGAAGTTTATGCCAGAGATATTACGCTGGATCATGATGTTGAAATTAAAAATCCTGATCATTTGATTGCAAACCTTACCAAAGCCGGTGAGCTAAGCATCGTAATGAAAGTTGCCCGTGGACGCGGTTACAAACCTGTCGTTATCGGTGGTACGGATGAAGTTGAACAAACAATTGGCCAATTGAAGCTTGATGCTTCATTTAGTCCAGTTACACGCATAGCGTATGAGGTTCAAAGTGCGCGAGTTGAACAGCGTACTAATCTGGATAAATTGGTTATAGAAATAGAAACAAACGGTACTATTGATCCTGAAGAAGCAGTAAGTGAAGCTGCCAGGATATTAAGAGCACAATTAGCAGTCTTCGTCGATCTTGAAGCAGAAGAAGCTATTGAAGCAAGTCAGAATAATGAGCCTGAAATTGATCCTATTTTATTACGGCCAGTTGATGATCTTGAGTTAACTGTTCGTTCCGCAAATTGTCTGAAAGCAGAAAGCATTTACTATATTGGTGATTTGATTCAACGTACTGAAGTTGAATTGTTGAAAACACCAAATTTGGGTAAAAAATCGCTTACAGAAATTAAGGATGTTTTAGCATCACGCGGATTGTCACTAGGTATGCGTCTGGAAAACTGGCCGCCTGCTGGATTAGTGACGAGAGAAACTACGCCAGTATCAGCATAATACAGAGAGAATAATAATGCGTCATCGTGAAAGTGGTCGAAAACTGAATCGCAATAGCTCACATCGTAAGGCGATGTTTCGAAATATGGCGGTTTCACTCATGGAACATGAGGTTATCAAAACAACCTTGCCTAAAGCAAAAGAATTACGCCGTGTTGCGGAACCATTGATTACAATGGCTAAAAGTGACAGCGTTGCAAACAGACGTCTTGCTTTTTCGCGCCTGCGTGACCGTGGTATTGTCACAAAGTTATTCAATGAACTTGGACCTCGTTATAAAGAACGCCCTGGTGGTTACTTACGTATCCTTAAATGTGGTGTCCGTACCGGCGATAAAGCACCAATGGCCATCGTTTCATTGGTTGACCGGCCACAAGTTGAAGAAGTTGTTGAGGCACAAGAACAAGCATAATAATAATTATAAGCTTGTAACTTTAAAACCGGGGTATATCTCCGGTTTTTTTCTTTCCGATAGTTGTTGTTGTATTTCGATAAGTTGATCTTTAGTCTGAGTTAACTCTAGACTAGCTGTATGATTTTTCTATTTACAGACTATGGCCTGGAAGGGCCTTATTTGGGACAGGTTCGCACAGTTTTATATAGCCTCGCGCCAGAAGAAAAAGTCATCAATCTAATCTCAGATGCACCACGAAACAATCCTGGGGCGAGTGCTTATCTATTGGCTTCTCTGACTCAAAATATCCCTGACGGATCTACTTTGTTCTGTGTCGTTGATCCCGGGGTGGGTAGCGAAAAGGACAAGCCAGTCATTATGTATATTAATAAATGTTGGTACGTCGGGCCCAATAATGGTCTATTCGATATTGTGGCAAGACAAGATAAACAACTTGAATGTTGGGAAATCACAAGCATACCTGAAAAATTATCCACTACCTTTCACGGACGTGATCTCTATGCCCCTGTTTGTGCAGCTATTGTCAACAATGCACCTATCCCCGGCGATAAAATTAATTGGAAGCAGAGGCATGATATGCCTGAAGACCTGTCCGAAATAATCTATATTGATCATTTTGGAAATTGTATGACAGGAATGCGTGGAAATACCGTATCTAAAAATATTATTTTTAAAATTGGTAATAAGAAAATCAGTAATGCG
>JBFIJV010000032.1:0-14866 GCA_041600575.1 Gammaproteobacteria bacterium | reverse complement strand
CCACCGGTTAGTAACAAGGCATCGAAATCATTTTTTAATTCATCAACCGAAACGTTATCACCAACATGTGCATTGGTTTTAAAGACAACGCCTTCTGCTTCCAGCTGTGCAAGTCGACGATCCAGTCGTTTCTTTTCCATCTTGAATTCAGGAATACCATAACGCATTAAACCGCCTATACGATCAGCACGTTCAAAGACGGTAACATCGTGTCCGGCTCTGGCGAGTTGTTGTGCGGCGGCCAATCCGGCAGGACCGGAACCGACAACAGCAACCGTCTTGCCGGTTTTCTTTTCTGCTATCTCTGGTTTGACCCAACCATTTTCAAAGGCTTTATCGATGATCGATAACTCAACCGCCTTGATGGTAACGGGATCGTCATTGATGCCAAGTACACAAGACCCTTCGCAAGGTGCCGGACAGAGCGTGCCGGTAAATTCAGGGAAGTTATTAGTGGCGTGTAGACGGTGTATCGCTTCATGCCATTGATCGCGATAGACCAGATCGTTCCAGTCCGGGATCAAATTACCTAAAGGACAACCTTGATGGCAAAACGGGATACCGCAATCCATGCACCGTGATGCCTGTGACTTTAACGGTTCGACCGGCCACGGTTGCATGACCTGATTCCAGTCATGTAAACGTTCTTCTACCGGACGGTACGGTTGTTTCGCTCTTTTCTCTTCCAGAAAACCTGTTGGCTTACCCATGTGCTGCCTCCATCACGGCATCATCGACTGATGTGCCCTCTGCTTTTGCCTTCTTGATTGCTGCTAGCACACGCTTGTAATCCTTCGGCATAACTTTAATAAATTTTGATTGATACCTGGTCCAATGGTCGAGGATGTTCCTCGCCACTGTACTTTGTGTGTAATCAACATGTTTGGTGAGTAATGTTTTAACTGTAATTAAATCTTCGTCTTCATCTAATGGATCCAGATCGACCATGCCTTTATTACAATGGATTTCAAAATCACCCTCTTCATCCAGAACATAGGCAATACCACCCGACATACCGGCAGCAAAGTTTCGACCTGTCTTACCAATAATCACCACGCGACCACCGGTCATGTATTCACAACCGTGATCACCAATACCTTCAACAACAGTACTGACACCACTATTACGCACACAGAAACGTTCACCAGCGATACCGCGGAAGTATGCTTCGCCCTGGGTTGCACCATAGAGCAGTACATTACCGACCAGAATATTTTCTTCAGGAACAAAGCTGGAATGGCGTGGCGGATAAACAATAATCTTACCGCCGGATAAACCTTTACCAAGATAGTCATTGGCATCGCCTTCCAGAGTTAAAGTCACACCCTTTGGAATGAAGGCACCGAAACTCATCCCGGCTGAACCATTGAAATGGATACTGACCGTATCTTCAGGCAGACCTTTAGATCCGTAACGCTTGGTAATGTTGTAACCGAGTATAGTACCGACAGTTCGATTGGTATTCAGCACTGGCAGGATCATGTCGACCGGTTTTTTACTTTCCAGCGCATCCTTACACAATGGCAAAATCGTTGTCATATCCAGCGACTTATCTAACCCGTGGTCCTGTTTTTTAACGCAATGGAATGCATCGCCAGGACGCGGTACCGGTTTACGCAGAATATTGGAGAAATCCAGTCCAGCCGCTTTCCAATGGTTTACGGCTTTCTTTGTTTCTATTCGATCGACCTGGCCGACCATTTCATCAATGGTTCTAAACCCTAACTCGGCCATGTATTCACGTACTTCTTCTGCAATATATTTGAAAAAGTTTTCAACAAACTCGGGGCTACCGTTGAATTTCTTACGGAGTTCCGGGTTTTGTGTCGCGACACCCACAGGACAGGTGTTTAAATGACAAACTCGCATCATGATGCAACCCATCACGACTAATGGCGCAGTAGAGAAACCAAATTCTTCAGCGCCCAATAACGCAGCAATCACCACATCACGACCGGTCTTTAACTGGCCATCAGTTTGGACAACGATACGATCACGCAGGCCATTCATGACTAATACTTGTTGTGTTTCAGCCAGCCCCAGTTCCCACGGCAAACCGGCATGTTTAAGCGAACTGATGGGAGAAGCACCGGTACCGCCATCGTAACCTGATATCAATACGACATCGGAATGCGCTTTTGCCACGCCCGCTGCAACAGTTCCTACGCCAACTTCAGCAACAAGCTTCACATGAATACGCGCTTCCGGATTTGAATTCTTTAAGTCATGGATCAATTGCGCCAAGTCTTCTATCGAATAGATGTCATGATGCGGTGGTGGTGAAATTAAACCAACACCCGCAGTTGAATGACGTACCTTGGCGATCCAGGGATAGACCTTGGTGCCCGGTAACTGCCCACCTTCACCAGGCTTGGCACCTTGCGCCATTTTGATTTGTATATCATCGGCATTAGCCAAATATTCACTGGTCACACCAAAGCGACCGGAGGCTACCTGTTTGATTGAGCTACGGCGCAGGTCACCATTCTCGTCTGGCGTGAAGCGATCCGGGTCTTCACCACCTTCACCGGTATTTGATTTACCGCCAATGCGATTCATCGCGATGGCCAGTGTTTCGTGTGCTTCCTTACTAATAGAACCATAAGACATAGCGCCGGTTGAAAAGCGTTTCATAATGCTTTCAATCGGTTCGACTTCATCTAACGGGATAGCATTATTATTTTTATTGAATTCAAACAAGCCTCTCAAGGTAGCCAGATGTTCATTTTGATCATCGACTAATGAAGTGTATTCCTTGAAGATTTTATATTGTCCAGAACGGGTAGCGTGCTGAAGTTTAAAAACGGTATTTGGGTTGAACAGATGATACTCACCATCACGTCGCCACTGATACTCACCACCCCATTCCAGATCCGGTCGTTTAACCGGGCGATCAGGGAAGGCATTGTGATGATGTTTGCTCATTTCTTTTGCAACGACATCAATACCAATACCGCCGATACGCGATGCGGTTCCGGTAAAATATTCGTCAACAAATTCTTTATTCAGACCAATCGCTTCAAACACCTGTGCGCCACAATACGATTGCACTGTAGAGATACCCATCTTGGCCATGGTTTTGGTCAGACCCTTGCTAACTGCCTTAATAAAATTCTTTACCGCTTTCTTGTGTTCCATTTCTGGGAGATGACCTTTACCGATTAAATCACCCAGTGATTCAAACGCGAGATAAGGATTCACTGCGCCGATACCATAACCAATCAGTACCGCGAAGTGATGCACTTCTCTAGGTTCGCCTGATTCGAGGATCAAGCCTATGCGGGTGCGTTTACCGTTACGGATTAAGTGGTGATGCACACCGGAGGTTGCTAGTAAGGCCGGGATAGCTGTTTTATGTTGGTCAATGCCGCGATCCGATAAGATGACATTCGTAAAACCATCATCAATGGCTTTATCGACTTCGATATAGACATCTTCCAAGGCCTTGGCCAGTCCTGCGCCATCTTCTGCAACGGGATATAAAATAGAGACAGTCTTGGATTTAAAACCGGGCAGGTTTACATCGCGTATCTTGGCCAATTCTTCATTTGTAATGACTGGTGTGTTGAGTTTGATACGACGACAACTCTCTGGCGAAGGTTTTAATAAATTACCTTCCGGGCCGATCGTGATCGCTACCTGAGTTACGAGTTCTTCACGGATACCATCCAAAGGCGGGTTGGTGACTTGTGCAAACAACTGCTTGAAATAATCGTATAACAGGCGTGAACGATCCGATAATACTGCCAACGCAGCGTCGGTACCCATTGAACCTGTTGGTTCTAATCCTTTTGCGGCCATAGGCGCCATTAAGATCCTTAAATCTTCATGTGTATAGCCAAAGGCTTGTTGACGTTGTAATAGGGTATCGGGATCCGAACCGTGAATCTGTTTTGGATCGGGTAACTTTTCAATTGGCATCAGGTTTTGTTTTAACCATTTGCCATAAGGATGTTCTTTTGCAAACTGTTCTTTTAATTCTTCATCGCCAATGATCCGACCTTGCCTGGTATCTACCATAAAAATTCGGCCAGGATGCAGGCGCTCTTTTATCTTTACATTTTCAGGTGCGACTTCGAGTACACCAACTTCCGATGCCATGATGACCATGTCATCTTTGGTAACGTAATAACGCGATGGTCTTAACCCGTTACGATCCAGTACTGCACCAATCACTTCGCCATCAGTAAACGCAATGGATGCCGGGCCATCCCAGGGCTCCATTAATGAGGCGTGGTATTCGTAAAAAGCCTTACGCTCTTCATCCATCGTTTCATGACCAGACCATGCTTCTGGAATCATCATCAGCACGGCATGTGGTAATGGGCGTCCAGCCATGTGTAAAAATTCCATGACGTTATCAAATGTCGCCGAATCACTGCCACCGGATATAACAACCGGAAACAATTTTTTCAGGTCATCGCCAAACAAGTCTGATTCGCATAAGGATTCACGTGCACGCATCCAGTTAGCATTACCGCGTGAGGTATTGATCTCGCCATTATGGGCAACATAACGAAACGGATGAGCTAAACGCCAGGCTGGAAAAGTATTGGTTGAGAATCGTTGATGTACTAATGCCATAGCAGATTCGACATCGGGGTCGTTGATGTCTGGAAACATCGGTTCAATCTGTTCACCGGTTAGCATGCCTTTATAGACAAAGGTGCCGTAGGATAATGATGGGACATAGAACAGGTTCCGTTCTGACATGTCCGAACTCCAAATCTCATTTTCTACGCGCTTACGGATAACGTATAGCTTGCGATCAAATGCCTCGGAATTGAGATTATCATTCTTCCCTATAAAAATTTGTTTGAATGTTGGCTCGCCATCTTTTGCTGTGGGGCCTAGTGATGAGTCATCTATTGGCACGTCGCGCCAACCTAATAAATGCTGGCCTTCTTCTTCAATTATTTTTTCAAAAATTTGCTGGCAACGTTTTGACTGTGTTTCATCGACCGGTAGAAACACCAGGCCAGCACCATAACTTTCATAGTCGGGAAGATCGAAACCAATTTCCTTACAGACTCGAAGGAAAAATTTATGTGGTTTTTGAATTAATATGCCAACACCATCGCCGGTATTTTCCTCACAGCCACAGGCGCCACGGTGCAATAAATTCTTTAAAATTGTTAATGCATTTTCAACAATCGCGCGCGACTTTTGCCCTTTGATGTTAACCACGAAGCCGACGCCACACGCGTCATGTTCTGTGGAAGGGTCATACAAACCCTGTTGCTCTGGTGCTTGCTTCATACTGGATTCACTCTTCTATAATGTTTGGTTTACTAGCTTTGTGCTTGCACATAAGCATATAAAATTGATTTGCGGAGATAGCTAGGGAGTCACGTCCGAGAAAACCCTGAAATCCTTAATTTTCTTATTATTTTTTAAACGCTCTATTCCCCAATAAGTCACAGGGGGGAAAGAATTATAATAAAGCACCCTGTTTATGTCACGGTGCAACATAAGATTGTCATAGGCATAATTTTAAACAGATTTTGGCCTATTTTAGCGTATTTTAGAGATATATGCCTGAATTTCAGAGATTTTAAACGCATAATGCGTGCTTTTTAGAAGATATATTTAAGATTTATATTTCTATTTTAGAAGGTCTTTAATGCTTCCGACGGTTCTCGGCCATGGTGCCATCAATTTCGCCCTGTTTGGCAGGGTTTCTATTGCGGCAACTGCTTTATCCCGATTATCGTAAATTCCATAAACCAACACATGCCAATCCTTGCCTTTATTTGATGTGGTGAACGCAATTATCTGGTCTTCATCACTATCAAACGATTTAAGGTATAGCTTGATGGTGTCTTTCTCATAGGCACCAATTAACTGTAATACATATTTATCCGGATCTTGTTTAATTAACCACTCGATATCATGAGTGGGGGAATCAGATTCAACAGCGGCAATCTCAATATTTTTTGCCTCCTTGACGATGTCACTATCCGGAACAAATTTATTGCTATCTTCGGTAGTTTTCGCGATTTTTATATCTGGGACCTCAGTAACACTCTTTGTCCTTTCATTATCAACGGTCGCTATAATTGTATTGTTTTTACCCGTGTCTAGTTCTGGAACGGCAGATGACGATGGCTGTTCTATCAGTGCCGGGTTGGCGTGTGCTTTAACAACATTCATTTGCTCATCCTGACCCTTGTTTATTTCCGGCAAATTCAATTTGATCGCTTGCTTCTTAACCACTTGTTCTGAAGGCTGAAGCGATAAAAGAGTGACGCCAACTAATAACAATAATAAACACACGCCTGTTACAACTATTAATTTATTCTTCAAAAATTGTGCTGTTACTTTTAGTAATGGCTGTGCTTCTTTTGCCGCATAATTTTTTGCGGGGTCATTCAGATATTGCTCGCATAGCGCATTAATTCTGCCTGGCATTCCATGTGAAATCCTATGAATCTGCTGGATGGTTTTTTCATCAAACAAATTTAATTCTGATGCACCATCTTCAGGGTATCGACTATGTATATATTGTTCGGTCTGTTTTTCACTCAAACTCGGCATATCAATAATATGCATATCGAGTGAATCATCATCAATGCCAAGTTGTTTAAGATGCTCCGGGAATAGTGGGTCACAAAATAGACAGAAATGAAGTGCGGCGACTGAGTTTGATTCCGTTAATATTTCAAACAGGTCTTTAATTAATTCATCATTAAAGATATCTACATCATCTATTAACAACACAGGAACTTGTTGATTTTTTTCACACCGCTCCAGTAGTTTATTTAATTCAGCCTGGCTATATAAATGACTTTGTGACTCATCTTTTACATCACTTATTAACGCCCTGTATATATCATTTTTAGTTGTTTCGGGATTAACAAGCAGCTTTTTAATCAACAAGTTTATATTTTGTTGGCGCGATAATTCTTCAAATAGTGTGGACTTACCAGACTCATGAACACCTTTAACGATAATTAGATGATTGCTATGCTCTAGCAGATGCAATATCAACTCAACACGATGAATCAACTCCGGTGTTAAAAAATTAAAACTACTCTGTTGATTTTGTTGCGTCATGTTGATGAATAGCTTTTATATATTAATTGCTGTTTTTATAAAACGCATCTAAGCAATATTTGAAATCCTTTCAGCCTCTGAAAAAGCAAAACGGTCAGTCATACCAGCAACATAATCAGCGATAATTCTTGCGATCGCATTTTCATCATCACATTCTTTATCACTGTTTATTGAATCCTGTATTTCACTTGTAAGTAAATCATGGCTATTCATATAAGCATCAAACAATAAACAGACTGTTTCCCTGGCTTTATCGGCCATGGTTTGAACGCGATTGTGCTGATATAGATTTATACGTAAATATTTTTTTAATGCTTTATGCATAACATCGGTTGTGTCGCTCATTTTAATCAACGTTACACCGCATTTTCTTACTGCATCTATATCTGTTGGCTTTACAGTGCTGATCATATCTTCACTGGTTTTTATGAGATCACTTACAACGAAATTTATCATCCTCCTGATAATCTCATGACGTAAACGACTATCTGATAAATCAGGCCATTTATCAATTACACTGTCATAGTGCCGACTAAATAACTCACAACTCCTTAAAGCATCGATTTCCAGTAAGCCTGCTCTCAGACCATCATCTATATCATGATTATTGTATGCAATTTCATCAGCAATGTTCGCAATCTGGGCTTCAATACCAGGTCTTTCATTATTAATAAATCTGGAACCTAATTCGCCTAATGTTTGTGCATTAGTTCTTGAACAGTGTTTTAGAATGCCTTCTCGTGTTTCGAACGTAAGGTTCAGGCCGGGGAAACTTGCATAACGTTTTTCAAGTTGGTCAACAATCCTGATTGACTGGAGGTTGTGTTCAAAGCCTCCATAATCTCGCATACAGGCATTCAAAGCATCCTGCCCTGCATGCCCAAACGGGGTATGCCCAAGATCGTGAGCTAAACAAATTGCTTCTGTCAGATCTTCATTTACATTCAACGCTCGTGCAATTGTTCTGCCTATTTGTGCTACTTCAATAGAATGAGTCAAACGAGTACGGAACATATCGCCTTCATGATTTACAAATACCTGAGTTTTGTATTCGAGGCGTCGAAAGGCAGAAGAATGGATGATACGATCACGGTCACGTTGATACTGGTTTCGATAGGCAGTTCCATCATCCTGATGGACTCTTCCTTTAGAGTTACTGGAATGTGCAGCATAGACCGCAAGCTCATTTACCACACTTAACTCCTCATTCAAGAAAATGATTAATTGTTTCCGTTAATACCTGTTCAGTATAGTCTGCTGTGATAATCGCTTCGCCTATATCATTCAATAAAATCAAGTATAGAACCCCGTCGCGGGATTTTTTATCTACTTTCATATTTTCCAGCATTTGCTTGAGATTGATATCTTTATGAATTTTAATCGGTAATTTTGCCCGGACTAAAAGCTTTTTAATCCTGTCTACTTGCTCTTGATCTATTAAACCCAGACGCATTGATAAATCTGCTGCCATTAACATACCGCAACCCACAGCCTCACCATGCAACCAGTGTTTATAGGATAGTCCGGTTTCAATAGCGTGCGCGAATGTATGGCCAAGATTTAAGGTAGCCCGAACACCGGACTCTCTTTCATCTTGCGCAACTACCTCGGCTTTATTAATACAGGACCTTTCAATGGTATAAATCAATGCTTCATTATTACGCTGAATCAACAAGTCGATATTGTTTTCAAGCCACTCATAAAACTCTCTGTCTCTTATCAAACCATATTTTATTACTTCAGCAAGTCCAGCCGAAAATTCTCTATCTGGCAGTGTTGATAAAACGGCAGTATCTGCTAGTACAGCAGATGGCTGGTAAAATGCACCAATCATATTTTTACCCAGGGGATGATTTACTGCAGTCTTGCCGCCAACTGAAGAGTCTACCTGTGCGAGCAAGGTTGTTGGTATTTGTATAAACTTTACACCTCGTTGATAACACGCCGCGACAAAACCGGTAAGATCACCAATGACACCCCCGCCCAATGCAATCAAAAGACACGTGCGATTAAACTTTTTTTCCATCAAACGCGAAACAATCTGATTAAAACTATCAAGCGACTTGTAACTTTCACCATCGGGTAAAACTAAAACGTCATAATCAAGACCAGTCAGATTTTCTTCTAACGATTTAAGGTAGAGAGACGCAACAGTCTCATTGGTCACTATCAGTACCTGAGTACTGGTAATCTGCTTGTTAATTAATTCTTTATCCGCAAGGATAGAGTTTCCAATATAAATTGGATAACTTCGTTTATCCAGGTCAACTTTTATAATTTTCATTATCTTTAATCAGATTTATTATGTTCTGTACTATTTGTCTAATACTCATTTTATCAGTATCTATAGTTTTATCGGCCAACGAGATATAGATAGGCTCTCTTTCACTGAGTATTTTTTTTATTTGTTCGAGGCGATCTTGTCCTTGTAACAAGGGTCTTCTTTTGTCATCCGCAGTTCTTTTAAATAACATCTCCGGCGTGGATTTGAGATATATAATATAACCATTATTTTTGAGCACCTCCCTGTTTTCAGGCTGGGTCACAGCACCACCACCAGTCGACAATACTATATTATCCAATAATGCCAACTCGCTAATTACCTGGCATTCTCGTTTTCTAAAGCCTTCTTCGCCTTCTATTTCGAAAATTAACGATATTTTTACGCCGGTACGTTGCTCAATTTCATGGTCTGAATCATGAAACGTGAGCGATAATCTTTTTGCCAATTGACGCCCAATGGTAGTTTTTCCGGCACCCATTGGGCCGACCAGAATAATGTTATTAAGTTTGCTCACTATGTGTCATCAATTGATTTTATTTGTCTGCGTTCAACGTATTAAGTATCGCAGATTATACAAAAACAAAAAGGGATGACACCCTGATGGGCACATCCCTTTAATGATGTAACACTTAATTATTGTTATTAAATAGTCAGGCTGTCTTTCAAGATTTTAGGTGTGATGAAGATTAACAACTCACTCTTGGAAGTATTAACATCTGTTCGTTTAAATAGAAAGCCAACATATGGAAGGTCACCGAAGAAAGGCGTTCTATCAACCGCTTTTCTGTCTGAAGAAGTATATACACCACCGAGAACAACGGTTTCGCCATTTTGTACCAGAACCTGCGTTGTTACACTGCGTGTGTTAATTGCAGGCACACCGTTTACAACCGTACCGCTAACCGTGTCCTGATTCACTTCTAAATCCATGATGATACGATCATCAGGTGTAATTTGTGGCGTAACCCGTAAGCTCAAAGTCGCGTCCTGGAATGAGGTACTAGTAGCACCACTTGAAGAGGCTTCTTGATATGGGATTTGCACACCTGATTCAATTACAGCTTCATTCTGGTTAGATGTAATTACTCGTGGGCTCGCAATATCTTCGCCGCGACCTTCAGCTATCAATGCCGACAATTCGAGCTGTAGTAAATAGGAACCTACTTTACCAATAGCCAGCGCTAATGAGGCAGCATCAGCCGGTATTGCTGGTAAATCAACTATAAAATTTTCGTTACCGCCATCATTGAATGTTGTAGTACCACCAAAATTGGTATTACCAGCATTACCACCACCAATCGCTACGAAAGCATCTTCTGGATTATCACCAATAGTGGCCCTATCATTGGTTCCTTGCTTGGTATGCTTACTGTAACCAAATCGAACACCAATATCTTTAGCAAACGTTTCATCGGCATTAACAATACGCGATTCGATCAAGACCTGGCGTATAGGCACATCAAGTTCTGAAATTAGGCCTCTCACGGCTTCAAGACTACTAGAGATATCCTGAATAATCAGGGTATTTGTTCTTGCATCAATTGAAACATTACCGCGTTCAGAAAGAAGATTGTTTTCATCCGCTTGTATCAAACCCATCAAATCAGCAGCATCGGCATAATTTATCTGTACAAATTCGGTCCGTAATGGCGCTAATTCTTCGACTTGGCGGCTGGTTTCAAGCTCCAATCGCTCACGAGCGGCAAGTTCTTCTGAAGGCGCGACCATAATAACGTTGCCTGTGGTACGCATACCTAATCCGCGTGATTTTAAAATAATATCCAACGCCTGATCCCATGGCACATTTTTCAATCTTAGCGTCACATTGCCTGTAACAGCATCACTGGTAACCATGTTCAAGCCTGTAAAATCAGCAATCAACTGTAATACCGCTCTCACTTCAATGCTTTGGAAATTTAAAGATAAACGTTCGCCGGTATATCCAAATTTATCTTTCTTTTGTTCGTCTTTTTCTTCTTTGGTTAATGGCTTGAATTCAATTGTATATTGATCTTCAGATTGATATGCCAAATGATCATAGTCTTCTGTAACAGCGCTAATGGTCATCTTGACATTATTGCCATTGGCTACTGTATCTATTTCTTTTACCGGGGTGGCAAAATCAATCACATCCAGTTTTCTATCCAGATTAGAGGGTAACTGAGTATCAAGAAAATTGATAACCACCTTGCCTGCTTCGACACCCATATCTATGGGCACAGAAGGATCAGATAGCTTCACAATAACCCTGCCTTCACCGTTTTCACCTCTACGGAAGTCTATATCTTCTATGTTAGCCGTCGATGACATTGATGATGTTCCTGAACTGCCAGAATTTGTTGAACCCATAGAGCTTACGCCACTATCAAGGGTCAAAATAACTGAATTGCCCTCAACATTCATATCATATGAAACTGAACGAGTCAGGTTGATTACTACCCGCGTTCTTCCTGCAGCTTCGACAGCGTTTAGGCTATTAGCCATTCCTATACCAATGGTCTGGGACTTCTCTGCCAGATTCAATGATGTGTTCGGAAAATCAATTGCAATCCTGGCCGGATTATCAATAGTAAAGTTCAGAGGATCCGCGGGCAATGCTTCTGACAACATCAGTTTGATTTGTACACGTTCTCCCGGTAATGAAGCAAAACTGACATTATCCAATGAAATTGCAAATGCAGATGTGCTCATCAGTCCCAGAACTGCTAGTAACGATACACGCGTTAGCTTTTCTAATTTAGTTATCATGGTTTTGTAACCCTTGAAATTAAATGTAATTCTATTATTGGTAACCATTTTTAATACCTCGCAATCAGATTACTCTTCAATCAGAGCAAGTGCTGCCTCCCGTTCTTCCCATCGACCATTGCTGTCTTGAACAATCTCTCTGAGCTCAATTCGATCTTCATAAATGTTAATAATCTTGCCTATGTTTACCCCGAGATAGTTACCTACACTTACGCGGTGAACCACACCATCAGGATCTAACACAATTCCCCAGTTGTTATCCTCATTATCCAATGTTCCGACCATGCGCAAACTATCTAATTCGAATTGCTCAAGCTCTTCTCGATTACGATTTCTAATCTCACGTTCCATTTCCTCTGTTAAACCGTCGTCAACCGAACCTTCTTCAATTTCCGGTTTTTCCATGACATAAAAAAGTTTAAATGGATTACGTGCATTAGTTTGTCCGGATTGATAATCATAAGCTTCGTATGGTTTTATTTCCGGCAATGGCTCTATACGCCCGCCGGGTCTTGCCATTATTTCAGCAACTTCCGCCTCAATATCACTAATATCTTTAGAGACGCAGGCGGTAAGCCCGGCAATAAGGGATAAGCAAAAAATTGTTCTAACATGTCTATTCATTTTTAATTGAGACATCATGTTAATTCTCTTCTTCAAGTGCGCGATACGTTTTAGCAACTGCATTCATCTGAAGCTTGGGAACACCATTGCTTTGCTCGCCTTTAATGGCCGTGATAGCGATATCGTGCGTAGTTACAATTCTAGGCAATGACGCTATACCACTGACGAACTCACCAAATTGATGATAACCACCTACAACAGAAATTTTAATGGGTAATTCAGCATAGAATTCTCTCGGCGCTTCCCTGCCTGGTTGGAACAATTTAAATTCAAGACCAGCACCTAAACCTGTTTGAGAGATATCTATTAATAAACCAGCAACTTCTGTTTTATTAGGCAACTGCCTTACCATGTCGCCGAAATTTTGCTGCATCTCTTTCATCTGTTCTTTTAATGCTTCCAGGTTCGCCGCTTTCTTCTGTCTTGCAGCAAGAACCGAAACCTGATCTTTCTCTTTCTTTTCCAAACTCGCTAATTGTTCGCGCTGCACAGTGATATCAAAATGCCAGCCCGCATAAACTATCGCTGCGAATACAATCGCAAAGACAATAGCCTTAACAGGCATAGGCCAAACACCGGGATTGTTTGGATCTAGATTGTTGAGATCATCGATAAAGCTCATGCGTCTTCTCCAGCCTCAGCCTTTGGCACTACCTGTGAAAAGATAAGGGTAAAGCTATTAATTGGCTTATCACCGTTTGATTTTGTTTCTTTAATGATCTTCAGATCTGGATTGGCCAGCCATTTAGAACTCTCTAGCTGTCTCATGAAAGAGGAAACGCGAGCATTGGATTGCGCCAAACCATCTATTGTTATTTTAGTATTTTTTTGCTTGATACTAGTAACTGTCACTCCTTCCGGAAGACTTGTAATAATTTCGTCAAAAAGTCGAACAATTAATGGGCGATTACCTTGTAATTGTTCAATCGCTCGCATACGTGACAACAGCCTTTCTTTCTCTTTTTCAAGCTGCTTGATTTGCTCAATTTTTTTATCAACTTCCGCGATGTTTTTCTCTACATATGCAATCCGCATGTTTTGAACTTCAATTAATTGAACATGATAAAAATGTCCTGCGCCCCAAACTACAACAGCTAGTGCAGCAACAATCATTAACATTACTAAAAACTGGGTCTGTAACTCCTTCCGCCTAGTCTCACGCCAGGGGAGTAAATTGATTGTCGACATTAGCCATCCCCCCTCAGAGCCAAACCACAAGCAATTAACATTGCCGGGGCATCATTTGTAAGATTATTTGTCTGGATTTTTGATGCTACTGCCATATTTGCAAATGGATTAGCAATCATGGTTTTAACACCCAACTTGGATTCTACTAATTCAGCGATACCTGGTATTGATGCACAACCACCAGCAAGGATAAGCACATCAACGTCACTAATTTGACTTGATGCGTAAAAAAACTGTAAGGCCCGCCCAATCTGGGAAGCCATATTTTCTTTGAAAGGTTCTAAAACCTCTGGCTCATAATTATCAGGAAGACCACCCTGGCGCTTGGCCAATCCAGCTTCCTCATACGACAAACCATATCTACGTTGTATATCTTCTGTTAACTGTGCGCCACCAAATGACTCTTCTCGTGAATAAACAATTTTCATGTTTTCCATGACGCTAAAAGTGGTAACTGCAGAACCAACATCAGCTACTGCAATTGCTTCTGCTGAAATACCGGCGGGAAAATCCTTACTCATTAATGCAATAGTATTTTCAATTGCAAATGATTCTATATCGACTACTTTTGCTATTAATCCACCCAGCTCTATCGAAGCAACAACATTATCAACTATTTCTGTTCGTGATGCGGCAAGCAAAACATCCACTCGATCAGCGCCTTCTTCAGCTTCACCAATCACTTCAAAATCCATAGCGACTTCATCAAGCGGGAAAGGGATGTATTGATCTGCTTCAACCTGAATCTGATTTTCCATTTCATCATCAGAAAGTCCTGCGGGCATACTGATGACCTTTGTAATAACAGATGAGCCGGCAACACAGACTGCTGCTTGTTTAGTACGTGTGCCTGACTTTTTAACCGCTCTTGCTACAGCCTCGCCGACTTGCTCAATATCGTTTATAGTCTTGTCGGAGACTGAATTTGGTGGAAGAGGCTCTACTGCATAACTTTCCACACGGTAT
>JBFIJV010000031.1:0-15309 GCA_041600575.1 Gammaproteobacteria bacterium | reverse complement strand
GTCTTTCGGCAAACACACAATTTCCACATCGGTCATCATATGACTGATCACGCCGCCATCTTTTTTAACACCAAGACACTTCTCTTCATTAATAAAGTGAAATGGGACACGCATGGTGAGCTCTTCTTTTTCGCTTACCCGCTGCAAATCGATATGCAACAAGGTACGTTTGTACGGATGACGCTGCAGATCCTTTAAAACAACCTTTTCAACATCACTGCCAATCTTGAGTGTCAGGATATGTGAATAGAATGCTTCATGCTCAAGATTATGCATCACTGCATTATGCTGAAGCGTGATCATGCTCACTTCTTTATCGGTACCGTAAACAATACCGGGTAATTTGCCGTCACGGCGTAGGCGGCGGCTCGCACCTTTCCCTACATCTGTCCGCGCTTCGGCGACAAGTTCAAATTCATTCATTTTATTACTACTCCTTAATCTTTTAAGGGTTATTGATTACCTCCTGAACGCGACCAATCAGGAGAATTTGTGCTAAAAACTAATCCAGAAACATTGAGCTTAGGGATTCGCCTTCTGCAATTCGGCGCATACTCTCAGCCAGCATCGCTGCGACACTAAGTTGTCGAATGCGATCACAGGTTGCTGCATCTGAGCGAAGCGGGATTGTATCTGTTACTACCAATTCATCAAGCCTTGAATTCTCAATATTTTTCACAGCATTGCCGGAAAGTACCGGGTGAGTACAGTAAGCAACCACTTTTACTGCCCCAAAATCCTTCAAAGCACCGGCAGCATTGCATAATGTCCCGGCTGTATCGACCAAGTCATCGATGATGACACAGGTTCGACCTTCCACATCACCGATAATATTCATAATTTCGGACTGATTCGGGTTCGGACGACGTTTATCGATAATCGCCAATTCAGTATCATCCAGGCGTTTAGCCAATGCCCGGGCACGAACCACACCACCCACATCGGGTGAAACCACCATTAAATCCGGATATTTATGTTTCCATAAATCACCCAATAGCACTGGCGATCCATAGACATTGTCTAGCGGGATATCAAAAAATCCCTGTATTTGATCGGCATGTAAATCAACCGTCAAAACACGATCTATACCAGCAGCAGCAATCATATTAGCGACTACTTTTGCGGTAATCGGGACCCGCGCTGAACGAGAACGTCGGTCTTGTCGCGTGTAGCCTAAATAGGGGATAACCGCTGTAATACGAGTAGCTGAAGCACGTTTCAAGGCATCAGCCATTACCAATAATTCCATCAAATTGTCATTGGTTGGTGCGCACACCGGTTGCATGATATAAACATCACGACCACGGACATTTTCATTTATTTCAACCATGACTTCGCCATCGCTGAAACGACCCACGGATATCTTACCCAGCGGGATATTTAGGTACTCTGCTGACTCAAGTGCTAATTTCGGGTTTGCATTACCACTAAACAACATCATATTGGAAATGGACATGAAATTGCGTTCTCCAGTCTATTTAAAAAATATGGCTGGGGTGCCAGGACTCGAACCTGGGAATGCATGGATCAAAACCATGTGCCTTAACCAGCTTGGCCACACCCCAATTTAATCATTTCTAATATCGTCACGAATGAACTTGTCTTTAAACTCTGGATCGTTCAGCCGCCAATCGTTTTAATAAGGGTGATTTATTCATCCCTTTTACTACATAGCCTTGCCACATCGCTGGCAATTGCTCTTTAACTTGTGCTGCTGCATGACTATCTGAGAATGGGGCAAATATACAGGCGCCCGTACCGGTTAGTTTTGCTGGTGCAAATTGTCCCAACCATTCCAGGGCATTTGCGACCTCTTTGTAGTGTTTTTTCACTACAGATTCACAGTCATTTCTTCCTCCTCTGTCGAGGAAGTCGCGTATTGTGATTGGAGGCGTATTCCGTGTCAAATCCTCTGCATTAAATACTGATGCCGTTGCGACACTACAACCCGGATGTACAAGCAGATAATGGCATTCTTCTGGTTCAATTGGTGTTAATTCTTCACCTACACCCTCAGCCCAAGCCGCATAACCATGCACAAATATCGGTACATCAGCACCAAGCGACAGACCTATAGCGGCTAATTCATCGCTAGATAAGCCACACTGCCATAATTCATTTAAAGCAACCAGAGTCGTTGCTGCATTTGAACTGCCACCACCCAAACCACCACCAGTGGGGATTATCTTATTTACGCTGATATCAGCACCAAGCATACAACCGGTATGCTCTTTCAAGCGTCGTGCCGCCCTGACAACCAGATCATCTTCCGCAGCAACATCGGCCAACGTTGAACTACGTGTAACTGAGTCTGAGTCGAGGATCCTGAAATCAATCTCATCGACAAGCTCAATAAACTGGAAAACTGTTTGCAAGAGATGATAACCATCGGGCCGTCGACCGGTAATATGCAAAAATAAATTGAGTTTTGCCGGTGCCGGCCATTTAGTGCTTAGCAATGTATCATCCTGCAAATTTCAAATTGACTGGTTCTAACAAAGTGTAGCTAAACATATCATGAGGTTTTCCAGTCCTGAATAACTAACTTAACCCGAATATCTTCACTCTCAATAACTAATTTTTCAGGTAATGAAAAACCATTATGGTCTATATAACGCGTAATTTTGATATCAAAACCGGATTGTTTCATATGCGTAAGCCGACCTTGTTCGTCAAGTAATAGAGCGCTGAAGCTCATATAGGGTTCAGGCACACCACGAATCCAATACTTTAATCCATTAAGATGTAGTTTCCAGCCGAGCTGTTCATATAATAATTGTTCTGCAGTCATGGCCATCGAGAATTTATTATCGGGGCCTTGCATCATCACGCCATCACGGGTGCCTTTTAAAATATAAGTCCCTTGTCCCAGCGGTGCGATAACGCGTAGTTCATAATTTGCAAAAGACTGATTCCAGAGTAGCGTCGCGGTACCACTGTCTTTCTCATTCTTTACCGCTAAACGTCCATTGATATTCCAGGAAGTTATACTATTTATCCTGAGTTGGTGCTCTAACCAAAGTTGTGGTTTTAAATCGGCATCGATCCTGGGCGCAGTACTACATGCGCCCAGCAGAGAAGCTGCCAGTATCAGTGCTAATAATCGGATCACGGTTTAAATCGTTTGATGACATCCAGTAAACGATCATCGGTTGGCGTATCCTTGAGTGCGGTATCCCAGATTTCTTTTGCTGCTTGCTTATTTCCCATCACCCAAAGGACTTCACCAAGGTGTGCAGCAATTTCAGGATCGTTTCTCATCTCAAGTGCCTTTTGCAAATATTCGACTGCTTCGTCCAGTCGCCCCAGACGATACAACACCCAACCCATGCTATCTAAAATGTAAAAATCACCCGGACTTAGTTCGTACGCGCGTTTTACATAGCCATAAGCTTCTTCATATCTATCGGTTCGATCTGCCAGGGTATAACCCAGCGCATTTAAAGCGGTGGCATTATTTGCATCTTCCTCAATTATTTTTGTGAGGTCAGTTTCAAGAATATCCATCCGACCCATTTTCTCGGCCAGCATAGCTCTGGAATAAAGAATATCAGGGTGACTTTGTTGTTCGATGGCTTTATCGAAAAAATCCATTGCTTCCTGATAGCGCTCTGCGTTGACGAGTATTTCACCTTCAGCCTGAATAAGTATCAGTCGATTTGCATCTGCATTTTGTATATTCCGAATATTTTCAAGTGCTTTATCAACATTACCTTGCTTGGCCAGAATAAGGCTCATACGAATTCGTGCATCAAGATAGTTCTCACCACCGTGAACGCCCTGATATAAATCACTCGCTTTTTCGAGCTCATCTTTTTCTTCAGCAATGCGCCCCAGATAATAGTTGGAATCAAACACACGTTTTTTGAGTTTGGCTAAACGTAAGAAGTATTTTTCAGCATCATCAAGTCGATTGGTTTGAAGATAAAGCAAACCAAGCGCAAACAGGACATCAACATTATTAGGGCCTTGTACAGACAGAATTTCGAATTGACGTCGGGCATCATCAAATCGCTTTGCCTCAGTCAATAAACGAGCATAGGCCATACGCAGATTAAAATCATCTTCCTTGTTCTTTAGCGTTGCTTCTGTCCAATCCAATGCCTTATTAATCTTGCCTTTCTTTTGCAATAAAGAGAGATACGTCATAGCCGCTGCATCATTACCCGGCTTCAATTCCAGTACACGTTCAAGTAAGTCCTCGGAACGATCCAGATCACCCATACGTGCAGTGACATGCGCGAATGCAAACATGGCATCAGGATCATCCATATGATTTTCCATCAATCGTTCCATCAATTTTAAAACCGCGGCTTGATCGTCTTCACGACCGAGAAAATTGGCAATCATCCAGAGCTTTTGATCGAAATTTCCATGCGATGCTTCCAGAACAATTTCAAGATGACTTAACGCCTGGTCGATATTGCCCTGGCGCAGGGTCATGACTGTCAAAACCTGGTGTGCATCGGGGTTTTTCGGATCGACTTCAGCCCAAAGAGTGGCGGCTTCGTAAGCAGACTCATCATCACGTGCATAAACCGAGATTCGGGTTGCCCGTTCTATAACAAGAGGATCACGAGTCGATCTGGCCAGATCCATATAATTATCAACTGCGATTTCTATCTTGCCGCGCTGACCGGCTATTTCGGCCAAAAGGATCTTGAACAGAATGTCTTCTGTAAGCTCAATCTTGGGGCGTTTAGGTAATATTCGTTCAGGCACAGGTTCCGGCTTGGCAACTGTTGTGGGTTCGATAGTATCCAACTCTAATGCTGGTTCAGTACTATCGGTTGTGCTGCTATCTTGTGGCAGAGTAGTACAAGCACCGAGTAATAAAACCAGCAAAATTACCGGTAAATTGCTTAAAACTTTATAATTTGAATATCGGAACATGATGTTAATTAACAATTCTCTGTTTTTGATCATTTTGTCAGATCAGGGCTAAAAATAATACTGCGTGTGGTTTATTCATTAGTTAATGGGATAAACTTACTATACTTGATTCAATCCTGGTTCATTTGTTCAGTCAGACCTGATAATCAGTATTTTATGTCCAGATAATTGAAAACAATAATTAATCTGATTTTTCTTGTATTCATCCACAGCATGGCACAGAATTTTCATATAGATATCATTTAATTACCAATACCATGACACTTATTGCCTACGGAATTAACCACGCGACCGCACCGATTGAAGTTCGGGAAAAGGTGAGCTTTGGCAATGATATCGTGTCAGATGCCCTGCATGAATTGAAACACCAGCATGGCGTACATGAAGCCGCTATCCTCTCCACCTGTAATCGTACTGAAATTTATTGCAGTGTTGATCAACAGGACAACCATAATCCGATTTCGTGGTTACACAATTTTCATGGGATTAAGCAGGATCTGCTGCGACCCTTCTTATATAAACATCCGGATCAAAATGCAGTGCGACATGTATTACGTGTAGCCAGCGGTCTTGATTCGATGGTGTTGGGTGAAACTCAGGTTTTAGGCCAATTAAAACAAGCCTACCAAAGTGCGATAAGCGCTGGCAGTATCGGTCATCAGTTGAACCGTCTGTTCCAACATTCATTCCATGTCGCGAAAGAAGTAAGAAGTAACACGGCCATAGGCAACCATCCGGTCTCGGTAGCTTATGCAGCAGTGCGTTTGGCACAACAGATATTTGGTGATTTAAAAGATCAAACCGCGCTGTTAATTGGCGCCGGTGAAACGATTGAGCTAGCCGCCAAGCATCTCTATGAGAATGGTCTAACCCGTATGATTATCGCCAACCGAACATTGGAACGTTCGCAACGGCTGGCAAATGAATATTCTGTCTATGCGATCCAGATGAGTGATATTCCCAAGCATCTGGCAGAAGCCGACATTGTCATTTCATCTACAGCCAGTCCTCTACCTATTCTTGGAAAAGGCGCAGTTGAAAGTGCTATTAAAGCCAGAAAACATAAGCCCATGTTTATGGTTGATATCGCTGTGCCGCGTGATATCGAAGTTGAGGTCGGCGATATGGATGATGTCTATCTTTATAGTGTCGATGATTTAAAAGACATGGTGCAGGAAAACCTTAAAAACCGACAAGCTGCTGCAATACAGGCAGAAAAAATTATTGATACGCAAGCACAGGAGTTTATGGATTGGTTACATTCTCTTGACGCAGTATCAACAATTCGAGCATTGCGCGGACAAGCCGAACAGATACAGGAAGATGTCATCCAAAGAGGATTAACAAAACTGAGAAATGGTGCCGACCCGGAAACTATTCTATTAGAGACTGCTCGTAGTCTGACGAATAAATTAATGCATGTACCCAGTTCCAAATTAAGAAATGCCAGCACTCAAAACAGAGACGATTTATTACAAGCCGCCGAAGAATTGTATAACCTCAAACAGAGCTTCATTCCTGAAGACAAAGAACAGTAGCTACTTCAGCTAGCGGTAGATTAATCGCCGTTCAGGCATAAATTTCAAACTCTATTACATTAATTAATCATGAAAGAATCATTACATTTAAAACTCGAAAAACTGTTAGAACGACAGGAAGAACTGGACGGATTACTTTCTGATCCAGATGTCATTAATAATCAAAATAAATTCCGCGAGCTGTCGCAGGAATATGCTGAAGTACGTCCTATCGTTAGTTGCTTTAATGAATATCGCAAAACGTCTGCAGATATTAAAAATGCAAATGAGATGTTAAAAGACAGTGACAAGGAAATGCAGGCGATGGCTGCTGAAGAACTGAAAGATGCTGAAGCAAGGCACGAACGTCTCGAGAGCGAATTACAATTATTACTGCTGCCCAAAGATCCAGCGGATAATAGTAATATCTTTCTGGAGATACGCGCCGGTACTGGCGGTGAAGAAGCAGCGTTGTTTGCTGGTGACTTGATGCGCATGTATACCCGTTATGCAGAATCAAGAGGTTGGAAGATAGAACATATCAGCGCAGCTGAGAGTGATCTGGAAGGTTATAAAGAAGTCATTATGCGCATCATTGGTGAAGGCGCCTATTCAAGACTGAAGTTCGAATCAGGTGCGCATCGCGTACAACGTGTACCCGAGACTGAATCTCAAGGACGTATACATACCTCAGCCTGCACGGTTGCGGTTCTACCCGAGGCTGATGAGGTGAATGAGATAACCATCAACCCGGCAGACCTGCGAATTGATACGTTTCGCGCATCAGGTGCTGGTGGACAGCATGTCAATAAAACAGATTCTGCAATTCGTATCACGCATATACCAACTAATACTGTTATTGAATGTCAGGACGAACGTTCGCAGCATAAAAACAAAGCACGTGCGATGTCATTATTACAAGCCAAACTGCTCAGCAGTGAACGTGATAAACAACAAAGCGAACAAGCGGAAAATCGACGCAATCTGGTCGGCAGTGGCGATCGTTCAGAACGTATTCGTACGTATAACTTTCCGCAAGGTCGGGTCACTGATCATCGAATTAACCTGACCCTTTATCAACTGGATGAATTTCTGCAAGGCAATGTTGATATGGTGATCGATCCCTTGATTAGTGAATACCAGGCGGACCTGCTCGCATCAATTCATTAATAACCGATTAACTATTCAAACAAACTGCAATGCAAATAGTTGATGCACTCAAGCATGCCAAACAACAACTGGCATCATCAGACAGCGCAAGGATAGATGCGGAAAGCTTGTTATGTTCAATATTGAGATGTGACCGCAGCAAACTGTACGCATATCCGGAACAGGCATTAAGCGATTTAGAATTAGATTCATTTAATGAACTGCTTGCACTACGCGCCGAGGGTCATCCTGTTGCTCATCTGACCGGAGAAAAAGAATTCTGGTCGCTTAACTTGCAGGTGAGTCACGACACGCTGATACCCAGACCTGAAACTGAACTATTAGTTGAGACAGCACTAACACTAATACCCAATGATAAACAGACAAAACTACTTGAACTAGGTACCGGAACGGGCGCTATAGCTATTGCCATTGCATCTGAACGTAATCAGACAAATATAACGGCAACAGATTTAAGTGAAAAAGCACTCGTCATCGCAGCAGCGAATGCAAACTTGCATCACCTCAACAATATCAAGTTTATAAATGCAAATTGGTTCGAGATTCCAGACATCGACAACTATGATCTGATCATCAGCAACCCGCCTTATATTTGTGCTAATGATCCACATCTGCAACAGGGCGATGTCCGGTTTGAACCGATAAGTGCATTAGCTTCAGGTGCAGATGGCTTGGATGATATTCGAACTATCATTCAACAAGCGCAACACTATTTAAATGCTCGGGGTTGGTTGTTGCTTGAACACGGTTATAATCAAGCTGCACAGGTCAGACAGCTATTTAAAGAAAACGGTTATACAGCAAGCGCCAGTATTAAAGACTATAGTGGCATAGAACGCGTCAGTATGGGACAACTCGCGCACCAGGCAAGATAACAAAACTGAATTAACAAACTTATGAATGACGACCAACTCCTGAGATACAGCCGACAAATGATGCTGCCAGAGATCGATGCTGCCGGTCAGGAAGCACTCAGTGAAGCGCGTGTGTTAATCGTCGGTCTTGGTGGATTGGGTTCACCTGTTTCAATGTATCTGGCCAGTGCCGGTGTAGGTCATCTAGTGTTGGTTGATTTCGATAAGGTTGACATCAGTAATCTGCAACGACAAATCGTACATACAACGCCAGACATTGACCGACTAAAGATCGACTCTGCAAAAGAACATCTACAGGCTATCAATCCGGAGATTAAGATTGAATGTATAGATCATGCATTGGAGGCGGAAGAACTATTAAGCGAAGCTACAAAAGCAAATGTCATCGTCGATGCCTCTGATAATTTTCAAACACGTTTTGCCTTGAACGAAGCCTCTGTGAAAACAAAAACACCATTAGTATCCGGTGCAGCCATTCGTTTTGAAGGCCAAGTCACTGTGTTTGATCCACGCGATGAGACATCACCCTGTTATCGCTGTCTATACGGTGATGATGTTGCCACACAGGAGACCTGCACTGCTAATGGAGTAATAGCACCACTATTGGGGATAATTGGTAGCATACAGGCGAACGAAACATTGAAGTTATTAATGGGTATTGGCGAGACCTTGCAAGGAAAATTATTGTTACTTGATTCACTCTATATGGATCTGAATCAAGCCATACTGAGAAAAGACCCGGCTTGCCCGGTTTGCAACAAATCCTGATCAAATTACCCGGTTATTGACCAAGACCTTTTTATAAAGTCTCATTGCTGCGATAATCGAATTCAAGATTGATTAATATAAAAGCGAGTTAATAAGCAGATAATGGAATTTGATCCTCTTGTCCTTGCCCGTATCCAGTTTGCGCTGAATATCAGCTTTCATATTTTATTTCCTACCATTTCGATTGGCCTCTGCTGGATACTGCTATTCTTTCGAACGCGTTTTACCTTAACCGGTGACATGACCTGGGAATTTGCCTATAACTTTTGGGTCAAGATCTTTGCACTGACATTCGCATTGGGTGTGGTCTCCGGCATCACCATGAGTTTTCAATTTGGTACCAATTGGCCAGGCTATATGACCAGGGTCGGCAATATTGCCGGGCCCTTGCTCGGTTTCGAAGTACTCACCGCATTTTTCCTTGAGGCCTCGTTCCTCGGCATCATGTTATTTGGTAAAAACCGGGTCTCTAACCGTTTACATCTCATCTCATGCTCGCTGGTGGCAATTGGCACATCACTTTCCGCATTCTGGATACTCAGTCTTAACTCATGGATGCAAACACCCACAGGCTATTTAATTGAGGATGGTGTATTTATCGTTGATAACTGGTGGGATGTAATCTTTAATCCGTCATTTCCCTATCGCATGGCACATATGTTTGTCGCATCATTACTAACCAGTGCCTTTCTCATTATTGGTGTCAGTGCCTGGCGTATTAGAAATAAAGTCGATGGTCCAGCAACCAGGAAAGTTATGTTGACGGGTGTTGTCATGGCCGCTGTACTGGCACCACTACAAATTGTTATTGGTGACTTTCATGGTTTAAATACATTGGAACATCAGCCCGCGAAAGTAGCTGCGATCGAAGCGGTATGGGAAACAGAACAAGGTGCTGCTTTAACCCTGTTTGGATTTCCTGATGAAGAAGAGAATAAAACACACTGGGCCATCAAAATTCCAAAGCTAGCCAGTTTGATCCTGACCCATGAATTGGATGGTGAACTAAAGGGTTTGAATGAGTTTGAGGGACAACATCCACCTGTTGCGCCCGTTTTCTGGGCATTCCGAATCATGGTCGGTATCGGTAGTTTAATGTTATTGGTGTCATGGTGGGCCTGCTGGGTATTGCTAAGGCGTAAAGATCTCGGTAAACCGTTACTCACTGTTATGTCTTACATGGCCTTCTCCGGTTGGGTTGCAGTTCTGGCCGGCTGGTATGTGACTGAAGTAGGTCGTCAACCCTGGATCGTCTACGGTGCTATCAAGACCAGTGAGATAGTTGCCGACCATCCAGCAGCAACACTGATGGGAACCTTGTTTGGTTATGGTTTTATCTATGCCTTTCTATTGTTTTCTTATATTGGTGCGGTTCGTTATCTGGCGACCAAACCAGCACAATCGTTGACCACACCACAAGAATACCCCAAAGGTTCGGCGGCATTATCGGGAGTAGATCACTAATGGAATACTGGTTACCTGTTTTTTTTGCAGCGGCAATGGGTTTTGCCATGTTGGTTTATGTCATCCTTGATGGTTATGATCTTGGTGTTGGCATGCTACTGCCCGCAGCCAGCGAAGAAGAAAAAGACATGATGATTGCCTCGATTGGGCCGTTCTGGGATGCAAACGAAACCTGGATCGTACTCGGTGTTGGTGTGTTATTAATCGCCTTTCCTAAAGCACATGGCTTGATACTCACCTCACTTTATTTACCGGTCACGATCATGCTTATGGGCTTAATCCTCAGAGGCGTGTCATTCGACTTTCGGGTAAAAGCACAAGACTCACATAAAACAATGTGGAATACATTATTCTTTATGGGATCTCTGATCGCTGCTGCCTCACAAGGCTGGATGTTGGGTTCCTACGTTACCGGCTTATTGAATACGCCAACGAGTTGGCTATTCTCATTTTTGATCGCTTTAACCTTGCCTGCGCTTTATATCATGCTGGGCGCTGCCTGGTTGTTGATGAAAACGGAAGGTGATTTATTTCTTAAATCGATCACATGGGCTAAGAAAGCTATTTTACCTGTAGGTCTCGGCTTACTTCTGATCTCGATAGCAACACCTATCGTCAGTGCAGAGATTGCAGCTAAATGGTTTAGCATGCCGAACATTATTATTCTCTTCCCCATCCCTTTTTCCTGTCTTGTATTTTACGCGGGCATTCTCTGGTTACTACGCAATGATACGATGCTGAAAGCGGGTTACTCGTGGATGATCTTCGTCTCACTGGTAATGATCTGTTTGTTATCCGCCTTCGGCCTGGCCTTCAGTATCTTTCCTGAAATTGTCATCGGAAAGATGAATATCTGGGAAGCAGCATCATCGGTTGCAGCATTAAAGGTGATCTTTGTTGGAACGGTGATTACTTTACCGGCAATTATCGGCTATTCGATCTTCATCTATAAAATATTTCACGGTAAAGCAACACACCTTAGCTACGAATAAGCAGCCAGTTTATTAAAGTTGGCTTATTCAACCGTAATCGTTATTTTCTCAGACAGTACCGGTTTGTCATGTGGGATATGTGCAAAGTTACCTAATAGAAGTTGCAAGGTATGCTTCCCCGGACTCAACGTTAATTCTGTTTCAGTCTGTCCACTGCCAAAGTGTTTAATGTGATCTGTCGCAGGCAAGGGCATATTCATATCAGGTAGTTCTTCTGTATCAATCAAAAGATGATGATGTCCGGTGTTATCTTTTTCGATACCTGCCGGTGCGACACCCATTCCAGAAAGACCAAAAACTACTTTAAAAGTTTGCGACACTGTTTGCCCATCTGTTGGCGCAATAATATAAGCCTTCGCATTTCCTGGTGACGTTGATTTAATTGGTTCAGCGCTAAATGCAGTTGTCATCATTCCCAAACACAATATTGAAGTAACAATTAATTTTTTCATAGAAAATTTCCTTAATTTAATGTCTGTTGAATTGATTTATATTTTGAGTATAAAAAATAATTATGGTTAACCCTATTGATCAGACCCTATTCTTTATAGGTTTATTTTTAATCCACAAGTTCATTCGCTTGTTCTCTTAATTTGAATTTTTGTATCTTGCCGGTAGAAGTCTTGGGTAATGGACCGAAGATTACTGTTTTTGGTGCTTTAAAATGTTCGATATGATCACGACAAAACTCGATCAATTCCTCTTCACTCAAGTCTTGACCTTCTTTTAAAGTAACGAAAGCACAGGTCGTTTCACCCCACTTCTCATCCGGTCTTGCAACAACTGCGGCTTCAAATACTTTAGGGTGGCGGTATAAAACGCCTTCCACTTCGATACTGGAAATATTCTCGCCCCCGGAAATAATAATATCCTTGGAACGATCCTTTATCTGTATATAACCATCTTCATGCCACACGGCCAGATCGCCACTATGAAACCAGCCTCCCTTTAATGCCTTATCTGTTGTCGCGGGATTTTTTAGATAGCCTTTCATCACGATATTACCCTGAAACATAATCTCACCCATGGTCTTGCCATCTTTTGCAACAGGTTCCATCGTATCGGGATTCACAACTATTAAACCTTCCAGCATCGGATAACCAACACCTTGTCGGGATTTAAATTTTGATTGATCTGCCATAGGTAGTGCATCCCATTCGCTATGCCAGGCACAACCTGCCGCCGGTCCATAAGTCTCGGTTAATCCATAAACATGGGTCACATCAAAACCGATCTTTTCCATCGCTTCTATCACTGCCGCGGGTGGTGCCGCACCAGCTGTCATCACCTTTACTTTATGATCGAGACTCTGCTTTAAGTCATCAGTAGCATTCGCCATCAAGTTTAATACAACTGGCGCACCGGAAAGATGATCAACTTTTTCTTTTTTTATCACATTATAAATTGCATCTTCACGTACCTTACGTAAACACACATTGGTTCCTGCAATCGCGGCAACCGTCCATGGAAAACACCAGCCGTTACAATGAAACATCGGCAAGGTCCAAAGATAGACCGGATGCATTGGCATTTGCCAAAACATCATATTGGAAATCGCATTCAGATATGCGCCACGATGATGATAAACCACACCTTTGGGATCGCCGGTTGTCCCCGATGTATAGTTCAGACTGATTGCGTCCCATTCGTCATCCGGTAAAGACCAATCAAACTCTGGCGAACCTTGTTGCAGGAAAACTTCATATTCAATGCTGCCTAAAAACTCGCCGCCTTCATAGAGTGGATCATCAACATCGACCACTAACGGTTTGGATTTGAGTTTTGTTAATGCAGAAGAAATAACATCGGAGAACTCACGATCAGTCAGAATTATCTTTGCCTCGGCATGCGCCAGCATAAAAGCAATTGAATCGGCATTCAGCCGAATATTAAGTGCGTTAAGGACACCTCCCGCCATGGCAACACCAAAATGAACTTCTGCCATTGCCGGAACATTCGGCAGCATCACCGCGACAGTATCACCCTTGCCTATCCCGTTTTGTTTTAATGCAGAGGCGAGTCGTCGACAACGTGCGTACGTTTCCGACCACTGGTAATGAATGTCGCCATAGATAATAGAATCATGCTGCGGATAAACAAAGGCCGCCCGCTCCAGAAAGGTTAAGGGTGATAGCGGCGTATAGTTGGCCGGGGTTTTACCCAAACCTGCTTCGTAAATATGATCCGGATTCATCTCAAGAGACAACAAGTTATTAATATACGCAGATTATATCGCATTTGCAGTTAGTGATCGCCGTTACAGATTGAGAAAAGAACCTGACATAACTATATAACTGTACCGCATTTGAAATGATTCTTTTATAACCACCTTGTTCATAAAACAGGGGTCTGATAGTGTTCATGAATATAGAGATAAGGCTTTCATTAATTGCATAGTCTTTTATAGTTTTAGATACAAACTCGATACTTGAAAAAACAAAAGCAATATAAGAAAGCGGATTTTATGATTAACGATGTTTAATCATAAAAATCAGTATCCTGGATATTAATTTAATCCCGGAAGCTTTGGAAATTTGTTAACGTAGACATATCAGGAGAATTAATCTGTGAACGATTTCGACCTTGATTTCAAATTTAAGGACATCGTGGAATCTGCTAATGACATAGTCATCGTTACTAAACATAGCACTAAGGACATCACAAACCAAACTATTGTCTACGTAAATCCGGCTTTTACCCGTTTAATGGGCTACACCTATGAGGAGGTCGTTGGGAAAAATTCACCACTACTAGACCTTTTTACAGATGAAGTCACTAAACAATCCGTCAAAAGAAGCTTAACGGAAAAAACACCTATAAAAACAACCATCGAAACCACTAACAGAGATGGAGAGGTTCTATGGTTTGATTTAAGCATGTTGCCATTGAAGGATGGTGATGGCGGAGAGACTTATTTTGCTTCGATTGAAAGAGATATAACAAAAGAAAAAAGGCTGTTACTCGAACTTGAAAAATTATCCAAAACTGATCCCTTAACCGGGCTGAGCAATCGACGGGGTTTACTGGAGTATGCCGAGCTTGAGTTTGCTCGTGCTAATAGAGAAAATACCGATATATCCATTCTCGTTCTTGATTTAGATTATTTCAAAAGAATAAATGATGCCTATGGTCATGCAGTTGGTGACCAGGTATTGATGGAAGTTGCAAAAGAGTTATCAAGTCATGTTCGTATATATGATGTCGCGGCTAGAATCGGCGGGGAAGAATTCTGCGTTTTATTATCCAAAGCCAAGGGCAAGTTTGCATTGCAAGCTGCCGAAAGAATCAGAAAATCCATTTCAGATATTATTATTTATGACGATAGTGACTTAATAAAAATAACGGTTAGTATCGGTGTTGCGTATCATCAGTCAGGTATGAACATTGATTCGGTAATTAAATATGCCGATCAAGCCTTGTATGAGGCAAAGTCTAAAGGTAGAAATTGTGTTGTTGAATATCATGCCGATGTATAGGCTTAATCATTTTGTTAAATAAAAAAGATCGCCGAATCCCCACAAAAAGGTACCCGTTATCAATAAGGACATTTCCAGTACGCCTAGTGAAAACTTTAGTTTTTGTGTGAGTTCTTCAGCCTGTTTTTCATAGGCTTGATTGATATCTTCAATT
>JBFIJV010000030.1:0-15674 GCA_041600575.1 Gammaproteobacteria bacterium | reverse complement strand
TTTAGTAGTGAATAACTCGAGGGCTTTAAGGCCCAAAACTGAATTGCCGTAAGTGTTTAGTTCCGGGCTCCACACTGCGATTGAGAGTTCCCGGGGGATAACGGCGACAATGCCACCGCCGACACCACTTTTTCCGGGCATCCCAACACGATAAGCGAAACTACCTGCTTCGTCATAAAAACCACAGGTCAGCATTACCGCATTGATACGCTTGATTTGGCTCGGCGTTAATATAGTTTCACCGCTTCCCGGTAGTACACCACCATTAGCGAGGAACAGGAAGGAACTGGCCAGTCCAACACAACTCATTTCAATAGAGCACTGATGGAAGTACACATCCAGTATTTCTTCAACTGAGTGATGAATGTTGCCGTGGCCTTTCATGAAATTAGCAAGTGCAATATTAATAAAGCCAGTTGCCTTTTCCGATTGGACTACTTCTTGATTGTAGGCCACATCGGAACAGCGCAGTCTTTTAACAAAATCGAGCATTTCCTCATTTGGTTGCTGTAAATGCTCGATCAAAGCATCAATCACGACAAGGGCACCAGCATTAATAAAGGGATTGCGAGGAATACCATTCTCATATTCCAATTGCACTAGAGAATTAAAAGGATTTCCGGATGGTTCCATTCTAACTCTGTTCCAAAGTTCATCGCCAACAAGACGAATACCCAGAGCGAGATTGAACACTTTGGATATGCTCTGAATGGAAAACTTCTCTGTCGCGTCTCCGATCTTGTATTGCTTTCCACTAACTGTTTCAATAGCAATACCCAGTTTATTGGGTTCGACATTTTGTAAGGCCGGGATATAGTCCGCAACACGACCAGAACCAAATAACAGCTGAACCTCGGCGTAAATTTCATCGAGTATATTCTGGTAGTCAATTACCGTGCTTAATGAGGCGTTCATTGAGCGTTATTCTACAGAGTTTGCACCAAACGAATAGCCGCCGCCGCGACTATATGCAGTAACTGTGGACTAGTCTAACTATTAGCTGTTCAACCACTTTTTATAACGCTCTTTTCTATGAACGATGGAAGGCTCTTGCATTTTAACCAAGCGTTCCTGATAAAGTCATGATGCCCAATATAGCAAGCCAGATAATCAAGGTTCGGTTTAATAAAGATTTAAATTCATTTATCCAATACGATCTTTCTCTTCCAGGCAACTGACTTTCGGGCATATATTGCAACGCCCCAAGACCGGCATTTGTTAATACTTTATTATTAACTTCAAAAGACAAATGTTCCGCCTTTCCCCATCCGGGCAAAGCATCCACAAGGTGACCGGCAAGTGCAAGACCAAACACCATTAATCTTGATGATGGCCATTCCAGAATATTAATCAGGATATTCGTGCTATCAGAAAAACCGCTACGAATATCACTTAATTCATCATCTAACTCATTAACCAGTCTATAAAATAATGCACCAACGACACCAAGCATTAAAAACCAGAAGATGACAGCAAAGGTTCGCTTATGTGACTCAACCAATGCGGATTTGATAATCGCAACTTCATTTGAATCACCATCATTGATAACTGTGTCATCAATCAACTCTTCAGTTAATGAAGTAACTGTATTGGCGTCTTCACTATCGAGTGCGTTGCTATAATCACCAAGTCGATTATCGAGGTCTGCCGGTGCGAGACAATAAATCAATACCAATAACGAGATCACGGTCTTGATAATCCATGATGATTCAAACAGGAATAAGACAAGGAAAAGACCTGATAGCGCGACTAATAATACGATCAATAATCCAAGTGTTCCGTCCCAGAATTTATATTGTGCAAGTCTTTTCTCTAGCCAATAAAATAACGTGATAAACCAGTTAAAATTACGGAAACGTTCCAGACCACCCAGAAAGAAATCCAGACCCAGAGCAATTAGAATTATGATTAATGTCATAGTGTCAGTAATGAAAAATAATAGTCTTTGTTAAATGCCGGTCCAGGATCGGTTTTTCGGCCTGGCGCGATATCACTGTGACCTACAATACGATCTTTTGTAATCATGTTCCAGCGTTGGCATATTAAATCTGTAACCATAGCAAGAGTATAGTATTGAATATCACAATATGCTTCTTCATCACACCCTTCCAGTTCGACACCAATAGCAAAGTCATTGCATTGTTCCCGCCCATTAAATGATGATTCACCGGCATGCCATGCGCGTTTGGTAAATGGAACGTATTGAGTCACGTGTCCTTGACGATCAATAAGCAAATGTGAAGACACACGTAAATGATGTATCTCTGCAAAATACGGATGCGCATCAGGTACAAGTGTGTTGGTAAATAATTGGTCTATAAAACCACCGCCATATTCTTTTGGCGGTAAACTGATAGCGTGGATCACCAGGAGGTTTATATCTGCTATGTCTGGTCGTTCATCACAATTGGGGGATCGGATAATCCGTGCACCATTTAGCCATGCACCTGCGTCATCGATTTGATAATCTGCTTTCTCCAATTTCAATACCCTTGTTGGCCTGTTAAGCTTGTTTTATAAAATAACATAACCACATCGAATCTAAAGAGAGAATTTTAATGTGTCGTTTAGCCGCTTATCTTGGAAAAGAGATAACACTATCCGTATTTTTGCAGGAACATGAGCATAGCCTGATACAGCAATCGTGGGCTCCGCAAGAAATGCAAGCGGGTACATTAAATGCAGACGGCTATGGTGTCTCATGGTTGTCGAGTGAGAATAAATCCTGTACTTACAAAAATGTCTTACCAATCTGGTCTGATACAAACCTGGATAGTTTAGGTCAATCACTTAGCAGTAGATTATGGCTAGCCAACGTACGTAGTGCGACGCCAGGACAAGGCATAAGTGAGGCCAATACCCAGCCTTTCACGAAAGATAATTTGATATTCACTCACAATGGTTGTATGAAACCGTTTAATAGTGATATCAAGGCCCGTTTTCTGGATATTTTACCCAATACAATTAACGCCGAAATTAATGGCGATTCAGACTCACTCTACCTTTTTGCTTTATTAAAACTGCATTTACTAAAACAAAATTCTTTAACCGACGCGATCATTGGCATGCTAGATGATTTAAAGCTCATCTGTAATGAGACAGTAGCTGCCCTGTTAAATATTATTATAAGTGATGGGGATATGCTCTACGCCTGTCGCCATGCCTTGAATGATAATTGTCCGAGCCTCTATTCATTGATTCACCAGGATGGTATCTGGCTGGCTTCAGAACCACTCTCGTCAAAGGACGCATGGACGACATTACCGGCACACAAATTAATTTGTTTTAATCAGTCCGGAGTTGTTGAAGAATACGATTTATGAATGGTTTGATTGAGGAACTACAATCATTACAGGATGAAATGCTCGATATAGTTAGTACTGTCGAAGCAAATGATTATCAGCAACAATTTCATCCAGACTTAAGTCCAGTTGGCTGGCACCTGGGACATTGTGTTTATACAGAACAATACTGGGTAAAAGATCAACTCCTCGGCATGCAAACTATTTCCGATTCACTGAAATCGATTTATGTACCTGAATTAAGTCAAAAACAATTACGTGGTTCAGCATTACCTGAGAAACAGGAATTACTTGAATGGGCAAAAAATACTCAGACAGAAAACCGTGACTTACTCGAATCAGCATCAAACGAAAAAAAAGCTCATCATCTGTTAAATAACAATTATCTTTTTCATTTTCTGATACAGCACTATTCACAACATATTGAAACGATGATGATGATATTAACTGAAATACAGATTCAAAATATCAATTCAAACTACAAACCTGACAACAGCATACACGTTACTCAACAAAACAAAGAATGTCTCACTATTGAGTCTGGCGTCTTCAATATCGGATCGCCCGCAACAATATTCCCTTATGATAATGAACAACCGGAACATATTGTTCAGCTGGATAGTTTTAATATAGCCAGATCACCCGTATCTAATAGCGAGTTTTTGGCTTTTATGGAAGCGGGGGCTTATTCAACAAATACGCACTGGTCTGAAGCTGGCTGGAGATGGTGTCAAACTAAACAGCAGAATCATCCACATCATTGGCAACACAATAATAGTGGAGACTGGTTTGGGATCGATCACCTTGGTCCTCATGCATTAGACGCGCAAGGCGCTGTCTATGGTTTGAATTACTTTGAAGCAGCAGCTTATGCTAAATGGGCCGGAGCAAGGTTGCCGCATGAATATGAGTGGGAAGCGGCAATTAAAAACAATCCTTCATTAAATACCACATTGGTCTGGGAATGGTGCAATAACACATTTCATCCGTATGAAGGATTCTCAGCCTATCCTTATGCCGGTTATTCAACGCCCTATTTTGATGAGCAACACTATGTACTAAAAGGTGGCGGGCGTTACACCAAAACACAGATTAAACGACCCGGCTTCCGTAATTATTACATGCCCGATAAACGCCATATCTTCGCCGGTCTGCGTTTAATCTATGATTAAACTTTAGTCATGAGCAATGATAGCTTTCAAAAACGTATAGGCAAAGGCATGATAATCCTGTGCTGGATTCTTTTGCTTGCCCTTCTGACAATCTATTTTTCCAGAGTTCTTGAACAACAAAATAATCCAAATCAGGATTTGTCAGTCGCCCAAAGCGGTCAACCAAATCAGGTTCAATTACAACGGAACCGTTCTGGACACTATGTTGCCAGTGGCATGATCAATAAACAGGATGTTGTCTTTATTCTTGACACAGGTGCGACTGATATCAGCATCCCGGAAAAAATCGCACAAAAATTAAGATTAAAAGCGGGTGTGAAAATACCGGTAAATACAGCTAACGGACAAATAAATGTATATGCAACGAAGCTTAATAGTGTGCGTCTGGGTTCAATTGAATTAAATAATGTCCGTGCCAATATAAATCCTTATATGCAAGGCGAAGAAATTCTGTTGGGTATGAGTTTTCTAAAGCACCTTCACTTCTCTCAACAAGGTGATCAACTGCTTATTCGACAATACTGAACGATAACGATTAAACTGTTGCCCTTTATTTAACCTTGACCACGCGAACGAGAATAACAATATGTCCTGGTTACAGGAAAAACTAAACTTCTTAAGCAGCGTTATTTGGGGAGAGTATCTACTCATACCTCTACTAGCGATGGTGGGTGTCTATCTCACTATCGGCCTGCATGCTATGCCATGGCGAAAAATACCACTCGCATTTCAAACCTTATGGCAAAGCAGGAAAACATCATTACAAAACAAAGGTGACATTAGTCCATTTCAAGCCTTGATGACCGCCCTTTCGGCAACAGTCGGTACGGGTAATATTGCCGGGGTCGCAACTGCAATTTATTTTGGCGGACCGGGCGCAATTTTCTGGATGTGGATTATCGCCATATTTGGAATGGCCACTAAATATGCAGAGGCCGTCCTCGCGGTTAGTTACCGGGAAACCGATGCACTGGGTAATTATGTTGGCGGACCGATGTATTACATACGCAACGGATTAGGCGAGAACTGGCGCTGGATGTCAGTAGCATTTGCATTTTTTGCGATGATAGCTGCATTTGGTATTGGCAATATGGTGCAATCCAACTCTGTTGCAGACGAGATACGTTCCAGTTTTAATATTCCAACCTGGTTAACCGGATTAGTCATGGCAACGCTGGCTGCACTGGTAATTATTGGCGGTGTTAAACGCATCGCTCAAGTCGCATCGAAACTCGTTCCCTTTATGGCTGCTTTGTATATTATCGCGGCAGTAACCATCATCGGTTTAAATATTGAAAAACTACCGGCGGCATTTTTGCTTATCATTGAAAGCGCATTTACCGGTTCAGCTGCCAGCGGCGGATTCGTTGGCGCCACGATCTGGATGGCCATTCGTTGGGGTTTTGCACGCGGTATTTTTTCTAATGAGGCCGGTCTGGGCAGTGCACCAATAGCCCATGCCGCAGCACAAACCAATGACCCTGTTAAACAGGGTATGGTCGCGATGCTAGGTACGTTTATTGATACTCTTGTTATCTGCAGCCTTACAGCCTTTGTGATCATAATTACCGGTGCCTGGGACAGTGGCTTACAAGGTGCACCAATGTCATCGCTTGCCTTTTCAACCGGACTATATAGTTATGGCGGTTATGTCGTTAGCTTTGGTTTGGTGTTGTTTGCATTCACAACTATACTTGGCTGGAGTTATTACGGTGAACGATGCGCCAGCTACCTGTTTGGGACAAACATCATTATTTATTATCGTGTATGTTGGATACTGGCTATCTTTACAGGTGCGGTAATAAAACTGCAAATAGTGTGGGCCCTGGCCGATGTACTAAATGGCTTAATGGCACTACCTAATCTCGTCGCATTGTTATTACTGAGTCCCGTGGTATTTAGTAAGACAAGACAATACTTCAATAATAAGAATTCGAAATGGTAATCGATCAAAAAGAAATTACGGCTAATGTAAAAACTGCTTTAGCAGAAGATGTTGGCCCTGGTGATGTGACTGCAGAACTAGTCCCTGCTGATGCTGTTGCGACGGCAACATTGATCACACGTGAACATGCCGTTTTAGCAGGTTGCCCATGGTTTGATGAAGTATTTAAACAACTCGATGCAACAGTCAACATAGACTGGCGTGTAGCAGATGGTGATACGGTTTCGCCTAATCAAATATTATGTGACATTAATGGACCGGCTCGTTCCTTGTTAACCGGCGAACGCACAGCAATAAATTTCCTGCAAACATTATCAGCAACTGCAACCACGGTAGCTAATTTTGTCAAAATCATAAAAGACACCAGGGCAAAAATTCTGGACACCCGAAAAACTATTCCTGGTCTACGCCTTGCGCAAAAATATGCTGTCACTTGTGGTGGAGGAATTAATCACCGTATTGGTCTTTATGACGCCATCCTTATCAAGGAAAATCATATTTTAGCAGCGGGCAGTATTACTGAAGCTATTAAACAAGCAAAAAGCAAAAACCTGCCTGTCGAGATAGAAGTTGAAACACTACATGAACTTGAAGAAGCACTAAATGCCGAAGCAGACCAGGTATTATTGGACAACTTTAACCTTGCAAAACTGGTGAAAGCTGTGAATATAAATTTAGGCAGAGCCAGACTTGAGGCCTCAGGTAATATTGATAAAAACAACTTACATGCTATTGCCGAAACCGGTGTAGATTACATCTCGATTGGCGCATTAACTAAAAACATTCAGGCAATAGATTTTTCCATGCGCATAAAAACTGAAACAAGGACCAGGGGCTAAACAATATTCGCTATTGCATGCTACCCCTACCCCCTGGATGGCCAGTATTTATAGTTTGCTCTTTACCAATTCATAAATCTCTTCCTTAAGGTTATCCATTCCATCGAGTAATGACTCAAGCTGTTGACGTCTGTCATCCGCAAATTCTTTGTCTTTAATACCACCAATATTTATATAAACATTTAACGCAGCACTTCTTAAACCGGCATAACCAGCCAATACGGCAACACCTGCATCACTAATTACATTATTATTTCCTTTCTCAGCGATTGGCTGACTCAGATTAATAACTTCTCGACAGAGTTTTGCGCATTCTAATGGCACATCTGTCGCTACTTTGAGAGCCGCTTGTATTTCAGTTGAACGAGCCAATTTCTCTTCATCACTGTCTTTAGGCATTCCATAAGAAGCCATCACACGATCAAAAACATCAACATCATCCTTGATAGCATCGGTTAATTTCATTCTTAATACTTCGGACTTAGCGAGCATTTCTTTACACTCATCTTCGACATTTTCATGGCCTTTCTTACCAATAGTGAAATTTGCCACCATACTGATAAGCGCTGCCCCCATCGCTCCTGAAACAGCAGCCGCACCACCACCACCAGGTGTTGATGATTTACTCGCCAGAGCGTCTAAAAATTCCTGAATCGTCATGTCTTTAATCATAAGCTCTTCCTCCACAAAATATTTACAAAAGACGGGGATTATATGTCAGAAGTATAAAATCCGGTAAATTTCAGCCATCGCCAAATCTTATTAATCATGGTGAATGAATTCCCCGGTTGTCGCCGGATCCAGCATCAGGTAAGTTATGCGCTTTTCTAATCGGACCGTTCGGAGGAGAATGAGTCCACTGCTTATGTAAGCTATTGATTATATAAGAATTACTTCATTTAGAACAATATCTAGAGGGATTATCCACTATGAAAAAATTACTTTTTCAGCTTGATACCGACGCTCACCCCGCTGTATTTGATACCGTTGTTGCTTATGATGGTGGCGCAGATCATGTCATTGGTCATGGTAATGTAACACCCGATAACGTGACACCCTTAGTAGAAGGTGCCATCTTTACCCGGGCGCCAAAAGAAAAACAATTTACCGCTTTATTCGTTGGTGGGAGTGATATGGCAGCCGGAGAAAAGTTATTTAAGGCCGTTCAAGAGAATTTCTTCTATAACTTTCGGGTTTCAGTCATGCTGGATAGTAATGGTAGCAATACAACCGCGGCTGCAGGAGTTGCAAAATTACTTAGTAGTGGCCAGATCAAAGGGAAAAAAGCTGTTGTTCTTGCTGGCACCGGACCCGTAGGACAACGTGCAGCAATTATGCTTGCAAAAGAAGGAGCCAGTGAGATTATTGTCAGTTCTCGTGACATAAATCGTGCTAAAAAAGTTTGTGTCGACATGAAAGACAGTTTTGATGTTGACATTACAGCAGCAGAAGCCACCGATTGTGATGCAAGAGGCAAGTTGATTGAAGATGCCAATATTGTGTTTGCGACAGGCGCGGCAGGAGTTGAATTACTTAAAGCTGAACACTGGGAAAATAATAAAAATATTGAATTAATGGCCGACGCTAACGCAACACCACCGATTGGTATTGGCGGCACAGACATGATGGATAAAGGTCAAGACCGCCATGGAAAAATTATTTGGGGCGCTATAGGGTTTGGTACGTTAAAATTGGCTTTACACCGAAAATGTATTGAAAAACTGTTCGAGAATAATGAACAGGTATTTGATGCTGAAGAAATATTTAACATTGCTAAAACTATGGCGTAGCTTAGCTTAATATTCAAACATTCATTGAGTTATCATAATAATAAAATCTAAATGAGTACAAACGTGCACTATTTATCTGGCGATAAAAAATCATGGACGAATATGTTTATTATTCTCCTTTTTACATTCTTACTCTGCTCCACTTCGGTGAATGCGGCGACCTATGAGGAAGGAAAACAGGCCTACCTCAGGAAAGACTATGCGCTCGCATTAAAAATCCTTCGGCCGTTGGCTGAAGCCGGAGATTCGCAGGCGCAGATAACCATGGCATTGATGTACGACTATGGTCATGGTGTAGAAAAAGATCCGTCTAAATCTATAAAATGGTATCGCATGGCGGCAGAACAAGGCATACCGCTCGTTCAACATGACCTTGGCGTGAAATATTTTCAGGGTCAGGGAGTAGAACAGGATTATCGAGAAGCGGCAAAATGGTGGGAGTTATCAGCCAATGCCGGTATCGCTGATTCCCAATTTAATCTTGGTCTAATGCATTATCGCGGAATTGGTATTCCAAAAGATTATGTAAAAGCAGCCAAATTATTTGAAGCGGCGGCCGAACAGGAACATGGTAATGCACAATATAGCCTGGCCGTCATGTATGCCTTTGGACAAAGTAAGACCAAGGACTATGAAACAGCAATAAAATGGTTCAAAAAATCCGCAGAACAAAATATAGCACAGGCACAATTTAATCTTGGTGTGTTCAATGAAAATGGTTATGGCGTGGAAAAAGATCTCACAAAAGCGAAAGACTGGTATCAACTTGCTGCTGATCAAGGACTACCGGAAGCCATACAAAAACTAAAATCACTCAACGATAGAAAATCAGACATCGCAAAAACTACAGAAAAAAGTAGTGTGAAAAAGACTGTTACGCCAGTAACTGCAGTTTCCGAGACTGTTTCAACAACTACCACTTCCACTGCTTCGTCCGCAAACAGCATGAATCGGAGTAATTGGCTAAGACAACAAGCCGCTGATAATTACACATTACAATTAGCCAGTCTTCTCAATGAAAAAGATGTTATTAAGTATCTAGAACAGACCGGTCTTGATTCTAAAGCTGGCTATATCGTTGTCATCGTAAACAATATAACCCGGTATACTGCTATATATGGGTTGTATGATACATATAAAAATGCAGAACTTGCTGTTACTGAATTACCTCCGGGAATTCAAAGGGCAAAGCCATGGATACGGAATACCGGCATACTTCAAGGTTTACTACAGTAACAATAAAACGAAGATAATTTAATTTATCATGGCCTCGTTTAAAGAAATTCTAAATGCAAATGAAGAAGAATTGCTCCAGCTTCTTTATAAGTTTAATGCCTCCGTAGAAAATAATGAGCACAAAGCTGAAGCCATAGCAATGAAATTAAAATTACGTGAGGCTCAATTAGTCTGCGCAATAGGGTTCAATGCGGTCGTCAGAGAATGTCCCGAGATACCCCAAGTTTTAGGTTTTGAGAGCTATGATGCTTTACTCAATGCTCGTAATGAACTCTTTACCACGGACATTTACAAACTGATAAGTCTTGATAATATTCTATCGATTTATGCTGTGGTAAAAAATGACGTTAGCAATAAACAAATCCTGGAATATTTATTATTTAACAGACTCAAATCGATAGAAAAACGTATCGATGAAACAGTCAACTCATTAATCATTGACAAATATAAGGAAGAGATGCGCGCCATATATTCTGATGGCGTTGTTGGTATAGATTTCGCCGAAAATAGACTGGAAAAAGCAGATAGCGGGTTTCGTGCCTTACTAAATGAAGTAACGTTGATTGTCGAAAACAAGATAATTCCTGTTGGTGAGCTTTTTTTTCGCGATACCATATTACCTCAGGAAAAGAGAAAGCTATTAACTAAAGGGCTGATTCCCAACAGCTTGATTGAAACTCGCCTTGAAGACTCAAATATTTCAGATGTTGAGAAAAAAATACTTTATGATTACCTTAAACAGCACCGTGAGAGTTAATTAAATTAATATGATCAGTTTTACAGAACTCCTGACCGCATCGGATGATGAACTCGTTCGCATTTTTTATAAAACCAAAACCGGCGATGAGACAGATTTCATCAAGCGTATTAATATTGCTGCGACACAACTTGGGCTTAATCACACGCAATTGGTCTGTGCCCTGGGATTTAACAAACACATCCGTGAATTAACAGATATTCAGCAACAACTCGGGTTTCGTTCTTTCAAGCTTTTGACCTATAGGCAAAACGAACTGTTTACTACAGATTGCTACACTCAATTACCAATCGATAATATTCTGGATATCTATTCGGAAAGACTTGAGGATCAAGAAGTACTCAACACTTTAAGAGAATTGTTACGCCCTCGACTTCAACATATTGAAGCACAAATCGAAAAGACAGGTGATCCGGGTCATATTATAAGTTACAAAATGGAAATACATTCGATTTACACCTCCGGCATCGCTGATAAATCATTTGCCGATGATCGTCTCAAAAAAGATATTGGAAAATATAGATTAATGGCCAATGAGGCGAATGTTATTATTGAAGCTGGTTATCACCCGCCGAGTAATCTGTTTTTTATGGACACACTCTCCCCGGAAGAAAGAAAAAATTTAATTGAAGGCGGGCATATCAATAAAGACATGATCAAAAATCGTTTACAGAATGCAAAGATCAGTGAAGAAGAACGAGAAATACTGGAAGAACATCTATAGAGTTAAATCAGCACCGCTAAATCGGGAGTTTTTCCTGCGTTTTTAAGACATAACTCCCTTTCAATAATTTTACTAGATCAGTAATCTTAGCCTCATTAATAATAACCACCTTTAAAGTATTTAATCATTCGGAGTATAAACACCTATGACTGCAATTCGTATAGCAGCCTGCATAATGTTGTGCAATACAATGACAATCTCTCAGATTGTTTTCTCTGCAGAAAACATCCAGAAAAAAGATACTGTTGAAGTCATTGGAATCACACCTACTCATGGTGTTGGTTTGCCAGAAGAACTAATTCCTTACAGCGTGCAAACTGCTACAAGCGAAGATATCGAACGCAGTCAAACCTTAGGATTATCAGATTTCATGAATTACAATTTGGGTAGCGTTACAATTAACGATGCTCAAAACAATCCCCTACAGGCTGATGTCCAATACAGAGGTTATTCACTTTCTCCATTATTGGGTTTACCACAAGGACTAGCTGTATTTCAAAATGGCGTACGTATCAATGAACCCTTCGGCGATTCGATGAATTGGGATCTGGTGCCTGAATCATCCATTGCCAGCATAAATTTAATCGGCGGTGCCAACCCTGTCTTTGGTTTGAACACTCTGGGAGGCTCTCTCTCAATTACGACAAAAAATGGATTTACACACCCTGGGCATAGTATAGAAACTTATGGCGGTTCATTTGAACGGATAGTTACGACGCTTGAATCCGGGGGTAATAATGGTAAATGGGGTTATTATGCAACGGCTAATTATTTCGATGAAGATGGTTGGCGAGATGCATCTCCTTCCGACGCATTAAACCTATTTGGTTCATTGAGCTATCGTGGTGAAAGTACAACACTTGATCTGACTTTAAATCAGGCTCATACCGACCTCATTGGAAACGGCTCATCTCCCGCAGAATTACTGGAAATTGATAGAGAAGCCGTATTCACTTCACCAGATCAAACTAAAAACGAAATGACAATGATCAATCTGGAAGGTACTCATTGGGCGACCAATACAATTCTGATAAGCGGAAATGGTTTTTATCGAAGAAACCGAACAGAGAGTTTTAATGGGGATGGTTCTGAATACACAGACTGTGGCGGTGCAAATGCAGGTCTACTTTGCGAAGAAGATGACCTAACTGCCCCTATTGAAGATCAAAATGGAAACAATATTGCAGAAACCAGTCCTGATGGCTCTGAACGAAATGCTATTAACAATTTAAGTAATCGCAATCAGGAAGGTTTTGGTGCAAATTTCCAAACAACTTTCTTAAATAATTTATTTGGTCGTCAAAATCAATTTATTTTTGGCACTGCTTATCAACAAGGTGTGATTGATTTCTCATCAGCGGTGGAAATTGCTTCGTTAAACTGTACGTTGAATGGCACTGATTGCACAGTAGCTAGTGCAGACAGAGGAACAGCTGGAACAACCTTGTTCGTTCCTGAAGAAGGCAATAATATTAAAGCACATAACCGTGTTTGGTCTTTGTATGCGACAGATACCTTGTCAGTAACGGAAAAGCTGGCATTAACAGCATCAGTTCGTTACAACAATTCACATATTGTTGTCGGGGATAGATCCACAGAATATCTTTTTGCTGATCCAGATAATCCTAACGATCTGAATGGCGAGCATGATTTTGATCGTATCAATCCAGCTTTTGGTATTAATTATAATTTTAACGACTCAACGGGTGTTTACGGTAGCTATAGTGAATCATCAAGAGCTCCTACTCCTATTGAACTTCTTTGTGCCCGAGAGGACGCCCCTTGTAATCTACCTAATGCATTTCTAGCTGACCCACCATTGGAACAAGTTGTCACTAAAAGTTTCGAAGGTGGTTTTAGAGGTACATATAAGAATCAAATAAACTACAGTATCAGTGCATTCCATAGCACCAATAACGACGACATCATCTTTGGTTCTACTGGCGGGACTACGTCAAGTCAGGGTTTCTTCCGAAATGTTGGTGATACAGAAAGAGTTGGGGCAGAACTAGGATTATCTGGCATATTAAATAAAAAACTAAATTGGTATTTAAACTATAGTTTTGTCGATGCTACATTCCAGGATGCCTTTGTTGGTATCAGTGCCAACCATCCCAATGCTGCGGACTTAAATGGCGATGGTGATGCCAATGAGATACAGGTGAATTCAGGCGACCGGATCCCGGGCATACCCGAACACTCTTTTAAACTAGGTGGTCTCTATTCATTTACAGAAAAATTCTCTATCGGCGCTAATATGATCTATAACTCTACTCAAGTACTTAGAGGCGATGAGAGTAATGAATTAGGCCCAGTTGATGGTTATGCTGTCGTCAACTTAAACAGTACTTATAAAATCAATAAAACCTTTGCCGTTTTTGCACGAGTCAACAATTTGTTCGACACAGACTATGAAACATTTGGTCTGTTAGGTGAACCTGATGAAGTATTTGATGGTTCTGGCGTAACTCAGACTTTTTCTGATGCGACATTTCTAGGTGCGGGAGCACCAATCAATGCGTTTGTTGGTGTGACTGCTACGTTTTAAGCCCGTTCTTTTTTTGAATATATTCACCCCCTCTTTATAGGCGAATTCTATTTTCAGGATTCGCCTTTTTTATTGTAGAATGACCAATTAATAATAATTTAATAACATACCTTCTCTATAGAACGGCATTGAATAATCAGTTCTATAATTAATTAAGTATGTTTATTAAACTGATAAATAATATATGAGTAATCTATACACGCTTTTTAAAGAACGGTTTCCAAAGGACCTATCACAAAATTTCATCGAAACAAAAGAAGGAAAACGATATAGTTATCACGATTTAACCCAAACCACCTCGACGATTGCAAATATCATGCTAAGTGCTGGTGTAAAGAAGGGTGACAGGATAATCTTTCAAGTACATAAATCACCCGAAGCAATTTTTCTATATCTTGCCTGTTTAAAACTTGGCGTTATATCAATCCCTTTAAATACGGCTTATACGGCATCAGAGTTATCCTATTTTTTAGATGATATAGAACCTGCTTTGGTTGTTTGTGATCCGGACTCGCCGCTAATCAAAGCACAGCTTTTATCCGAGCGAAGTAAGATATCGCTATTAACGTTAGATAAAAATGGAAACGGCACTTTAATCGAAAACACAACTGTTAAAAGCAATGCAGAAGACATTGCTATTTTAGAAGCGGATGACATAGCCTGTATACTGTATACCAGTGGCACCACAGGAAAGCCTAAAGGAGCCATGGTTACGCATGGTAACCTGGCATCAAATGCATTAACTGTGCATCAAAGCTGGGGATTCAATGAAGAAGACATACTGCTGCATGCACTGCCAATATTTCATGTTCATGGTTTGTTTGTCGCACTAAACTGTGTATTACTGAGTGGTACATCAATGATTTTTTTATCGCAGTTTGATGTAAATGATGTTGTTGAATCCTTGCCAAAGACAACAGTATTAATGGGCGTTCCTACTTTTTATACACGTTTGCTGTCTCATTCCGGGTTCAGTAAAAAAATACTTACTAAGATGCGTCTCTTCATTTCCGGCTCTGCTCCATTGCTGAAAGAAGTCTCGGATAAATTTTATACACGAACAGGTCATCGCATACTTGAACGTTATGGCATGACAGAAACGGTCATGATCGCATCAAATCCCTTAGACGATGAAAGATTGCCCGGTTCTGTGGGACCGGCATTACCGGGAGTCACAATCAGGATTACAGCTAATGATGGAAGCGTCCTTGAAGAAAATGAAACGGGTAATATTGAGGTATCGGGTCCAAATATATTTAAGGGTTATTGGCAAAAACCCGATAAAACAAAAGAAGAATTTACCGATGATGGCTTTTTTAAAACTGGTGATGTCGGATTTTTAAATGAGCGTGGCTATTTAA
>JBFIJV010000029.1:0-15992 GCA_041600575.1 Gammaproteobacteria bacterium | reverse complement strand
TGGGCTTAAGTGATGTGGCTCGAAGTCAATCAGATAGACAATATTTTTATGTCAACGGTCGTCTTGTGCATGATAAGCATGTAAATCATGCATTAAGGTTAGCTTATGATGATCGCATTGCCGTAGGTCGTTATCCCAGTTACGTATTGCATCTTGAATTAGATCCGTCTTTAGTCGATGTGAATGTCCATCCTGCGAAGTCGGAAGTCCGATTTTCAGAAACCAGAAATATTCATGATTTTATCTACAGTAGTTTGTTGTCATGTTTGAATAAACCGATAATCAATATAGATAGAGATCTTCGCTACGCAGACAATAGCCCTCATGTTCAACAGAATATCAACGAAACTGTTAATGTTTATGGAGCGTCTGATTTTAAACAAAAGGATATTCTTGATAGCAACAAACCCGCAGCAAAATATTTAACGTTATTTTCGAATCAATTTCTTGTTGCCAGGATAGGCAATGAATCCTATTTGATTGATATCGCTAAAGCCAGAATAGTAGTAACAACCGGGCGTCTGCTTGAACATTTCGTTTCAAATAGCATTACTAAACGACCAATTCTGGTTCCAGTAACGTGTGAATTGAGCAAAACCAGGCTTGAATTCCTGATTGAACAAAACATAAAAATTCAACGCTGGGGATTTGAATTAGAACAGATCTCGCCTAGTCAGGTATTGATTCGCTCGATACCGGCACAATTAATTTATTCAGAGTCGATCTCCCTCGTTAATGACTTACTTGATGTGCTAATGAAAAATAATTCAGATGAATCGATTGCACGTAAACTTGCTCAACATGTGAATGACTCGGGTACAACATTAGACGATAAAAGTCTGGAACAATTAGTTAATGACATTCTTGTTTATGAAAATGCAGTTTCTGAATCCACGCCATTACCCTGGCGGAAACTTGATATTGATTCATTGTCGTCATTACTCAAAAAGTAAATCATGAATAATTCAAATTCTGTAATTTTTATAATGGGGCCGACTGCCGCCGGTAAAACGGATTTGGCCGTCTATTTAAATGAGAATATCGATTGTGAAATAATCAGTGTTGATTCGGCCATGGTCTATCGCGGGATGGATATAGGTACTGCGAAACCGGATAAAGCACTATTGGCAAAGGCGCCACATCGTTTGATTGATATTTGTGACCCGGTCGAACCATATTCAGCGGCACTGTTTCAGGAAGATGCCAACGCTGCGATCAAGGAAATCCTGAATAAAAACAAGACTCCTATTCTGGTAGGCGGTACTGGCTTATATTTTAGGGCACTGGAACAAGGATTGGCGGATTTACCCGATGCCAACTTCGGGATACGGGCGAGGCTTGAAGCGGAAGCCGCAGCAAATGGATGGCAAAGCCTGCATGCAAGATTGCATAGCATTGATCCCGAAGCCGCTACGCGCATTAATGAAAATGACCCACAGCGAATTCAACGTGCGTTGGAAGTCTATGAAATTACAGGAAAAACGCTATCCACATTGATTTCTGAAGAACAAAAACAACCTTTTCCGTACCCCATAAAGAAAATCATTCTGGTGCCCGAAGAGCGTTCAAGCTTGCATGACAACGTCAAACAACGGTTTTTACAGATGTTGAAGTCGGGACTTATTGATGAGGTTGAGGCTTTATACCATCGTGGTGATTTATCATTGGCCTTGCCATCAATGCGTCTGGTGGGCTACAGGCAGGTATGGCGTTATTTAGATGGCGAATGTAGTTTTGATGAAATGCAGGAATATGCCATAGTTGCAACACGGCAACTGGCAAAGCGACAGATCACCTGGTGTCGGTCTGAAAGCAATGCAAAATGGTATGATCCATACAAAAGCGGGATTTTTCCTGAAATTCTGAAAAATCTGGATAATTACCCGTAAAATTATCCCATTTGTAATATACTTGGCAGATAATAAATAAAAATAGTCGTATTTTTATTATTACGACGCTATGAATAAGAATAATTATATCGGAAGGAGAATTATTATGAGTAAGGGGCACTCATTGCAGGATCCTTTTTTAAATGCTCTCAGAAAAGAGCGTATTCCTGTATCCATATTTTTGGTCAATGGTATAAAATTACAAGGACAAGTAGAATCATTTGATCAATTTGTGATACTGCTTAAAAATTCGGTGAGCCAATTGGTATACAAGCATGCTGTGTCAACAATTGTACCTGCTAGAAACGTCAAACTTCCTCGTTCGGATGAGGAATCCGGCGAAGACGCGTGATCTCAATTAATTTAATCTGGTAAGCATTTGGAATCAAAATCCGCTGACATTCAGCGTGCCTTAATCGTTTACGTCGATTTTAATAAATCTACGGCGGATGATGCATTTAATGAATTTGTTCAATTGGTTGATTCATCCGGACTGGATGTAATCGGTTCAATCTTAGCTCCCCGTCAAGTGCCTGATGCTCAACTATTTGTTGGTAAGGGTAAAGCGGATGAAATCACTGCTCAGGCCGAGCAACTCGATGCGGATGTAGTCATATTCAATCACCCTTTGACCCCGGCACAAGAACGTAATCTGCAAAAACACATCAATTTGCGTGTTATCGACCGGATTGGATTAATTTTGGATATATTTGCCCAACGTGCGCGAAGTTATGAAGGTAAATTGCAGGTTGAATTGGCTCAACTACAACATCTGTCCACTCGATTAATACGAGGTTGGACGCATCTTGAACGTCAAAAAGGTGGTATAGGCCTGCGGGGGCCGGGTGAAACTCAGCTCGAAACAGATCGTCGTTTGGTCGGGTTTCGTATTAAATTGATTAACCAGCGCCTTGAAAAAGTACGTAAGCAGCGCTCTCTGAGTCGACAGCAACGTAAGAAAAATGATGTGCCTGTCATTTCTCTTGTCGGTTATACCAATGCTGGAAAATCGACCTTGTTTAATCGTTTAACCGGTGCTGATGTCAGAGCTGCAAATCAATTGTTTGCAACACTAGATCCGACCCTAAGGCGGGTTGAGATGGATTCTGGAAGAAACGTCATCTTGACGGACACGGTGGGGTTTATTCGAGATTTGCCACATGATCTGGTCGAATCATTCCAGGCGACACTGGAAGAAGTTAGAGAAGCTGATTTATTGATACACGTAATAGATGTTGATCATGATCAACGTCAGCAACGCATCGATGAGGTCAATAAGGTAATTGAGTTAATAGAGGCATCAAACGTGCCTCAAATAGAGGTTTATAACAAGATTGATAAATATGCAGAGCAAACGCCTCATATAGACCATGCTGATAATTATCCGCATACACGAATTTGGCTGTCATCGCATACGGGCAAGGGTATCGAACTATTGCGACAGAGTATTGATCAGCATTTACGTCAGAATACTAAACCGCTTTATCTGAATTTACCCGTAACCGCAGGTCAGTTACGAGCAAAATTATTTGATCTTGGTGCCGTTAGATATGATGATGCGAATGAAAAAGGCGGATGGACAATGGAAGTAGAACTTGAAGAATTCAGATTATACAAGCTTTGTGAAGAAGCGAGTCTGGATTTATCACAGTTGCAGTCGGTACCGACTCGCTATTAAGATCGTTTACGAGTTCATTTTTTAATTTAATAATTTACAAACAGGGTATTACTAAAGATATCCTTAATTTTTCGTCGGAGAAAGAATATATGGGCTGGAATGAACCACCTGATAACAATAAAGGCAAAGACCCCTGGGGTAACCGGGGAGATGGAGATGGTCCACCCGATCTAGATGAGATAGTGCGGAAAATGCAAAAAGGCATTGGCGGTATGTTCGGTAGTCGTCCAGGTAAAATCGGTGACAATAACTCCATGTTCCCGTTTTTTATGGGACTCATTCTATTATTAATGTGGCTGGCCTTTGATATGACCTACCTCATTGATCAACAGGAGCGCGGTGTGGTACTTCGTTTTGGTGAACATGTTGATACGCTTGAGCCGGGTTTGAATATACGTTTTCCAAGACCGGTAGAAAAGGTAGAAAAGGTGAATGTTGGGCAAGTCCGTTCGATTACTCATAAGGCACTGATGCTGACTCAGGATGAAAACATCGTTGACGTTGAAGTTGCTGTGCAATGGCGAATTGGTGATGCAACAGAATATCTTTTTAATGTGTATTCTCCAGCATCAACGCTAAGACAGGTGACCGAAAGCTCGGTGCGTGAAGTGATTGGCAAGAGCAAGCTGGATTTTGTTTTAACCGAAGGGCGAAGCGAGATTGCCGAAAGAATACAATCATTGATACAGGAAACACTCGGTGATTATAAAACGGGAATTTATATTTCCACAGCGGAAATGCAGCCCGCCAAACCGCCAGAAGAAGTTAAGGCGGCATTTGATGATGCCATCAAGGCACGTGAGGATGAGCAACGACAAGTTAATGAAGCCGAGGCCTATCGTAATGATGTTTTGCCAAGAGCTCGCGGTGGTGCGGCACGCTTGCGCGAAGAATCAAATGGTTATAAATCCCGGATAATTTCGAAGGCAGAAGGTGAGGCGAGTCGATTTGGTCAATTGTTGGCTGAATATCAACGCGCACCGGAAGTAACACGTGAAAGACTCTATCTGGATGCCATTGAATCGGTTTTTAGTAATACCAATAAAGTACTTATTGATAATGATAATGGCAATAGTCTGATGTATTTACCTATAGATAAATTGATTGAGAAGCGACAAAACAATAATTCAAGGATTTCTGTTCCAGATTTCAACGAATCCACCACATCATCATCGAGTGCCAACGATATAAGACAGAGACTTGATGAACGACTCAGGGGAGTACGCTAATGCCTTTGAATCCTAAAGTTCTAATTCCATTAATTGTTATCGCAGTCATTGGCTATTCGTCTATTTTCATAGTGAACCAATGGGAGCAGGCACTGGTTTTTAAATTTAGAGAAATACAACGCTCAGATGACCAGCCTGGTTTGCATTTTATGTTGCCGCTGGTGAATGTTGCGCAGAAATTTGAAAAACGTCTTTTGAATCTTGATCAGGAGCCACAACGCTTTATAACGATAGAAAAGAAAGATGTGATTGTCGACTATTATGCCAAATGGCTTATTACCGATGTGGAGAAATTTTATACGGCGACACGCGGTGATGTACTTTATGCCAATGGTTTGTTGGGGCAACGTATTAACCGTGCATTACGTGATGAATTTGGTGCGCGAACTGTACAGGAAGTGGTTGCAGGAGAACGCACCCAGATACTCAGTGTTGTTACAGCCAGTACTTCAAATTTGCCAGAAGAGTTAGGTATAACAGTGGTTGATGTACGTACCAAACGAATTGATCTTCCGACGGAAGTCAGTAATTCAGTGTATGAACGTATGCGGGCTGAACGTAATCGCGTGGCAAAGGATTTTCGTGCGCGTGGTTCTGAAGCAGCGGAACGAATTCGGGCCAATGCTGATCGTGAACGCGAGATTATCCTGGCGAATGCTTATCGTGATGCTGAAATTATTCGTGGTGAAGGTGATGCCCAGGCGACAGAGATATACGCTGCGGCTTATACTAAAGATGAAGAATTCTATTCATTTTATCGTAGTTTGGATGCCTATAAGAAGAGTTTCATTAACGGTAATGATATATTACTGCTTGAACCTAAATCAGATTTCTTCAGGTATTTTAATGACTCTAAAGGTAAATAGTCAGCGTTATAAGCAGGTAACAGTTTAAAAATATCTGTTTAAAGATAAGATGGTGAAAAAGATTGATTGATATTAATGTTTCTGATCTTTTGTCTGCACTTGCTTTAGTATTTATTTTAGAAGGTCTGATGCCATTTCTGAATCCGGAAGGACTTCGTAAAGTATTTTTAACAGCGATTCAAATGGATAACAAGACATTGCGGTTTTTAGGTATTAGCAGCATGTTGGCTGGTTTGATACTGTTATATATTGTTCGTTAAATAAATTATGACTATTATTAATCGCTGGTTACTGCCCGAAGGTGTTGAAGAGATTTTGCCTCCCAAGGCGATCGAACTCGAGCAACTCTGTAGAAAGATTATTGATCTGTTTTCCAGCTGGGGTTATGAATTTGTTATTCCGCCAATGGTTGAATATCTGGAATCATTACTTACCGGCACAGGTGAGGACCTTGATCTTAAAACCTTTAAATTAACTGACCAACTAAGTGGTCGCTTAATGGGGGTTCGCGCTGATATTACACCGCAGGTGGCACGTATCGATGCGCATTTGTTAAAACGTGATACACCGACTCGCCTCTGTTATCTTGGTTCTGTTCTACACACACGTCCTGGAAAATCCGGTGATACTCGTGCACCGCTACAAGTGGGTGCAGAGCTTTACGGACATTCTGGTGTTGCAAGTGATATTGAAATCGTCAAGTTGATGCTGGCAACGCTCAACCAGCTTGGGATTAGTCAGACATATATTGATCTTGGCCACATTGGACTATTTCGAACCTTAAGCGCTAACTCTTCCTTGACTACCACACAGCAGGCAGATGTTTTCGAAGCGCTGCAACGTAAAGCGAAAGATGAATTAAAGTCCCTGTATAAAGAGTGGAAAGTTAGCGATGCATCCAGTAAGGCATTACTCGAACTGATCGATTTAAATGGTGATGTCTCGGTATTGGATGAGGCTAAAAAATGCTTCAAGAACTTTTCACCTGAGATTGAACAATATCTCGATGAGATCAAAGCATTATCTGAATCGATAACCGGGCATGCAGATGTTTCTATCAATATCGATCTGGCGGAATTACGTGGCTATCACTATCACACCGGCATGGTTTATACCGCTTTTGTTCCAGGCGAAGGTGACGGCCTTGCTTTTGGTGGACGCTATGATGATATTGGTAGTGCCTTTGGTCGAGCCAGACCTGCAACCGGGTTTAGTACCGATGTAAAATCTTTATTAAAGCAACAAACAATTATAAAAAATTCGCCATCAAGGATTTTCGCGCCTGCATCGGGAGATTCTGCACTAACTGAAAAAATTAATGCGCTACGTGAATCGGGCAAGATTGTTGTTGTGGAATTGGATGGTCAACAAGCATCAGCGAGAGACATGAATTGTAATCAACAACTCGTCCTCGAAAAAGGTGAGTGGAACAGCAAAGATCTTAATTAATATTAAAAAGAAAAATTAAATGGGTAAAAATATAATTGTGCTGGGCACCCAATGGGGTGACGAAGGCAAAGGTAAGATAGTTGACCTGCTAACCGAAGACGTTGCTGCGGTGGTAAGGTTTCAAGGTGGTCATAATGCAGGACATACTGTTGTTATTGAAGGTAAGAAAACTGTCTTACATTTAATTCCTTCAGGCATTTTGCATAATAACGTTGAATGCCTTATCGGTAACGGCGTCGTTCTTAGTCCGCATGCATTAATTGAAGAGATCGAGATGCTGGAGAGCAATAATATTCCGGCACGTTCTTTAATAAAGATAAGTGAAGCCTGTACCTTAATCCTGCCTTACCATATTGCACTTGACCAAGCCCGCGAAAAAGCCAAGGGTAAAGATGCGATCGGCACTACTGGCAGAGGCATTGGCCCCGCATATGAAGACAAGGTTGCCAGACGTGCTCTGCGTGTTGGTGACTTGCTGAATGATGAATGTCTGGCTAAAAAATTAAAAGAAATTCTGGAATACCATAATTTCATGCTGACAAATTATTATCATTGTGACGCTATAGATTATCAGACATGTCTTGATGACATCCGTAAGTTAGCAAAACAATTGATACCTATGATTGCCGATACAGGTAGTCGATTAAGTGAATTGTATAAACAAGGTAAGAACCTGTTGTTTGAAGGTGCACAGGGCACCTTGCTGGATATTGATCACGGTACCTATCCGTTTGTTACATCATCAAATACAACTGCTGGCGGTGCTGCAACAGGAACAGGTTTTGGTCCATGTCACTTTGACTATGTTTTGGGTATTACCAAGGCTTACACCACCCGTGTGGGTTCAGGACCATTCACAACCGAGTTACATGATGATATAGGCAAACATATTGCTAAAGTAGGCAATGAGTTTGGTGCTACAACCGGACGACCAAGACGCTGTGGTTGGTTTGATGCAGTCGCATTACGTCGTTCAGCTCAAATAAATAGTCTAACCGGATTATGTATTACCAAACTGGATGTACTGGATGCGTTAGAGACCATAAAGATTTGTACCGGCTATAAGTATGATGGAAAAATAATTGATATGCCTCCAATCGGTGCTGAAGCTTTCGCCAGGTGTAAACCAATCTATGAAGAACATCCGGGTTGGCAGACATCTACCGTCGGTGTAAAAGAGTATAAAGATTTACCCGGTAAAGCTTGCGATTATCTGGACCGTTTAGCAGAGGTAACGGGAGTTCCTATCGATATTATTTCTACTGGTCCTGATCGTGTTGAGACAATTGTTTTGAAAAACCCTTTCAGTTAATGATCATTTAAGTGTTCTCAATTTATTGAGGAGTATTTGCTTTGTTTTATAGGAAACAACAATCTCCATAATTGAAGGGGAATAATTGAATGACCTATTTATTTAAATACCGTGGTTTTTTACCTTATATTGCAGTGGTCTTTCTAAATGCTTTTGTTGATTTAGGACACAAGATCACAATCCAGAATACGGTTTTCAAGATTTATGATGGACAGGAACAAATAGTTTTAACAGCCATTGTAAACGCACTCATTCTTCTGCCTTTCATATTACTTATCTCACCTGCGGGTTATTGTTCCGACAAATATCCGAAGAATATCGTCATGCGTATCAGTGCCTGGGTTGCTGTTGGTATTACGCTTTGTATTACCTTGTTTTACTATCTAGGCTGGTTTTGGCCGGCGTTTGCCATGACATTTTTACTGGCATTACAAAGCGCATTTTATTCACCGGCTAAATATGGCTACATCAAGGAGTTGGTTGGCAAGGATAATCTGGCCAGCGCCAATGGTCTGGTTCAGGCAACGACAACCATTGCCATTCTTGCCGGGATATTTTTGTTTTCTATATTGTTTGAACAGTTTTTGGAAAACACAATATACGATAATACCGCTTCATTGTTACAAATCATCGCGCCTATTGGTTGGGCGCTGGTTGCCTTTAGTATTTTTGAATTAATACTTGCCTATAGCTTACCGCAGAAACACCCGGTTGATGATGCTATGCATTTTGAACTAAAAGAATATACCCGTGGACATTATCTAAAAACAAATTTACGCGCAGTGTCCGAACGTGAAGTAATTATTCTGTCGATTATAGGCCTGTCAATATTCTGGGCTATTTCACAAGTGATGATAGCCGCGTATCCGGCTTACGCCAAAGAAGCTATGGGTATTACTAATACCATTATTATACAGGGTACCCTGGCCTGTGCGGGGATAGGTATTATGTTGGGCTCCATCATTGCGGGTCGTATCTCCAGAACGCATATTGAAACAGGCATGATCCCGGTAGGTTCGATTGGTATTGCTCTGTGTTTATTTATGTTGCCAGGTCTGGGTAATGAATATTTGCAAGCAATCAATTTTCTTGCCTGGGGCATGTTCGGTGGTTTCTTGTTAATCCCGTTAAATGCCTTGATTCAATTTCATGCAGAAGAAGATGAACTGGGTCGCGTCCTTGCCGGCAGCAACCTGATCCAGAATACAGTGATGTTAACTTTTCTTGGCCTAACCGTACTGTTCGCACTTTATGGTATGGACAGTCTGGGATTATTTTCCATTTTAATGGTGGTCGCGATAGCGGGAACTATCTATACGGTTTACAAGTTACCGCAATCCCTGGTGCGATTTATCGTGAGTTACATAATCGGACACCGCTACCGTCTTCAGGTATTAGGTTTGAAAAATATGCCGGAGACCGGGGGTGTCTTGATGTTAGGCAACCATATTAGCTGGATCGACTGGGGCATAATCCAAATGGCTTCGCCAAGACCGATTCGGTTTGTCATGATTCGGAATATTTACGAGCGTTGGTACCTGAAATGGTTTCTGGATATCTTTAATGTGATACCGATCGCTTCAGGTACAACCCGTACTGCACTCAAAGAGATCAATGACAGTCTGAATAATGGTGATGTGGTGTGTTTATTTCCAGAGGGAACAATAAGCCGCACCGGCCAGTTGGGCGAGTTTCAACGTGGTTATGAAAAAGCAGCAGAAGAAGCTGATGCTGTTATTTTACCGTTTTATTTACGCGGTTTATGGGGTAGCTGGTTCTCTCGTTCCAGTGAAAAACTAAAGAATCTGCGTAGTAGAGGAATCAAGAGTGACATTATTGTCGCCTTTGGTGAGACCTTGCCGATTGATACGACTACCGAAGATTTGAAACGACGTGTGTTTGACTTGTCTATAGATTCCTGGGAACACTATACCAGCGATCTTCCACCTATCGGTTCGGCATTCATTGATACTGCAAAACGCAATAGTGATGAACTGATGGTTGCAGATTCATTAGCTGGACCATTGAACGGGATTAAATTCCTGACCGCAGTAATTTGTTTTTCTCGATTAATTAAACGCTATTCCAAAGAACAAAACGTTGGTTTGTTATTACCGACCAGCAGTGCCGGTAGCATCGCCAACATGGCGGCAATAATTCGTGGCAAGACAGTCGTCAATTTAAACTTCACTTCCAATCGTGAAGCATTGGCCGCATCGGTCACAAAAGCAGGTATTAAAACGATTTATACCTCGCGCAAATTCATCGAAAAGCTGGCTAAAAAAGGTGTCGATCTGAATGACGCCTTTACCGATAGCCACATGATCTATATGGAAGATTTGAAACTGAAGATCAGCAAACCAACCAGTTTATGTACCTTTATAACAGCCTTAATCTTCCCCGCCGGGATTTTAAAATTACTCTATTGTAAAAAAGTATCTATCGATTCTCCCGCTGCGATTTTATTCTCAAGTGGAAGTGAAGGCACACCAAAAGGCGTTATGTTAAGCCATCGTAATATCATGGCAAATCTGAAACAGATCTCGGATATGTTAAATACACAAGACACAGATGTCGTTATGGCCAGTCTGCCGCTGTTCCATGCTTTTGGTTTAACGGTAACCACCTTTATGCCCCTGGTTGAAGGCATCCCTATGATTTGTCATCCCGATCCAACCGATGCTGTCAATATAGCCAAGGCGATTGCAAAATACCGTGCGACCATCTTTTGTGGTACCTCAACCTTTCTCAGACTCTATACCAAGAACCGCCGTATTCATCCTTTAATGCTGGAGTCGTTACGTATTGTTGTTGCCGGGGCAGAAAAATTAAGCCCGGATGTGCGCGATGCTTTTAAGTTAAAATTCAATAAAGATATCTATGAGGGTTATGGTGCAACGGAAACAACACCTGTTGCGAGTGTCAATATTCCTGATGCGTTAGATGTTAATTACTGGTCGGTGCAACTGGGGAATAAACAAGGTACAGTCGGCATGCCATTACCTGGTTCAAGTTTTCGTATTGTTGATCCAGAATCTTTAGTTGAATTAAACGTTGGTGAAGATGGTTTAATACTCATTGGTGGTTCGCAGGTCATGTTGGGTTATCTGGGTGATGCAGAAAAGACCAATGAAGTCATTACAATTATCGATGGAAAACGTTGGTATAAAACCGGTGACAAAGGTCATCTTGATGAAGATGGTTTCCTGACGATCGTTGATCGCTACTCACGTTTTGCAAAATTGGGTGGTGAGATGATCAGCCTGACCGCCGTTGAAGAGGCAGTGCGTTCAGCATTGAATGAACCTGAACTGGAACTCGTCGCCGTCAACATCCCCGATGAGAAGAAAGGTGAAAAAGTAATACTTATGATTGCAAAAGATGTAGAACTGGAAGCGGTTAAAAAGGCAATGCTGGATGCAAATGTAAATCCATTGATGATTCCAGCCGGAGTTAAGAGTGTTGACGAAATACCAAAGCTGGGTAGTGGTAAGACGAATTTTAAGTTGGCCAGGAAACTTTTGCTTGGATCAGTTTAGTAAAACTTGATTGATCTTCACGATGATACCTGTGGGTCTTAGGTAAAGTATCAGACCACCGCTTTTTTATAGATATGCCACGTTGTGTGTCCGAGTACAGGTAACACAACAAGCAAGCCAAGAAATGCCGGAATAAATGATACCATTACGGCAAGAGTAACGAACACACCCCACGAGAGCATCACGAATGGGCTTTCAAACACTGTCTTCACACTCGTAATCATAGCGGTAATAAAATCCAGTTCGCGATCAAGTAACATAGGAATAGAAACCACTGTGACCGAAAACAAAAAGAGTGCTAAACATGCACCAACTACGTGACCAATGATAATGAATGCCAAACCCTCCGGTGTGGTGGTGATAATTTCAAAAAATTGTCCCCAAGTGGAAAACGTCATTTGCCCAAGTATGAGTGCTATCAAGAGCCGTATTTGATACATCCATATCCAGAAGATGAATAGCATAACAAATGCCATCCATTGCAACTCACGACCGACTTGCGAACTTACCAATGTCAGGATTTCTTTCCAGACTAGCGGTTGTCCATTATGAAGTCTGCGGCTGACTTCATACAGACCGACAGCAGCAAACGGCCCAATTAATGGAAAACCAATCATCACCGGATAAATCATCCAGATTTTTTTCCAAACAAACAAGGACTGAAGAATAAATATCCCGCCAATAGCAAATACACCACCAAAAAAGAGGCCGAATACCCATGCCTTGCGAAAATCGGATATACCTTTGCGAAAACAATCTTTGAGGTCATCAAAGCTGAGTGCGTTGACCTCAGGCATAGGAGTTAAGGGCGCCCGCTCGACTGGCTTTACTCTGTCTTTATCTGGTTCGGTATTATTAATTGGCATATTGAATGACCCTGTTAAGTCTCCTTGTTAATACTTATTTAAAATGGCGTGAAATACAAGACACTCGACCGCATTCAGTGGAATTAAACGGGAGCGGTTGGTGTTGATTGATTTTAGATAGAGAAAGCATGTGATCCATATGACAACATGAAATAATATACAAAGTTCCTTTTAGCTTTAGGTATACACATGATTGAAGTACAAAAAAATAACCCACTGCATGGGGTTAAGCTTGAAGCCTTATTAACCGTGTTGGTAGATCACTATGGCTGGCCGATCTTGGCCGAGGCCATGAATTTAAACTGTTTCAAGAGCAACCCCAGCATAAAATCGTCTTTGAAGTTTCTTCGCAAGACACCCTGGGCGAGAGAAAAGGTGGAAAGCTTCTACTTGTATAAATACAAGCAATTGCCAAGACCCGATGATGAACAGTATGCATTACCCCCACGGGATAGAACGATTTCGCTTGATCAGCAAGCGCGATCATCGGCGATTATCACACCAGATAATTCACACGATCACGGCAATTCAAAATCAAACTCCAACCAGAATAAACCTGCAGATGTGTGGGGTAATTGGAAAAATAAATCACAGAACGACGCTGAGTGAAAGCATTTCGAGAGATACAAAATTGTACTCTAATGAGTGATAGATTGAGTATATTAAATACTGGTGCCGAGAAGAGGACTTGAACCTCCACAGGGTTACCCCTACTAGCACCTGAAGCTAGCGCGTCTACCAATTCCGCCACCTCGGCATAATTCAAATTGGCACCAAATTTAATATTTTAGTTTTCTATTTACCAGCGCGCTACGCGCGGTCGTTTTTAGGCTAATGTTTCTACCCGCCGTTCACGCCATCCTGGCTGCCACGGCATTCGGGCTCCTGCCCTTCATTCCGCCACCTCGGCATGTGTTATAGTATTGGAATCTAAAGAACCGCGGACTTTACCCAGCCACTACATTATTGTCAATCGATCAAATACGATGAGTAAAAGAACAAAGCCAGAGCCGTCAACCAATAAGGTTTTCGAGTTACCCGAACGTGAAACTATTATGGCTTTTTTGCGTGAAGCCGGTCGTCCACTTGCGCGTAAGCAGCTTGCCGAAGCATTCGTAATTCGAGACCCCGAAATTCGCCGTGCCTTAGGTCGTCGACTTAAGGCAATGGCGCGTGATGGTCAATTAATCCGTAATCGACGTGGTAGTTATGGTTTGATAGAAAAGATGGATTTAATCAAAGGTCGCGTGATTGGTCACCCGGACGGCTATGGTTTTGTAGTCCCTGATGAAGGTGGCAAGGATTTGTTTTTATCCGCACGTGAAATGCGCACTATATTGAATGGTGATCGTGTTCTGGTGCGCCAGGTAAACGTTGATAAACAGGGAAAGCGGGAAGGTGCTCTGGTCGAGATCCTGGAACGTGCGAATGATCAACTGGTTGGTCGTTTTTATGATGACAGTGGTATTTATTATGTGGTGCCCGACAATAAACGATTAAACCACGATATTTTAATTCCGCCGGGAGACAGGAACAAAGCGAAACACGGTCAGTATGTTGTTACGAAAATTATGCACCAGCCGGAAAAGCATCGACAGGCGATCGGTAAAGTCTTAAGTATTATAGGGGATGGACTGGACGCCAGTATGGCAGTAGATATTGCTATACGTAGTTATGAACTTCCATTTGAATGGCCAACAGCAGTCGATAAAGAGATTGAATGTTTATCAGAAGAAGTAGATTCAAACAATATCGCTGATAGAAATGATAGTCGTAGTATTCCATTTGTTACTATTGACGGGGAAGATGCACGTGACTTTGACGATGCTGTTTTTTGTGAAAAAGAGGGCGGTGGTTGGCGACTATTGGTTGCGATTGCCGATGTTTCGCATTATGTAAAGAAACACAGCGCGTTGGATGACGAAGCTCTTTTACGTGGCACTTCTGTTTACTTTCCTGACCGTGTCATTCCCATGCTGCCGGAGATTTTATCCAATGGTTTGTGTTCACTTAAACCTGATGTAGATCGTTATAGTCTGGTATGTGAATTAAATATTGATGCTAACGGAAAGGTTAAACATTCTTCTTTCTTTAAAGGGATTATTAAATCAGCCGCACGTTTGACCTATACAGAAATGTCTTCAATTGTTGTTGACAAAGACAATGATGCGAGACAAAAACGTGCTCAGCTATTAAATCACCTTGATGACTTGTATCAGCTTTATCAACTACTAAATGCAGAACGCAAGAAACAGGGCTTGATCGATTTTTCTTCACTTGAATCACGTTTCGAATTTGATGATAAGGGAGAAATTGAATCGATACATACCGTCGAGCGAAATCAAGCACATCGATTGATCGAAGAAATGATGCTGGTAGCAAATGTTGCGGCGGGTAATTTCCTTGAGAAAAATGAAATTCCTGGCCTGTATCGTATTCACGATACACCTAAACTCGAAAAACTTGAGAACGTACGTTCGTTATTAACACAACTTGGATTGACTCTCGGTGGTGGTGATGAGCCTACTGCCAAAGACTATGCAAAGCTGGTTCATGTTATTAGACAGCGTGATGATGCACAAATGCTGGAAACAGTGTTGCTACGGAGTATGCCGCTGGCAAGTTATAGCATGATTAATGAAGGTCACTTTGGTCTGGGATTCCCAGTCTATGCACATTTTACTTCACCTATCAGGCGTTACCCTGACTTGATGGTACATCGGGCTATAGTCCATCTTATTGAGGGCAATCCTGCAGCAAGTTTTAATTATTCACAACAAGCAATGCTGGAATTGGGTGAGCATTGTTCCATGACCGAACGACGTGCCGAAGAAGCCTCTCGTGATGCTGCACAAAGACTTAAGTGTGCCTTCATGCAAGACAAGGTGGGCGAAACGTTTAATGGTATGGTGAGTTCTGTTACCTCTTTTGGTTTGTTTGTGGTGCTGGATGATATTTTTATTGAAGGCTTGATACATATCAGTAATCTTCCGGTTGATTATTATCATTTTGATCCGATCACACATACCTTGCGTGGTGAACGCGGTGGTAAGGTGTTTAAGCTCGGTCAAAGATTGTCAGTATTATTAACCCGGGTGGATATGGAAGAGCGTAAAATTGATTTTGAGTTAATTGAGAATGAGTAGACGAACTGATCGAATCTA
>JBFIJV010000028.1:0-16343 GCA_041600575.1 Gammaproteobacteria bacterium | reverse complement strand
TTATCGGCCAAAATATTGATCCTGCGCAACAAGCCACCTGAATATTTTGAAATCGTCCTGATAGCTTTTTCATTGAACAACTCAAGCGAACGATAGCCGCTGGCACGCAAGCGCGTATTTATATAATCCTTAATCTCAGCTGTTTTAAGTGGCGCAAGATAAAAGCTGTAAGTAATCCTTTCCTTCAGTTGTCTTATCTCTTGTTTTGAGATCATTACATCCAGTTCTGGCTGACCAAATATTACGATCTGCAAAAGTTTATTCTGCGCTGTCTCCAGGTTACTAAGCAATCTAATTTCTTCAAGTGTTGCAATCGGCATGCTTTGCGCTTCTTCTACAAACACTACGATTTGTTTATTTTCTGCGTGCCGTTCGAGCAGATAGGTCTGCAAGGTATTCATTACCTTAAAGCGGGTATCATCAGGCTTGACGTCCAGATTGAGTTCAAATGCGATCGCATGCAGGATGTTATCCGGCGAAAGGCTTGGATTAGCCAGATAAACTATTTCAATATTGTCCGGCAATTCTTTTTCTAGCATACGGCATAAAGTGGTTTTGCCACTGCCCACTTCACCGACCAGCTTAACGATTCCTTCACCACTAACTATTGCATAGATCAAGGCATCAAGAATTGCGCCACGATCTCCGCCAGGAAAAAAAAGACTCGTGTCAGGAGTTATCTTGAAGGGTGGTCGTTTTAGATTAAAATAATCGTAATACATTATTTTTACCGTGCGCTGCTCAATCCGAGTCTACTTTTATATTTAAACGCTGAAGCCTGCTATATAGTGTAGTACGATTTATGCCAAGTAGGCGTGCAGCCTTGCTCAAATTGCCGTTAGCCTTGGATAAAGCATGATTTATATACTTCCTTTCCCACACTGAAATTTTATCATCCAGATGAAAATTCTTATCGTTGAATTCCTGCGCTACAAAGTCGTCTTCACTGCCGAACTCAAAGGCACTTTCATCATAATCAGTTTCCAGTTCTTGCTGTAATTCTGCGGCAGACACCAGCTTGCCTGAATGTTTAGCAGACAACCTTATTACTATATTTCTCAATTCCCTTATATTGCCGGGAAATGCATAGTCTTCCAATAATGACATCGCTGCTTTATCAAGTTCAAATGGCGGATTTTCGGTGGCATATATATTCCGAAAATAATCCATGAGGGCAAGCACATCATGTTCGCGTTCTTTTAAAGTAGGGACATGTATCGTTAGTACTGAAAGCCGATGATACAAATCCTGACGGAATCTACCGTTTCGGACCTCTTCTTTCAAATCACGGTTAGTGGCCGTAATAATTCTTGCTTTTGAGACGCGTGGTTTAGTCTCACCAATTCGATAAAACTCACCATTTTCCAGCACCCTTAATAGTTTTGACTGTAATGGCAAGGGCAATTCACCTATTTCATCCAGAAACAAAGTGCCTTCTCCTGCTTCTTCAAAAAAGCCTGCTCGCACTGATGCGGCACCGGTAAAGGCCCCTTTTGTATGTCCGAAAATCTGTGCCTCCAGTAATTCCGGGGTAAAAGCAGCACAATTGATGGTCAAGTAAGGTAGACCACTTTGCTTGCTTAAATTATGTAGTTCCTGTGCCACCAGTTCCTTGCCTGTGCCCGAATCACCTTCAATCAGCACAGGAAAAGGTGTATCGGCAAATTGCTGGATCAAATCGCGCAGCGTTTTAATAGCCGCACTATCGCCAAGCAGTTTTGTTTCCGTTCGCGCTGACTCTTTCTCTTTAGATTCTGCTTGCAACATCATCATCTGATGTCCCAGGCGAGCCTTAAGTAATGACATATCACAAGGCTTGGGAATAAAGTCGACAGCGCCAAGCGTCAAAGCATGATGAATATTGGCATCATCATTCTGACCCGACAGAACCAGAATTTTAAAACTATCGTTCAATGCCATTAGCTCTTCAATGAGCTTGAAGCCCTCTTCCGGTGAATGTGGTTTTGGTGGTAAACCGAGATCAACTAATGCCAGAGATGGTTTGCTGGTTAAATCTTGTAATTGAGACTTTACTTGTTTGCGCGAATCGGCAGTAATGACATCAAAATCCTTTTCCAACACGATAGATAGCGCATCGACGATGATAGGGTCATCATCCACAAATAATAATAAGGGCTTTTCTGCACTCACAAATGTATTTATTTTTTTAACTGTCGACGACAAAGCATTGATTCCTAAATACTTTCACTGTCAAACATACAACCTAAAAGGGTTTACAGCAAGAACAATTAAACTACCTTAGTAGAAAAAAGATAAAGAAAAAACCTGAGGCATTAGGTAAGTTCGATTGCGATTAATCTAACTAGGTCTTAACCCGTTGATCTATACCAAGATTTCGCCAAATAGCGACACTTGCTGCTGATTGGTTCATGGTATAGAAATGGAGTCCAGGCGCATCGTTAGTAAGCAGTTGCTCACATAATTCGGTTGTCACATCAATCCCAAACTGTCTGATAGATACCCGATCATCGCCAAATTCCTGTAGCCGCTTCAAAATCCAGCGTGGGATTTCAGCACCGCAGGCATCAGAGAACCTGACCAGTTGGGTACAGTTAATGATGGGCATTACACCGGCAACAATGGGGATATCAAGACCCAGCTTTTCGCAGTTATCCACAAAACGGAAGTACGCATACGGATTATAAAAATATTGCGTTATTGCACTATTGGCGCCCGAATCGATTTTTCTTTTGAAGTTTTCCAGATCAGCCTTGGGGTTTCGTGCCTGAGGATGAAATTCTGGATAGGCTGCAACCTCGATATGAAAATGATCGCCGGTTTCGTTTCTTATATATTCGACCAGTTCATTCGCATAGCGAAACGGTCCATAGCCCGCAGCACCCGATGGCAAATCACCGCGCAGAGCAACAATACGTTTAATATCTTTTTCAACATACTTATGCAAAATTGCCTTGATTTCATCAATCTGGCTACCGATACAAGAGATGTGCGGCGCCGCTTCAAGACCTGTTTTATTGTGAATATCCATCACTGTTTCGTAAGTCATGTCGCGCGTGCTGCCACCGGCACCAAATGTAACGGAAAAAAAATCCGGTTTCATCTGGGCCAACTCTGCCTGAGTTGTTTGTAACTTGCCTACTGCCTCAGGTGTTTTGGGCGGATAAAACTCAAAGCTAAATTTAGGTGTATATTGTTTTTGCGATTCCATTATTAAAACCCTGTTAAAGGTGAAGAAGGATGAAACATCAGTATGTAAACGGATAGGGACAGACTATCTATCTGTCCCTTCCCCACTTCACATTGTTAGTATCGGTAATGATCAGACTTATACGGCCCTTCAACTGGCACGTTAATATAATCAGCTTGCTCCTGACTCAATACCGTCAACTTCGCACCGATTCTATCCAGATGCAATCTGGCAACCTTCTCATCCAGATGTTTTGGTAAGACATAGACATCTTTTCCATAATTCTCACCATGGGTAAACAATTCAATCTGCGCCAAAACCTGGTTAGTAAAAGAGTTCGACATGACAAAGCTTGGATGGCCGGTGGCACAGCCCAGATTAACCAAACGCCCTTTGGCCAAAAGAATGATGCGCTTACCGTCAGGGAAAATAACATGGTCAACTTGTGGTTTAATCTCTTCCCATTCGTATTTTTCAAGACTGGCAATATCAATCTCGTTATCAAAGTGGCCAATGTTACAAACAATGGCCTGGTCTTTCATTTTAACCAAGTGCTCGTGACGAATAATATTGAAGTTACCGGTAGTGGTGACAAAGATGTCTATCATGTCGACAACATCTTCCAACCTGACAACTCGATAACCTTCCATAGCTGCTTGTAAAGCACAGATAGGATCAATTTCAGTAATCCAGACCGTTGCGCCCAAACCACGCAATGACTGAGCACTGCCTTTACCAACATCGCCATAACCCAGGACCAAGGCTACCTTACCTGCAATCATGACATCCGTTGCACGCTTGATACCGTCGACCAATGACTCACGGCAACCGTACAGATTATCAAACTTGGACTTAGTCACCGAGTCATTCACATTGATAGCGGGGAAAGGTAATTCACCCTTCTTTACCATTTGATATAAACGTTGAACACCGGTAGTGGTTTCTTCAGTAACGCCCTGAATACAGGCCAGGGTGCGAGAATAGAAAGTGCTGTCTTCTGCTAACTTCTTCTTTATAGAAGCGAACATGCACGTTTCTTCTTCAGAGCCGGGATTCGCAATAACAGAAGGATCGCTCTCCGCTTTTGTGCCCAATATTAATAATAATGTGGCATCACCACCGTCATCCAGAATCATGTTCGGTGAACCGCCATCTGCCCAGGTCATAATACGATGCGTGTAATCCCAGTATTCTTCAAGTGTCTCGCCTTTATAAGCAAACACTGGAATACCTTTGTCAGCTACCGCGGCGGCGGCATGATCCTGAGTTGAAAAAATATTGCATGAAACCCAACGAACCTCTGCGCCCAGGGCACATAAAGTTTCGATCAAGACTGCGGTTTGTATGGTCATGTGTATTGAACCGGCGATACGCGCACCTTTCAGAGGCTGCTCTTTAGCAAATTCCTCACGAATGGCCATTAATCCGGGCATCTCGGTCTCTGCGACACGAATTTCTTTGTGGCCCCAATCGGCCAAAGAAATGTCCGCAACGTGATAATCGGGTGATACTGATGTAGCTGCTACGCTCATATTGTTTCTCCTGTGTAAACAAATAAGCGAGCGCCGTTTTCGAATGTGCCGTGTTTGTCTGAGCCTAGCGGATTTAAATCCGTCGCAACGCTCCTCAGATCTACGGTTGTAAAAAAGAAACGGGAGTATATTACTCCCGCTTCAGAATTTCAAAATTAGTTGTCGCCAGGACAACTGGAAACTCGGGTTATTTATGCAAGTGCCTGGCGCAAAACGTCTGCTTTATCGATTTTTTCCCAGGGCAAATCAATGTCGCTGCGACCGAAATGACCATAGGCCGCTGTTTGACAATAGATTGGGCGTAATAGATCAAGCATGTTGATAATGCCCTTTGGGCGAAGATCAAAAATATCCCTAATGGCTTCGATTAATTTGCCCTGATCAACCTTACCGGTGCCAAAGGTCTCAACACTGATTGATGTAGGTTCGGCGACGCCTATGGCATAAGACACTTGCAGTTCGCAACGGTCAGCAAGACCAGCGGCAACGATATTCTTGGCAACATAACGCGCGGCATAAGCAGCCGAACGATCTACCTTGGAAGGATCCTTGCCAGAAAATGCACCACCACCATGGCGTGCCATACCACCGTATGTATCAACAATAATCTTACGTCCGGTTAAACCACAATCGCCCACCGGGCCACCAATAACAAAACGACCCGTCGGGTTGACCAGATAGCGCGTTTTATCGGTAATCATATCTTTTGGTAATACCGGTTTAATGACTTCTTCGATAATGGCCTGCTCAAGATCTTTATGTTCGATATCAGGATCATGCTGCGTAGATAAGACAACGGTATCAATCGAAACCGGTTTACCATTTTCGTAGACAGCGGTTACCTGAGACTTGGCATCCGGTCTCAACCAGCCTAATTGACCTGACTTACGCACCTCGGCCTGTTTTTTAACTAACAGATGCGAATAGGTAATCGGGAATGGCATTAACACATCAGTCTCGTTACAGGCATAACCAAACATTAAGCCCTGATCACCGGCACCCTGATTTAAATCGAGACCTTCACCTTCATTAACGCCCTGCGCGATATCGACCGATTGTTTGTCCATGGCCACAAGAACTGCGCAGCTATCAGCATCAAAACCCATCTCTGAAGAGGTGTAACCAATCTCGCGAATGATGTCACGCGCCGTTGACTGATAATCGATGGTCGCAGAGGTTGTAATCTCACCGGACAGCACCACCATGCCCGTATTAATCATGGTTTCACATGCGATCCGGGCCTGTTGGTCCTGAGCAAAGATTGCATCCACGACAGAATCAGAAATTTGATCTGCTACCTTATCCGGGTGTCCTTCAGAAACAGATTCCGAGGTAAATAAGTAATTGTCAGCCATTTATTTTTTTGTAATCCGTAGTTTTATTATGAAAATTAACGGCGCGAATTCTAACCGCATTAGTGCCAATTCGCACGAAATATGACGATATTTTTGCAAACACGTTAATATTTATACATTTATATAACAACAAAGGTGACACAAAGATGGTGCTCATGAAAACCCCTATCTGCAATTTCGGCGAAAAAGCGATTGATTTTGAACTCCGCGGTGTTGACGGAAAAACCTGGTCTTTGGCTGACTGTGTCGGGGAGAAAGGGACGCTGGTAATGTTTATTTGTAACCATTGCCCTTATGTCAAGGCTATCCAGACCCGGCTGGTTGATGACACCTTAAAACTCATTGACAGTGGCATTAACAGTGTCGCAATCATGTCGAATGATCCGGCTGATTATCCTGAAGATTCGTTTGAAAATATGCAAAAAGTTGCCGCCAAGTATAATTATCCATTTCCATACCTGTTTGATGAAACCCAGGAAGTTGCAAAAGCATACGGCGCAATCTGTACGCCAGACTTCTTTGGATATAATGCAGCACTTAAACTGCAATATCGTGGTCGACTTGATGATAGTGGCATAAAACCACCGACAGCCGACAATAAACATGAGCTACTCGAAGCCATGATCGGGGTTGCCAACACCGGAAAAGGGCCCAAACAGCAAACGCCAAGCATAGGATGTTCTATAAAATGGAAAAATAATGCTTAGGATCTTGCCCCAAAGTGGCAGGTAAGCGACAATGCGCGGCTTGATTTTAGGTACACACCTGCCTGTACCGCTGTAATTTTATTGGAAATAAAGCACTGCACATGATCACCATAGATGGTGTCACAACACCGGGCTTTAAATGCAGCATTAAATTAATAATTATTTTTCCGGGCTTTAAGCCCACTTTGGGAGAGGAACTATGCTTACCAGGCATGAACTTGCCAATGCGATTCGTGCTTTAAGTATGGATGCAGTACAACGTGCAAACTCGGGACATCCGGGTGCGCCTATGGGTATGGCAGATATTGCCGAAGTGTTATGGAATGATTTTCTGAAACATAACCCGGCAAATCCGAACTGGGATAACCGCGACCGATTCATCATGTCAAACGGTCACGGCTCGATGCTGATCTATTCTTTGCTCCACCTTAGTGGCTATGACCTGCCACTTGACGAGATTAAGCAATTCAGACAATTACACTCAAAGACACCGGGTCATCCGGAATACGGATATGCGCCAGGAATTGAAACAACAACTGGTCCGCTGGGGCAAGGGCTTGCCAATGCAGTGGGAATGGCATTGGCAGAATCAGTGCTCGCGGCACAATTCAACAAAGACGGGTTCGACGTTGTAGACCATCATACCTATGTCACGGTCGGTGACGGTTGTTTAATGGAAGGCATCTCCCATGAGGCCTGCTCACTGGCGGGGACATTAGGCCTGGGTAAATTGATCACGATTTACGATAGCAATCAAATATCAATCGATGGTGATGTTGCAGGCTGGTTTACGGAAGACGTTGCCGGAAGATTTGAGGCTTACGGTTGGCATGTGATTCATGATATTGATGGCCATGACCCTGATGCAATCAAGAAGGCATTGGAACAAGCCAAAGCAAACACTAAACAACCCAGTCTGATTTGTTGCAAGACAATTATCGGTTGGGGCTCACCCAACAAAGAAGGCAAGGAATCCAGTCATGGCGCGCCGCTGGGTGACGACGAAATAAAACTGACGCGGGAGAGGCTGGGTTGGAAACATGATGCCTTTGTCATTCCAGATGAATATTACGCTGCCTGGGACGCTAAACAGCAGGGACAGAAACTTGAAGCGGAATGGCAAAAACTATTTGCTGATTATGAAACAAGTTATCCGGAGCTTGCCGCCGAATACAAACGCCGGGTATCTGGCGCACTACCTGATAACTGGGCCGCGATTGCCAAAGACTATATAACTACAACAAATGACAAGGCTGAATCGATAGCATCGCGCAAAGCATCTCAAAATACTATAGAGGCATTTGCGACACATCTGCCGGAAATGATTGGTGGTTCTGCTGATCTGACCGGTTCCAATTTAACGAATTGGTCAGGCTCGGTACTTATCAGCAAAGACAATAGAAACGGTAATTATATTTCCTACGGCGTACGTGAATTTGCCATGGCCGCTATCAATAACGGCATTGCCCTGCACAGTGGTTTTATTCCTTACTCTGGCACATTCCTGATGTTTTCTGAATACGCAAGAAATGCATTGCGTATGTCAGCGTTAATGAAGTTACAAAATATTTTCGTATTCACACACGATTCAATTGGCCTCGGCGAGGATGGTCCAACCCACCAAGCCGTTGAACAAGCCGCCACATTACGATTGATGCCGAATATGGCAGTCTGGCGACCCTGCGATGCCGTTGAGTCAGCTGTGGCCTGGCAGGTTGCGCTTGAACGTAAAGACGGGCCAAGCAGTTTATTGTTTTCCCGACAAGCTCTGGCACATATGCCACGAGACGGTTCACAGATAAGTAATATTGCGCGTGGTGGTTATATCTTGATTGAAGGTTCTGATAATCCTGATGTCATTATTATTGCGACCGGCTCTGAAGTAGAAATGGCCGTTAATGCAGCAACACAATTTAATAAGCAGGGGAAAAATGTTCGTGTTGTCTCCATGCCGTGCACCTTTGCTTTTGATCAACAGGACGACACTTATAAAGAATCAGTATTGCCAAACCGTTGCCGTAAACGCATTGCTGTTGAAGCCGGCGTTACAGATTACTGGAGAAAGTATATTGGTCTGGATGGCATTCCTCTGGGCGTGGATACCTTTGGCGAATCCGCCCCCGCTAAAGCAGTGTTCGAACACTTCGGCCTGACTGAAACACATTTGATACAAGAACTTAATGATTTACTGGCTTAAACAACAAAATTTAAATTTTTTATATGAAGATTGGAGCATAAAACATGGCAATTAAAGTAGGCATCAATGGCTATGGGCGTATCGGGCGTAACATTTTGCGCGCCTTATATGAATCCGGACGAACAGATGAAATTCAGATAGTCGCAATAAACGATCTGGGTGATGCAAATACTAATGCTCATCTTACTCAATATGATACCGCGCATGGAAAATTTCCGGGCAGCATCGTTGTTGAAGGCGATAACATGATCGTTAATGGTGACAAGGTACGCGTCTTGTCAGAACGGGACCCGTCTAAACTACCCTGGGGTGAATTAGGTGTTGATGTTGTCATGGAGTCGACCGGTTTTTTTACCAGCAAGGCAAAAGCCAGCGCCCATCTGGACGGCGGCGCAAAAAAAGTCATTATTTCCGCGCCCGGCGGTAGCGATGTAGATGCAACGATTGTCTATGGCGTGAATGATGATGTTCTTAAATCAACTGATACTGTCATCTCAAATGCCTCGTGCACAACAAATTGTCTGGCGCCTGTTGCTAAAGTCCTGCATGAAAACATAGGCATGCTGGGCGGTGTAATGACAACGATTCATTCCTACACTAATGATCAGGTTTTAACCGACGTCTATCATACTGACTTGCGTCGTGCACGCTCAGCTACCATGTCGATGATACCGACAAAAACCGGCGCAGCGGCAGCGGTCGGATTAGTATTGCCTGAACTCAATGGCAAACTCGATGGTTATGCTGTTCGCGTACCTACAATCAATGTCTCCATGGTTGATTTAAGTTTTTCTGCTGCTCGTGAAACTTCTGTTGAAGAAATAAACGCCATGATGAAAGAAGCGGCTAATGGCCGACTTAAAGGGGTACTGGCGTACAACGATGCTCCACTGGTTTCCATAGACTTCAATCATGATCCTGCCTCATCCAGCTATGATGCTTCGCTAACCAAGGTCATTGGCGGAACGCTTGTAAAAGTCGTCTCCTGGTACGACAATGAATGGGGGTTTTCAAATAGAATGCTGGATACAACTATTGCATTGATGAACGCAAAATAAAGAGTAAAAACGTGACCATACTAGTAAAAATTGCTGATCTGGATCTCTCGGAAAAGACGGTGTTGATCCGTGAAGACTATAACGTCCCGATTAAAGATGGCAAGATAAGTAGTGATGTACGTATTCGAGCGACTCTACCTACAATAAAAGAAGTGCTGGAATCAGGCGCGAAAATAATTCTGGTTTCTCATTTAGGTCGCCCGGTTGCAGGAGAGTATAACGAGGCTTACTCACTTGCACCGGTTGCAAAATCCTTAAGCGAATTTCTCGGCATGGATGTTCCTTTAATAAAAGACTGGACTGATGGCATCGACATGACAAACCATCAAGTCGTGCTTTGTGAAAATGTCCGCTTTGAAAAAGGTGAAACAAAAAATGATGATGAGCTTGCCCGCAAAATGGCACAGCTTTGTCAGGTCTATGTCAATGATGCTTTTGCTACATCACATCGGGCACAGGCTTCGACGCATGGTGTTGCAAAGTATGCTGCCATTTCTGCGGCCGGACCATTGTTAATTAACGAATTAAAGGCGTTAACCAAAGCGCTTAGAGAGCCTGCGAAGCCACTTGTTGCTATTGTTGGCGGCGCAAAAGTCTCAGGCAAACTGACAATCCTTGAGTCCTTATCAGAAAAAGTTGATCAGTTGATTGTTGGCGGCGGTATTGTTAATACCTTTTTAAAGGCTGCCGGTTATGAAGTTGGAAAATCACTGTATGAAGCTGACCTTGTTGAAGTCGCAAGCAAGCTAATGAAACAAGCTGAAGAGAATGGTTGTCAGATTCCACTGCCGATAGACGTTGTCTGTGGCAAAGAGTTTGATGAAGCAACAGAAGCCGTTACAAAATCTGTTAATGATGTTGAGGCTGATGACATGATAATGGATGTGGGGCCTGAAACGTCTAAACAACTGGAGGCAATGATAGCAAAGGCTAAAACTATAGTCTGGAACGGGCCTTTGGGCGTATTCGAGTTTGATCAATTCAGTCAAGGAACCAAAAACCTCGCAAACGCTATCGCGACTAGTAATGCATACTCCATTGCTGGCGGCGGTGATACTATTGCTGCAATTTCAAAGTTTAAAGTCGAAGATAAAATTTCTTATATCTCAACTGGCGGCGGCGCCTTTCTTGAATTTCTGGAAGGGAAGAAACTACCTGCTATTGAAATCCTGGAAGAAGCCGCACGAGCATGGGCAGCAATGGAGCGAGCTAGAGAATTATAGTTTCCCCGTTCTTTGATAACCCGGCGAGAGATATCCACGCCATTAAAATAACTTAACGACTTAACCATTACGGATAATCATATCTTAAATGAGACGAACTAAAATTATTGCAACTTTAGGGCCTGCTACAGATCAGCCGGGCATGCTGGAAAAGCTGCTTGTTGCTGGAGTAGATGTATTCAGACTTAATTATTCGCACCAAACTCATGTAGAACATGAAAAACGAATGACGGAAATTCGTCGTCTTTCACAACAACACAAACATGCCGTTGCTGTTATCGCTGATTTACAAGGCCCAAAGATTCGCATCGAACAATTCAAGAACGACAAGGTTCAGTTACGCGAGGGAGCTGTTTTTAAAATTGACGCGAGCCTCGCCAGCGATGCCGGTGACGAAACCCAGGTGGGCGTCAGTTATAAAGAACTGGCAAAAGATGTTAAGGCCAATGATAAATTAATGGTAGATGATGGCAGAATTGTATTGCATGTTAATTCTGTCAGTGGAAAGGTTATTAATTGTGAAGTTATCACTGGCGGTGTGCTAAGTAATAATAAAGGGATAAACCTGCAAGGTGGGGGTCTATCGGCCAGCGCGGTAACGGATAAAGATATAGAGGACATGAAGCACGCGGCTAAAATAAAAGTCGACTATATTGCAATCTCCTTCCCAAGAGACGCGGAAGACATCAGAAAAGCCCGCAAGATGATGAAAAAATATGATTGCAAGGCACAACTCATTGCTAAAATAGAGCGTGCCGAAGCACTTAATCATATCGAGGAAATGATTGAGGCCTCTGATGTAATTATGATCGCACGCGGCGATCTTGGTGTGGAAATAGGAGACGCGGCCCTGCCGCCAGTACAAAAAAACCTTATAAAAATGGCCCGAGACATGGATCGTGCTGTCATCACAGCAACGCAAATGATGGAATCCATGATTGAGAATAAAATACCAACACGAGCTGAAGTATTTGACGTTGCCAATGCTGTTATTGATGGCACTGACGCGGTGATGCTTTCTGGTGAAACCAGTATTGGCAATTATCCTGACAAGGTTGTTGAAGCCATGTCGCGCGTCTGTGAAGAGGCTGAAAAACAACGCAGTGTTCGTGTGTCAGATCATCGCATCAACCAACGCTTTGAAACCATTTCTGAAGCTATCGCCATGTCGAGCATGTATTCAGCTAATCACATTGGTGCCAAGGCTATCTGTACGCTGACAGAAACCGGCGGGACTTGCCTGTGGATGTCGCGCATCAGCTCCGGCATCCCTATTTTTGCTTTTGCTCGACACACATCCACACGTCGGCGTGTTGCTCTATATCGAGGCGTCTATCCGATGAAGTTTGATATTACCCATACTGATCCTTTGGAAGCTAACAAACAAATGATTGATCTATTAATCGCGCAAGGTAACGTCGAAGAAGGTGATTTTGTTATTATTACCAAAGGCGATCTTCGTGGCCGACGCGGCGGCACCAACAACATGAAGATTATTCAGGTCGGACAAGCACTCGAACATACTCTTTAAATATATCTGTAAATATAATTATCTACTACTTAATCAATTAGTGTTAACGAGGAACATAAAATGAGCGCAGCAGAACTCGAAGCAACAGCAAAAGCAATGGTCGCAAAAGGCAAGGGTATTCTTGCCATTGATGAAAGCACACCAACCATAAAGAAAAGATTCGACACAATCGATCTTGAATCTACCGAGGAAAACCGTCGCGCTTACCGGAATTTGTTAATTACTAATCCAGGTGGCAAGGAATTCATCAGCGGCATGATTCTTTATGATGAAACCATGCGTCAGGCAACAAACGATGGCACTCCCTTCGCCAAGGCACTTATTGATCAGGGAATTATGCCTGGCATCAAGGTCGATACCGGCGCAAAAGACTTTGCCTTACATGCCGGAGAGAAAGTAACCGAAGGACTGGATGGGCTTCGAGATCGACTCGCTGAATATAAAAAACTAGGTGCAAAATTTGCCAAGTGGCGTGCCGTAATAACGATAGGTAAAAACATCCCCAGTCAGGCGTGCATCGAAGCAAATGTACATGCGCTTGCGCGTTATGCGGGTCTTTGCCAGGAAGCTGGAATTGTGCCAATGGTAGAACCCGAAGTATTGATGGATGCAGACAACACCATTGAACGTTGTTATGAAGTTACCGAGATGACATTGTCAGCTTTGTTTAAAGCACTTAAGAGTCAGGATGTCAGCATTGAACACACCATACTCAAAACCAATATGGTGATTTCAGGCAAACAATGTTCTGTTCAAGCCGATATTGAAAAAGTAGCAGAGCAAACTGTACGTTGTCTGGTAAAGAATGTTCCTGCCGAGCTACCGGGTATCGTTTTTCTCTCCGGTGGTCAAAGTGCCGAACTGGCAACTGCTCATCTAAATGCGATGAATGCGAATAATCCGGATCTGCCCTGGCCACTAAGTTTCTCATATGGTCGCGCGCTGCAAGAGCCTTGCCTCAAGGCATGGGGTGGGAAAGCGTCGAATGTTGGGGCAGCGCAAAAGGCATTATTACATCGTGAAAAATGTAATAGTCTCGCATGCACTGGTTCATACAACGTAGACATGGAAACTGCTGCTTGATACTCAGGATATTATTATATTATGACTATTGATGACCTGACAGAAGAAGCGAAAATAGCTTATCAAGCTTTTCAGGATATGGGTAAAAGCAAGCAGTCCTATTTTGCCTTGTTGCAAGAGATAGATGTTAAATATAAATCGGGCGGTGCGCCGAGTATTGCCGAAAGCCTGCAGTTGGAAAAGTTACTCGGCATACATGATAAAAATGTAGTCGCATTCAATACCGCAATGGCAGCAGTTAAAGATGTCGACGCCAGAAATGCGCTGATTAAATTGATGTCTTAATAGCAGAAAAGCCATCACCTGATATTCTTTAGGTGATGGCCTGTTTGATCATGTAAGTCTATCTACGAAAACCATATTCAAGTACGTAAAATTCAGGATTTAAATCGGCTAACGGGCCACGCAATTTTGCCAATTCCTGTTCCGGACCGTGAACCTCTAATCTGGCGATCTCACAAATCTTTAACGCCTCGCCAAGTAAAGCACCCGCATTTTCAAGATGTGCCAAAATGGCATCGGCATCGGCATAACCTTCTCGACAATGAATTACATCGTCTTTAATGCTGAAGCCATAATAAAGACAGTCAGGTTCATTTTTGTGTGTGATTTCCATAAACTGCTCACACAACTCTTTGAAAGCATCCAATTTACCATTAGCTACTTTAAAGTAAGGGACAAGCGTACAACATTTATCTTCAGTCGCCATAATTAACTCCTCAATTTATATTTAGTTATTTTAATCTACTGTGACTCTGTCTTTTCCAAAAAATTCTGGCGCCTGAACAGAAATAATTTTAAGTGGAATAGATGAAAACACTTTTACACCGTGAGGAGTACCTTTAGGAACCCTTATGTAATCGCCGGAAACAATTTCAAATGACTCCTCTCCCAACTGCAAGAGACCTTTTCCTTCTAATACATAAATCGTTTCCGAATGCGCAACGTGTTTATGGAGTGGAACCTGCTTTTTTACAAAGATAACCAAATCTGTTGAGTACACATCACTGGCAAGCTTAACTATATGGATATTTTCCATATCATCTGGCGCTTTTATTTCTGATAATACCTGCTTCTCAGCATGAGCTTGCCCGGACAACATTAAACTCATAAATAACAACAAACAGCCTGGTTTCATGTTGCGCTATTCCTGATTTGTATTAAAAGAGAGCTCTTAACCTTCTGGATATAACACCAGCAGTACACAACCAGATTCTGATTTTGGCGCGTGCGATGTACCCGTTGGAAAATGCAGAAAACTACCTGCATGAAAATCTTCCCGACCGTCACTGAAAACACCCGAGACGACATATATTTGTTCTGGTCCTGCTTCGTGTACATCTATACCCGGAAACACAGCACCCGCTTTAAATTCATAAACCAACGCCCTCTTACCATTATCGCCCTCCCACAGGACGCGTTCAGTAATGCCATCGGCACATTCATTTGCATCGACATTATTCCAGTTAACTGCCAGCGCGCCTTCAAAATTCAATTCACTATCCATTACCGTGCTCCTTTAATATTCATTTTAAATTCCGATTATTGTTGTTCGGGACGCAGCGATTATGACAACTGAGGTACATGACCTCAACCTCTTTACATAAATCATCGATAAAACCAGTCTTTTCCAATGGACAGATCATCAAATGATGATCAATTAATTTCACCATTTCTTATATATCTGCTTATTAACTTATCCAGATTATTGGCAAAGACTTGTCGATCACTTTTACTTAATGCTGGTGGACCGGCGGTTTGTATACCACTGGAACGTAAGCTGTCCATAAAATTTCTCATGCCAAGACGTGCCTTGATGTTATCCGTTGTATACAGTTCCCCACGCGGATTAAGTGCAAGCCCGCCTTTTTCGATCACTTCTGCTGCTAATGGAATATCGGCAGTGATTACCAGGTCGCCGGCATCCAGTCTTTTAACAATTTCATTATCTGCAACATCAAAACCGGAAGAGACTCGAATAAATTTAATATTGTTCGAAGAAGGTATTTGTATGGTCTGGTTAGCCACCAGGATTAATGAGACACCAGCGCGATCTGCTGCTTTAAATAAAATATCTTTTATCACCACCGGACAGGCATCAGCATCGACCCATATTTTCATTTCATATGATATCCATTAAACATTGTTCAAAAGATTAATACTCTATCAATTATTGTGCGTCATGTTATTGCGTGATTTTCTGAGCACCAGGTCGACGCAAACAGCAGCAAATACAGCGCTATACTCTAACAACAAAATCCATGACGGTATTTCAAATGCTGCAACTTCTGTCGAATTTAAGTTGATCCCGACAGAATAGGATAACAATACCGTTACTGAAAAAGTCCAGCTCCACAAAGCCGGGAAAAGCACAGCGAATGGCAATAACCAAACCAGATACCAGGCGTTTACAACCGGGGCAATTAACAGGAACACACCAAACACAATATCGCCACGCGGCATTTTCCAGCTGGCCTGTTTATGGTGT
>JBFIJV010000027.1:0-16573 GCA_041600575.1 Gammaproteobacteria bacterium | reverse complement strand
GGTAATCCAGTGCACCATCCGTTGCGGCGATGATGTCGCGACGACCGTCGTACCACCAATTTTGTTTCATTCCATAACGTTTGCCGGTTGCGGGTATAAATTGCCAGATACCGGAGGCACGACTGGGAGAATATGCGAACGGGTGGTAGGCACTTTCCACAATCGGCAGGAGTGCCAAATCGAGTGGCATATTGCGTTCTTTTAATTTTGAAATAATATGATGGAGATAAGGCTGCGCACGATCCGCAACGCGGTCGAGATAGTCTTGATTGCGTGCAAACCAGGCGATCTTGTCCTGAACGCTACGTTGATTAATATTGCGATTGAATTGCAGTTCATCTTGAATCACAACCCAGAGATCTTGATGGTCTTGTTGAATGACCATCTGATTATCGAGTTCTTGCTCGACATTGATTTTTGCGACACTCGTTTTCGGATCGCTTATAGCGAGTTTCTGAATCTGGTTTAGTTGTTGGCTTTTCCCAGCGGTTGGCGCGGGGTCAACAATATTTGGTCGCGTGGAATTGAAGTTACAAGCACTTATTATTATTGGAACAAAGCAAATAATTGCTTTAGGTATCATATGCATGGCCGAATGCTATGGATATGCAGACCTTGGGTCAAGTAAAAATTACTATAAAAAACCTTATTTTTTAAGTACTCATGAAGGACTCTTAAAAATTGTCCTTCCATTGCCGTATTGCAGCAAAAACCTCAGCGGCCTTACTCAAGCTTTTCCCCGCGTTTTGACTGGCAGCATTGATGACTGTCGTTTCTTCACAACGGAGAAAAGGATTGGTTGCTTTTTCTTCTGCTAATGTTGCGGGAACTGTCGGTTGATTCTGATTCCTTGCTTTTTCGACTTGTTTTAAACGTTGCTTTACAAGCGTGTTATCTGGTTCAACGGCAGCAGCAAACTTAAGGTTCGCCAGAGTATATTCATGACCACAATAGAGTAGTGTCTCATCAGGCAAGGTTTTAAATTTTGATAGTGAGCTATGCATTTGTGGCGGTGTCCCTTCAAACATCCGCCCACACCCGGCAGTGAATAGGGTGTCACCGCTGAAGACCAGTCTATCCGTGTAATAGGCGACTGCACCGGAAGTATGTCCCGGTACATCCAGTATATTCAGGCTGATATCAAGTTCAGGTAGTAATACCCTGTCGCCTTCGCCGACGGGATTAGTGCTGCCAACGACAGTTTCTGTCTTCGGTGTGTAAACCGGGATATTAAATTGATCAGTGATACCGGCGATACCGCCGACATGATCCCAATGATGATGTGTAATCAAAATGGCTATCGGGATCAAACTTTCGGATGTTATAAAATCGAGTACCGGTGCGGCTTCACTGGGGTCAACAATAGCAATATGTGGGCTTGCCTTGTTTTTCAGCAACCAGATATAGTTATCCTTTAACGCGGGTAGGGGTATGATCTCTGGATCGGACATGTTTTTTCAAAATTATGACATCAAATAATACAAAGACATTAACACTAAGAGAAAAATTCTCAAGTTGGTTTGATAGCCCGCTTGGTAAAGCGGTGTTCGCGGCTGAAGCCGAGCAGATGGAAGAGATCCTGCACGACTTGTTTGGTTATCACATATTGCAATACGGTTACTCAGCACAATCAAATTATTTGACCGCATCACGTATTTCGAACAAGACAATATTGTTTCTGGATGACTCTGAGTTAGATAGCCATATAACGGCGATACGTACTCGTGCCGAAGACTTACCTATCGCGATGGATAGTATTGATGTGATTGTGCTGCCACACATACTTGAATACTCGAAAGATGCGCATAAATTATTACGAGAAATGGAACGAGTGCTTATTGGTGATGGCTATGTAGTGATTCTCGGTATCAATCCATTAAGTTTATGGGGCTTATGGCATTTATTTCTTTGTTGGTGGGGCGAAATGCCCTGGAGTGGTCGTTTGATCTCCATACCCAGAATAAAGGACTGGTTATCTTTGCTTGATTTTGAAGTAGAAAAGACCAATTCGTTTTTCTTTTCCCCACCTTTGCGTAATCAGAAACTATTGAAGAAACTCATTCCATTGGAACGATTAGGTAAATATTGCTGGCCAATATTTGGCGGTTTGTATGTGGTCGTGGCTAAAAAACGTACGATACCCTTAAATCCGATCAAGATGCAGTGGCAGTCCAAACGACATATGATTGCATCCGGAGCAATTGAACCAACAACAAGATCGCAAATAGACAATTATGAGTGAAACAATACATATTTTTTCCGATGGTGCCTGTCGTGGTAATCCTGGACCGGGAGGTTGGGGTACTTTATTGAAATACAACGGCACTGAAAAAGAACTTTATGGTGCTGAAGTTGATACTACTAACAATCGTATGGAATTAATGGCGGCCATCATGGGGCTGGAATCGTTAACGCGGCCCTGTGAGGTAATATTAACAACCGATTCACAATACGTGATGAATGGCATTACAGAATGGATGCCGGCCTGGAAAAGCAGGGGTTGGAAAACAGCAGCAAAGAAACCGGTCAAAAATAAAGACCTGTGGCAACGTCTGGATGAGGCATGCCAATCACATAACATCAAATGGGAATGGGTCAGAGGTCATAGCGGTCATGATGAAAATGAACGTGTTGATGAATTGGCCAATAAAGCCATCGACGAAATGTTTGCAAGGGATAACGCATGAGACAAGTTGTACTCGATACAGAAACAACCGGGCTCGAACCAAAACATGGTCATCGCATTATTGAGATCGGTTGTGTCGAGATTGTTAATCGACGTAAAACCGAACGACACTTTCACCAGTATCTGAATCCAGATCGCGAGATCGATGACGGTGCCTTTAATGTGCATGGCATCAGTAATGAGTTTCTGGAAGATAAACCGCGCTTTGCTGACATCGCACAGGAATTTGTCGACTTTATTCGTGATAGTGAATTAATCATTCATAATGCGCCATTCGATGTTGGATTTATCAATGCTGAATTGAAACAACTGGGTAGAAAATGGGGCAAGACTGAAGACTATTGTTCGGTTATTGATACCTTGATGATGGCGCGTGAAAAACATCCGGGCCAAAAAAATAACCTGGATGCCTTATGTAATCGCTATGAGATAGATAATTCGAGTCGTGATCTGCATGGCGCATTACTCGATGCGCAGATTCTACTGGATGTTTATTTGGCAATGACCGGTGGTCAGGAGACCTTGAGCTTTGATGCAACTCAAGAGCAACAAGCGGCAGATTCGGGGCATGCGAAAATAATTAATGTAAATCGAAAACCTTTACGCATTATCGAACCCACGGCTGAAGATCTCGCCGCACATGAACAATATCTGGAACGAATTAAAGCAGAGAGTGGTGGCAAGTGTGTATGGCTAGACAGTGGCTATGATTAATTCGGTTTCAAATACATTGCCACATTGACATCCTGTGACGTATTGAGATGTCACATAAAAGATATTTTTTAATACTTTCATGTATTTTCTTTATTGAATTTTTAATCCTCGCTATCTCACCGCACGATCGATCGGACTGGGCGTTGGAGAATGTTCTAGTATTGGTGTTTGTCATCGTGATGGCGCTGACCTATAAAAAATTCTCATTTTCAAGAATATCCTACAGTTTGATTTTTATATTCATGTGTCTGCATGAAATTGGTGCCCACTATACCTACGCCAAAGTACCTTATGATGCGTTTTTAATGACGAACTTTAACTTTAGTCTCAACGATATGATGGGTTGGGAGAGAAATCATTTTGATCGTCTGGTTCATTTTCTTTATGGCTTGTTAATGGCGTACCCGTTTCGAGAAATCTATTGTCGCATAGCTTACGGTAAAGGTTTCTGGGGTTACTTCTTTCCGCTACTTTTTACTATTGCTGCATCAGTGACCTTCGAGCTGTTTGAATGGGCTGCAGCCGAAGTATTTGGCGGTGATCTTGGTGTAGCTTATCTCGGCACACAAGGGGATGTCTGGGATGCACAAAAAGATATGGGGCTTGCCAGTCTGGGGGCATTTGTTGCAATGCTGATCGTTATTGCGATCAATCTACGCTTGCAGAAAGATTTCGCTAAGGAATGGAAAAATAGTTTACGAATTAAAAGGAAGAAACCAATGGGGGAGGATGAGATTGCGAGGTTGCTCGATGAGCAGGACAAGGACTAACTTATTCTCTTTCGTCATTCCTGTGCTCACAGGAATGACGAAAGAGAAATTAAAGGATGGGCTAAAGACCTAACCCATCCTCAGGTAAAACGATTAACTACCTACCGCTGCTTTGGTCATCTTCTGTAATTCGCCTTTTTCATAAAGATCCATGACGATATCGCAGCCGCCGACGAGTTCGCCGTTGATGAAGACTTGTGGGAAGGTTGGCCAGTTTGAATATTGTGGCAGGTTGGCGCGCATTTCGGGTTGTGCCAGTACATCGACAAAACCAAATTCGACATCACATTCTTTTAAAGCTTGTACGGTTTTCATTGAAAAGCCGCATTGTGGAAAGTCGGGTGAGCCTTTCATAAATAATACAACCGGGTTTTCTGCCAGTGTCGCTTTAATTTGTTCAATTGGATCCATTACATTTACCTCTGTTTTAAATTCTTATCTAAGTTGCTCAGTGCTTCTATGGGCTCGGAGCGAATTCTAAAAGTACATTTGTGTTTCCTGTACTTCAATTGCGGCGGATTATACGCGAAAGCCGCTTTCAATCACTAAATGTTGTTAGTCTTTAGTATAGTTAATCTAGTTGAGGGCAATCTTATTGATTTCAAGGGTCGGTTCTGTTCTGCAAGCCATTGTTTTAAAATAAAATCTATCAATTTGGTTGATATTGCCTTAAAACGACTCATTTTGTTGTTTAAATCGGTTTCTGTAGTGAAAGGGGTGGAAGCGGGAACTGACATCAGTATAATCCTACCCATTAATTTTAGTGTTTTTTAGTAGTTTTATTTTTCATTTCGGGGGTAATTTAGTATGAATCCACTCAAGTCAGTGCACGGTACGATAGCGCTTGGTTTTGTCACAGCAGTTATTATCATGTTTTTAGTAGGTGATACTGAATTTAACAAGGTATCGTTTGTTGTCTGGTTCCATGTCTTTTTCGGAGTCATTTGGATTGGCTTACTTTATTATTTCAATTTCGTACAAGTGCCTGCTGTTGGTGCAGCTGCAGCTGATGAAGGTGGTCCTGGTCCTGCAGCAATCAATAAGTATGTAGCACCACGCGCATTATGGTGGTTCCGTTGGGGCGCATTAGGTACCTGGTTAACCGGTGCTGCTGCATTAGAACTTATAGGTGTGGGTCTTAAGAATGCATTCTTGCTACAAGGTAACGGTCTAATCATTGGTCTTGGTGCCTGGATGGGTACTATCATGCTGTTTAATGTATGGGTTTTGATCTGGCCTAACCAGAAAAAGATTCTGGGTATGGTTGAAGCCAGTGCTGATGAAATCGCTAAAGGTAAAGTCGTGGCATTGATGGCGTCTAGAACCAATACCTTCCTTTCTATCCCGATGTTAATGTGCATGGTGGGATATGGTCATGCCGGTTTACCATTATAAAGATTAGTATCAAATAATTGTGTTTGAGCCCGGCTCATGGCCGGGCTTATTATTTATAGGACATAATTTTATGTCGTGAGAGGACAGGAGTCCGGAGCGACGATTTTGGGGTCGTCTAAATTGCTACTACTTGGAATATATAGTGATGAGCACTGCGTTAATGTCTAATTATCAGCCTTTGTCGATTGAGTTTAAAAATGGGTCAGGTGTCTGGCTTAATGATACTCAGGGACAACGCTATCTGGATGCACTCAGCGGCATTGCTGTGTGTGGACTTGGGCATGCCCATCCGGCAGTGCAAGAAGCTGTTGCTGATCAAGCAGCGAATTTAATACATACCTCCAATCTTTATCGTATCCCTCTGCAGGAAAAATTGGCCGAGAAACTTGTTCAACATTCAGGCATGCAGAATGTGTTTTTTGGTAATTCCGGTGCCGAGGCAAATGAAGCAGCGATCAAACTGGCACGTCTTTATGCTCATAATAAAGGAATTTCAAATCCGGTTATTGTCGTGATGGAAAAGAGTTTCCACGGTCGAACCATGGCCACCTTGAGTGCGACTGGTAATGCAAAAGTGCATAAGGGTTTCGATCCGTTGGTCGAGGGGTTTAAACACATCCCTTACAACAATATTGATGCATTGAATGAATTAGCTAATGAAGATTTAAATATCGTTGCCGTTATGGTTGAACCTATATTAGGCGAGGGCGGCGTTGTTATTCCCGATCCGGGATATTTAAAAGCAATAAGAGCATTTTGCGATAAGCATGAATGTTTGATGATGATTGATGAGATTCAAACCGGCATGTGTCGTACCGGTAAATGGTTTGCGTTTCAGCATGAACAAGTGATGCCTGATGTGATGACGTTGGCCAAGGCGCTGGGTAATGGTGTGCCAATTGGTGCTTGTCTGGCAAAAGGCAGGGCCGCTGAATTATTTCAACCGGGTAACCATGGCTCAACATTTGGTGGTAATCCGTTAGCATCACGGGCCGCATTAGCAGTTATTGAGGTGTTAGAAGCGCAACACCTTGAACAACGTGCAGCAGAACTGGGTAATCGCTTATTAGTTAGTTTCAAACAAGCGTTGAGTGATGTACAGGGCATTAGTGAAATTCGTGGCAAAGGGTTGATGTTGGGTATCGAACTTGAAAAAGAATGTCCCGATTTAGTCGGATTAGCTTTAAACGAACAGCTATTGATTAATGTCACCGCTGGTAATGTTATTCGTTTACTACCGCCATTGATCATGAGCGATGCTGAAGCAGATCAGCTCGTTTCAACTCTGAGTAATATACTCAAAAAATATTTGAAATAGGATTGCAAATTTATGAGTGTTCGACATTTTTTGACACTAAACAGTTTGAATTATGACGAGTTGTTATCGATTATTAATCGTGCGTCTGTTCTGAAGAGACAATTCCAGCAAAAAAACTTTGAGACTACATTGAGTAATCGTGTCTTGGGTATGATCTTTGAAAAATCGTCCACACGTACGCGTGTTTCATTTGAGGCCGGTATGGCGCAACTGGGTGGTCATGCTATCTATTTATCACCAACAGGTAGTCAAATAGGCCGTGGTGAACCGATAGAAGATACTGCGCGTGTCTTATCGAGAATGGTGGATTGCATTATGTTGCGCACCTTCGAGCATGAACGTCTGGAACTATTTGCTTCTTATTCTGATGTGCCGGTAATCAACGGGCTTTCTGATAGTTTTCATCCCTGCCAGTTGTTGGCCGATTTATTAACCTATACAGAAAACCGTGGCTCGATTCAGGGCAAAAAAGTGGTTTGGATTGGTGATGGCAATAACATGTGTCATTCCTATATGAATGCAGCGAAAATTTTTGATTTTAAATTGAATATTGCTTGTCCCGAGGGATTTGATCCGGATGCTGCATTGCTTGATGCGACTAAAGATTTTGTATCCATAATACGAGAGCCTGAGAAGGCAGTTGAAAATGCCGATCTTATTGTGACTGATGTCTGGGCGAGTATGGGACAGGAAGATGAGCAGACCCAACGATTGAAAAAATTTGCCCCTTATCAGGTTAATACTGATTTAATGCAGTGCGCCAATGATGATGCCTTGTTTATGCATTGTTTGCCGGCACATCGTGGTGAGGAAGTCTCTGCCGCAGTATTGGAAGGACCGCAAAGTGTTGTATGGGAAGAAGCGGGAAATCGTTTGCATTCGCAAAAGGCATTACTGGAATTTTTATTACGTTGATTTACATAACGACCTTATTATTTATTATTCTGGCTGTGATGTGTTCAAATTCAGTTAAGATTCCCTGTTCTAATAATCACTTTTAAACATTATGCATTTTTTGTTGAGTAACGATGATGGTTACCAGTCTCCTGGATTAGCAGCATTAGCAGAAATGTTAGCTGAATTAGGTAAGGTCACAGTCGTCGCACCTGATAGAGATCGTAGCGGTGCCAGTAATTCACTGACACTTGATTCACCACTTCATGTAAAACAAGATAGTCGTGGTTTCCATTATGTAAATGGTACGCCAACAGATTGCGTACATTTAGCAATTACCGGGCTGTTAGAGGAAGAGCCTGACATGGTTATTAGCGGCATTAATACCGGCGCTAATTTGGGCGATGATGTGCTTTATTCAGGGACTGTAGCAGCGGCTATGGAAGGACGTTTTCTGGGTTGTCCTGCAATCGCATTTTCACTTGCTGGAGAAAGGCAATCTGATTATAAGCCGGCAGTGCAGGTCGCTAGAAAAATTATCGAGTCGCTTGTGAATAAACCATTGGCAGATGTGTTATTGAATGTGAATATTCCTGATATAGATTATGAACAAATCAAAGACTTTGCGGTAACGCGTCTGGGGAACCGGCATAAATCTGAACCTGTATTGGAAGCATTTGATCCACGCGGCAGGAAAGTGTACTGGGTCGGACCAGTAGGTTCAGAACAAGATGCGAGCGAGGGGACGGACTTTCATGCTATCCGTTCCGGTAAAGTTTCCATAACACCATTACAAATTGATTTGACACGTCACCAATCTTTAAAAACAATCTCGGACTGGACAGAAGGTCTTAAATAAATGATGGCTGAACATAGTGGTATTGGTATGACATCACAGCGTACGCGTGATCGCCTTGCAGATACCTTGATTGAAATGGGAATTGAATCTGAACCGGTGCTTGACGCGATACGTCAAACGCCACGACACCTCTTTGTTGATGAAGCATTGGCCAGTCGTGTATACGAAAACACCGCGTTGCCTATTGGCTTTGGCCAGACAATCTCACAGCCTTATATTGTTGCAAAAATGACGGAAGCATTAATTAAAGATCGGGAATTAAAAAATGTTCTGGAAGTGGGAACCGGATGTGGTTATCAAACGGTGATTATGGCGCAGTTTGCCAGGCAAATTTACACGGTAGAGCGGATCAATGCATTGTTAGTACGTGCCAGAGAACGTTTCCAGAAACTGAATTACACCAATATTCGTAGTAAACATGCCGATGGCAATATTGGTTGGTCGGCACATGCCCCTTTTGATGGCATCATTGTTGCTGCGGCACCTGTTGGTGTGCCTGAATCATTACTGGAACAGCTTGCTATTGAGGGTCGTTTGATAATCCCGGTTGGCAAGTCGGGTGATCAGAAATTGTTGTTGATTACGCGAAAAGAAGAAGGTTATGAAGAAGAAATTATTGATTCGGTAAGTTTTGTGCCAATGCTTGGTGGTATTGATACAACTTGATAGTGATAGGATGAGACCTGCTTATAATATTTATACCTGTCTTTTAATGCTTGTCTTACTTCAGGCATGTGCCAGCAAGGGAGTTGCGCCGGTTGCTAATCGCGGTGAAATCAAACAACCAAGACCGACAGTTACGCAACATGGCGTTGTTAGCAAATCAACCCCGGCTGCTAAACCGGCAGTGCAAAATAAATCGGGTTATCATATCGTCAATAAAGGCGAGACCCTGTATTCAATTGCATGGCGTTATAATTTCGATTACAAAGCGCTGGCGAGTTGGAATAAGATCAATGCCCCTTATACGATTTATCCCGGCCAGCTTGTTCGTTTATCACCGACGCTCAAAAAGAAAGGTGAGCCTTTAAAATCAGAGCCTATTGCTAAAACCATCTCTCCGACAAAATCAAGCAAATCGATATCGAAACCGGTATCGAAAAAACCAAGCGTTGTTGTCAAAAAAACAAAATCTGCCGTGGCTTTGCCGAATGGCCCAATCAAGTGGCACTGGCCCACGAATGGACAATTAGTTAAATCCAATTCACCAACGTCTAAAAAAGGTATCGACATCGCCGGTAAGCCCGGACAGGCGATTAATGCTGCTGCTCATGGTGAAGTTGTATACAGCGGGAGTGGACTTCTCGGTTATGGTAAGCTTATCATCATTAAGCACAACGAAACGTACTTGAGTGCGTATGCTTATAACAGTAAGTTATTAGTCAAAGAAGGTGACAGAGTCAATGCTGGACAACAAATTTCTGAAATGGGACGAGACAATGCCGGACGTAATGTATTGCATTTCGAAATACGCAAAAATGGAAAACCGGTTACTCCTACCCAACATCTTCCCAGGAAACCCGCCTGAGTAAGTCATATACGGTGAATGTATGAAAGACGATACAACACACGCTGAATCAAACACAAAGGATGACGATATTGATGATGTTGAATTGGATGATGAAGTTCCGGAAGCATTGGATGCTGGTGTATTGAAAGACCTGGGCCGCATGGATGACAGTGCGAATGAAAAGAAAACTAAAGTATTGGCCCACGAAAATGCCCCGGTTTTAGCGGGCGATTTAGATGCCACACGACTCTATTTGAATGAAATAGGGTTTTCACCCTTACTAAGTGCCGAAGAGGAAGTCTACTTTTCACGCAAGGCTTTAAAAGGTGATGAGGCATCAAGAAAGCGCATGATCGAAAGTAATTTGCGGCTTGTTGTAAAAATCGCTCGTCGGTATATGAATCGTGGTTTGGCTCTGCTCGATTTGATAGAAGAAGGTAACCTTGGATTGATTCGTGCCGTTGAGAAATTTGATCCGGAAAAAGGTTTCCGATTTTCTACTTATGCTACCTGGTGGATTAGACAGACAATTGAGCGTGCTTTGATGAATCAGACACGTACCGTTCGGTTACCGATACATGTTGTTAAGGAAATAAATATATATTTACGTGCCGCTCGTAAACTTTCACAAAAGCTGGATCGTGAACCTAGCCCGGAAGATGTGGCTGAAATGCTTGACCAACCTATCGATGTTGTTAAGCGAATGTTGGGATTGAATGAACGAATTACCTCGGTTGATGCGCCCAGTCCTTATGATTCAGAAAAAACATTATTAGATACCTTGCCAGATGAACACAATTTGGACCCATCGCTGTTACTACAAAATAGTGATGTGAAAGAGCATATCGATACATGGCTGAGTTTACTCAGTGATAAACAATGCGCAGTCGTTGAACGCCGTTTTGGGCTACATGGCAGTGAAGTGTCTACTCTGGAGGAGATTGGTAATGAATTAGGTGTGACTCGGGAGCGAGTCAGGCAGATTCAGATTGAAGCAATCAAACGATTGCGACAAATCTTGCAAAGAGAAGGGTTCTCGCTAGACACTTTAAACATGGAGAACTAATTATCAGGTAAAAACAGACAGGCAACGACATCTCTGCCTTCGTCAATCAATAAATTATAGCTTCGGCACGCGGCACCAGTATCCATGATTTCCAAACCTATATTTTTAGATTCTGCATAAGCAATTAACTCGGGATTTGGAAAACTTGGCATGCTTCCGGTACCAATTATTATAAGTTCCGGTTGCCATAAAATGATTTGATCCAGATGTTGCAATGCAAGATTTTGATATGAATCTACTGACCAGTTTTCAATTAATCGATCTTTTGAAATCACCAGGTTTGTTTTTATGAGTGACTCTTTTAACTTAAAAGAGTCACTAGAGTAGGAAATAATTTTATTTGATGTTGAAAATTCGCTATCAAGTTCGATCTTCATAGGTATTTTTGCCTTAATTTTTAACTTGGTTGAGATTATATTGTAGTTAGTGAAATTATTTGAATAATAAACGGGAGGAAAGCAAAAGTGAAAATTATATTGTTAGGACCGCCAGGTGCCGGTAAAGGGACCCAGGCAAATTTTATTAAAGAGAAATTTAATATTCCGCAGATATCAACCGGTGATATGTTGCGTGCTGCTGTAAGTGCCGGCACTGAGTTAGGACTAAAAGCAAAAGAAGTTATGGATGCCGGTGGATTAGTATCAGATGAATTAATCCTTGGTCTGGTAAAGGAACGAATCAGTGAAGATGATTGTAAAAATGGTTATCTGTTTGATGGTTTCCCAAGAACTATTGCACAGGCCAATGGTATGGCTGCTATGGGCATAGAGGTTGATTATGTTGTTGAAATTAAAGTAGAAGATGAGCCTATCATCAAACGCATGAGCGGTCGTAGAGCGCATCTGGCTTCCGGCAGAACCTATCATGTTGAGTTTAATCCGCCAAAGGTTGAAGGCAAGGATGATGTTACTGGCGAAGACCTTGTACAAAGAGATGATGATAAAGAAGAGACAGTTAAAAAACGTTTGGATGTTTATCATAAACAAACATCACCGTTGATAAATTATTACACTGAACAATCAAATCACAATGGATCTAAAACAAAATATATCAGTGTAAATGGTATGCAAGATGTTAATGATGTAACGCAAGAGATCATTACAAAACTAAAATAGATCTGGTTTTGTTATGGCTACTCAACGTACTTTGTTGCAAGAATAATGACAAAAAAGTATTATTTTATGAACAATGAACGTTAATTTAAAAAAAATTATAGAAAAAAGATAAAACATGACTATAATTGTTTGCGTGTATGTTTAATGTGATGTATATAAACATTTTGTTAAATCTAATATTCAGTTTCCAGGGGAGTCTCTAAACATGGCAAAGAAAAAAGCAAAGAAGAAGACTGCGAAGAAAAGAGTCGCTAAGAAATCAGCTAAGAAAAAAGTAGCTAAAAAGAAGGCTAAGAAAAAAGTAGCCAAAAAGAAAGCTAAGAAAAAAGCTTCTAAGAAAAAGGCTAAGAAAAAAGTAGCCAAAAAGAAAGCTAAGAAAAAAGCTTCTAAGAAAAAGGCTAAGAAAAAAGCCTCAAAGAAAAAGGCTAAGAAAAAAGCTACCAAGAAAAAGGCTAAGAAAAAAGCCTCAAAGAAAAAGGCTAAGAAAAAAACAGCCAAAAAAAAGGCTAGAAGAAAAACCAAAAAAAAATAAGTCGCAAAATTTGACAACTGGCCAGCGGGATATAAAACGCAGAGAACAAGCCAGAGCAGTCATAGATGCGAGGAAAAAGCGCCGAAAGGCGTTAGTTGAGCACTTACTGAAGTCTGTATGACAAATACAGGCCAAGAGTGAGATTCTCTAAAACACTAATAGGCCCCGTTTTCGGGGCCTTTTTTATTGTCAGAGAGTGAAATTAAGGGGTTTAGCCAAAAAAAGTCCCTGGTTTTGTCAGAACTCTGGTGTCCTTCGCAATTTGATACATTCAGCACTCATTTTTATGAGTCTGGCTTCTATAAACGAGGATTTATCCACAACTATTGTATGCAGGCCTTTTACAAACCATTTAGTTTTTGAATAATGCATCATCATTATTCCCATTAGTTAATATTAGTATCATTTCATGCCAAAAAAACGATCAATTACTCGTAAACGAAAAACACAACGAAGCAAGAAAACCAAAGCATCCTTATTTAAACGTTGGGTATTGCAGACAATCGTCATTCTGGGTTGTGTGTTTTTATCTTATTGTGTGTGGATTGATTTTGAGATCAGAAAAGAATTCGATGGTAAACGTTGGGCTATACCTGCCAGGGTTTATTCACAGCCATTGGAATTATATGCAGGTCGTCGCTATGAACAAAAATCAGTCATTGAAAGACTCAAAAAAGCAACTTATAAACCTGTTACAACATTGACTGGTCCTGGGCAGTTTCGACTTCGTGGTTCATCCATTGAGATCTATTCACGGCAATTTCATTATTGGGACGGTGTTGAAGAAGCAAGAAAGTTACGCATCGAATTCAATGGTAAACAAATTGCGGCCATTTCAGAAATAGATAGCGGCCAAATAGTGCATATCATTCGATTAACACCGATGTTGATCGGAAAAATATTTCCTTTGCATGATGAAGATCGTGTGTTGATCACTTATGACGAAATTCCTGAATCACTTATTAAGGCATTAATTGCTGTTGAAGACAGGCATTTTTTCGAGCATTTCGGATTGGATCCGATTGGTATCCTGCGTTCAGTATTTATTAATCTAATGGCCGGAAAAGTGGAGCAAGGAGGCAGTACACTGACACAGCAATTGATCAAGAATATGTTTCTCACGCGTGAACGAACTTTTTCACGCAAGATCAATGAGATGCTGATGGCGATGATGCTTGAATATCACTATTCCAAAGAAAACATATTAAGTGCTTATGTGAATGAGGTTTATCTGGGGCAAAATGGTCTTCGCAGTATTCATGGTTTTGGTACTGCAGCAGAATTCTATTTTTCTAAACCCTTATCTGAATTAAACAACGCAGAAATTTCCTTATTAGTAGGGCTTGTAAAAGGTGCCTCATACTACAATCCTCGTAACAATCCTGAACGAGCATTGAAACGTCGGGATCTGGTATTGAATTTAATGCATGAACAAGGTTTTATCAGTGCCGAAGAATATAAATTATCCCGATCAAAAGCCCTGGGTGTCATCGCTAAACCACGTTGGAATAGCGCTAAATATCCGGCATACATTGATTTGGTCAGGCGACATCTGAAACGTGATTATCGTATTGATGACCTTAGAAATGAAGGCTTGCATATTCACACTACACTCGACGTAGACAATCAGGAAATAGCACAAAATAGTATCAAGATCAGTTTGTCCGGGTTGGAAAAAAACAGAGGTTTTAAATCGGGTACATTACAAGCCGCATTGGTTATTGCCGAGCAACACAGCGGCGAAGTACTAGCGTTAATTGGTGATAGAAATAAAGATAAAAATGCATTTAACCGGGCTCTCGATGCAAAAAGGTCTATAGGTTCATTAGTTAAACCGGCGATATACATGACGGCACTTGATATCCCCGGCAGGTATAATGTGTTGTCATCATTAGACGATTCTAAACTCATCATGGAGCAATCCAATGGCAAGCGATGGGTACCGACTAATTATGATAATAAGACGCATGGCAATATTCCTTTAATCAGATCGATTGTAAAATCATACAATGTTTCCACGGTCAGGTTGGGTATGGAACTTGGATTGGACAATGTTATTCAGACGTTAAAAAATCTGGGTGTGAGTTCACCAATACCGCGCTTGCCATCAATTCTTCTGGGCGCATTAAATTTGTCGCCCTATGAAGTGACACAAATGTATCAGGCAATTGCCAGTGGCGGCTTGCAGATACCATTAAAATCAATTCGTGCTGTATTGGATAATAAAGGCCAGCCTTTACGTCGTTATGATCTTGCCGTACGTGAATATGTTAAACCTGAAACTGCTTTCTTGACGCAGTATTTATTAACAGAAGTTGTTCAAAATGGTACAGCAAAACGTTTAACTCGTGAATTACCTTCGTTGATGCCGTTGGCGGGAAAAACAGGAACAACTAATGCCTTAAGAGACAGTTGGTTTGCGGGTTTTGGCGATCGACTATTATCTGTGGTCTGGGTTGGACGTGATAATAATGAGCCCGCAAAACTGACAGGGTCGACTGGTGCAATGCAAATATGGATCGATATCATGAAAAAAATAAAGCCGGATCCATTAGTATTGATTGAGCCTGAAGAAATTGAATGGCGAAATTATCCCGATATGAGTAATCCTGTAGACTCTTGTGTGCAGACAAAGGCGTATCCCTTTGTGAAGGGGTCCGCCCCCAATCACATCAATTGTTATTGAAAGAATAGAGTGTTGATTATTAATTATGAATAATTACTCCCCGATATTAATTTTATTAATGCTAGGTCTTACTGCTTGTGCAGAACAAGCGACGAAATCAGTGGTGTTAGTTCCAGTCGAAGAGAGAAATTCGCCAAACATTGATAATCGCAGTACAACAACATCAGAAGCTGCAGGTCTTGATAAATCAAAACAAGCAATCAATAAACCACGGGAATCCGTTATCGTCGCCTTGCTTGATGATGCTGATAATTTAGCTAATGCCGGCAAGAGTGATCAGGCGGCAGACACAATAGAACGCGCATTGCGGATAGAACCCCGGAATGCTTTTTTGTGGCATCGTTTAGCCCTGATACGTATTCAACAACAACAATGGCAACAAGCTATTACTATGGCAAGAAAATCAAACGCATTAGCCACGAACAATGATAAATTGAAATCTGAAAACTGGGGAGTGATTGCACTGGCTTATGAAAAATTAGGCAATCAACAGAAAGCGAATGAAGCGAGAATGAAACAAAAGGCGCAAGGTTAGTTTTAAATACTTTTTTCAGGTTCCAGATGATATCTCAGGAATAATGTTCAGCTGTATATCGCCAGACAAAATCAGGTGTGTCGGACGACTTGATACCGGCTTTTTTCTTTAATTCATTTAAGAAGTCTTCGGGTTGTTGGAGTGATTCCCATACCATCGGTAAAAATGTCGCACGCGCATTATTTTTCTCGATAATTAAGCCATCAATGCCGGGCCTTAGTTTAGTAATCAAATCTTGTTCATCTTCGAATTTTAAGGGCGTGGGAGCCGTCAAAATTGATAAACTAATTTCAAGTTGCGGGTATTCATTTGCAGAGACAGGTTCGAAGCGTGGGTCGGAGAAAGCTGCAGCATAAGCATATTTTGCAACCGCATTGACCAGGGACAAATGAGCTTCAGTTGTGCCGATACAGCCTCTTAACATTCCATTAAGTTTTAATGTGACAAACACGGCGTATTTTTTTTTGAGGACGGCATTATATTGTTCTGCCCT